>QHCD01000037.1:817-48152 GCA_003244255.1 Pseudonocardiales bacterium | reverse complement strand
CGAGCGCTGCGACGACCTCGTCGTAGGGCAGCACCAGCCCGACGTCGTCTGGCTCGAACCGCAGCCGATTGGCCAGCCGCGAGAGCACCTCGCGCCGCCTGGCGTGCATGAAGTCGTTCTCCGCGTCGGCACGCGGGAACCCGGTGTCACGGGCCATCGTGACCATCCTGCCCCGGTGCGTGGAGGTCCAGCACGCGGAATCCGACGACGTTACAGATCAGGGTCTCACCCAGCCGGCGGTCGGCGAGCTTCTCGCCGTAGGGATGGATGTGCCCGTGGATGAGCAGCCGCGGACGCAACCGCTCGGCGAGCCCGTAGAGCGCCTCGATCCCGCGGTGCGGCGGATCGTCCCGGTCGCCCAGCCTGGCCGGTGGCGCATGGGTGAGCAGGATGTCCACCCGGGTGCGGCGGGCCCGCCAGGCGAGCCGGCGCGCCCGCCACCGGTACTGGCGCTGGGAGTACTGGTTGGGTCCGTCGTTGTAGCGCACGCAGCCGCCCAGCCCCGCGATTCGCAGACCGGCCGATTCGACCAGCCGGCCGTCGGCATTGTCCCCGCCCGGTGCGCTCCTCGACGTCGGCATGCCGGCCTGCAACACCATGCCGTTGCGGCCCTGCCTCAGCCCGGACAGATCAGCGTCGTGGTTTCCGGGTACATAGACCAGCGGGACGTTCAGCGTGCTCTGCAGGTAGTCGAGGTAGTCGAACGGCAGGTCGCCCGCGCCCACTAGCAGGTCGGGCCGGATCGACTGCACGCTCGGATGCCAGAGCGCGTCGACAACTTCGTCGGACACCGCGAGAACGCGCGTCACGCACCGACCATACGCACTGATTCACCTCGCGTTCCACGGTCGGCCGGCGGGGCGGGAAGAGTCCCGCCTACGAGGACTGGACCAAACACGATCTGCTGGCCCGGGCACAGGAGATCGGGATCCACGGCCGGTCCCGGATGTCGAAGGCCGAGCTGGCCACGGCCCTACGCGAGCACTGACTGCTGGCGGCTGAGCGGTCGGGTACGCGGCGGCCTCGCCGGCCCGGTTGAGCCCGAAGGGCGGTCCACCGCGAGACGCTGGGCACTGCCCCGCCCCGCGGGGCAGAGACAAGTGCGCGCGCAAGTGACGTCCTCCGACCCCAGCGCGCAGGCGCCGCGTGGTCGCCGCATGATTGAAGGGGACCACCCGCGTGGCGGGTGGTCCCTTCGATCAGAGCGCCCCCGACTAGCGTGACGGCTGTTCGTAGTCGAGCGCAGGAGGCGAAGCGAGTGGGCCAGCGGGTGGCGATCGTCGGCGGTTATGTCGTAGGAGTCGAGGGCGAGCCGATTGACGGTGGAACGGTGCTGCTCGACGGCGCAACGATCAGCGCGGTCGGCGGCCCCGAACTGCCCGTGCCGGCCGATGCGACCGTGGTCGACGCCAGCGACCGCTGGGTGCTGCCCGGCTTCATCGACGCCCATACCCACCTCGGCGTGCACGAGGAAGCGGAGGGCTGGGCCGGCCAGGACACCAACGAGACGACCGACCCGGCCGCGGCGCACGTTCGCGCCATCGATGCCATCAACCCGGCCGACCTCGGGTTCCGCGACGCCGTCAGCGGCGGGGTGCTCACCGTCAACGTCAATCCTGGATCCGGCAACCCGATCGGCGGGCAGACCGTCGCGCTGAAGACGTGGGGCCGCATCGTCGACGAGATGGTGCTGAAGGCGCCGAGTGGCGTGAAGTCGGCGCTCGGGGAGAACCCGAAGCGGGTCTATGGCGACCGCAAGCAGACGCCGTCGACCCGCCTCGGTACGGCGGCGGTCCTGCGGGAATCATTCACCAAGGCGCGCAACTACATCAGCAAGTGGGACCACCGGGAGGAGGGCAAGCCCGATCCCGACGTGGACCTGAAGATGGAATCGCTCGCCGCGGTGCTGCGGCGGGAGATCCCGTGGCGGCAGCACTGTCATCGCGCCGACGACATCGCGACGGCGATACGCATTGCGGAGGAGTTCGGCTACCGGCTGGTGATCGACCACGGCACCGAGGCCCACCTGATCGCCGACCTGCTGGCGGCGCGGGAGATCCCGGTGATCATCGGCCCGCTGTTCACCTCGCGGTCGAAGGTCGAGCTGCGCAACCGGTCGCTCGCCAATCCCGGGCGGCTGGCGGCGGCCGGCGTCACGATTGCAATCACCACCGACCATCCCGTCGTGCCGATCCATTTCCTGATCCATCAGGCGACGCTCGCCGTCAAGGAGGGTCTCGACCCGCGCGTGGCGCTGGCGGCGGTTACCATCAACCCGGCGCGCATCGTCGGCATCGACGACCGCGTCGGCTCGCTGCGAGCGGGCAAGGACGCCGACATCGTGCTGTGGTCCGGAGACCCGCTCGATGTCGGCAGCCGTGTCGTGCGGGCGTTCATCCGGGGTCGGGAGATCTACCACTACGACGACGTCGCACGCGCCGGCGTCATCACCGATCCGTTCGCCGCGTGATCGACCCCGAAGGCGCGGGCCCGACGCGGGTAACGCGCAGGTGCCAGTCTCCGGGGAAGCCCTCGGCGTTGAACCGGACGGAGGACTCCCTGCCACGGACCCGCTCCCGGCTCTGCGGCGCCTCGTACACCACCTGCTCGCTGAGAAGGTCGCCGAATCGCTGCCAGTCCCTCGCTTCGCCGGCCGCCCAGTAGGCGGCCACCGCGTCATGGGCGGTGTTCACGGGCCCGAGCGTACTGCCAGCCGGCTCGCGGCGGGCCGGCGGTATCTTCTGCGCAGCGCGCGGTGTGAGCCACGCGCTGCATGCACCCCCCTGCGGAAAGGCGCTGCCCATGCGCGTCGCGCTCGTCCAGTGCGACAGCCGGGTCGGAGACCTGGAGGCCAATCTGGCGGCGGCGAAGACCGCCATCGGGCAGGCGGCCGACGGCGGTGCCGACCTGATCGTCTTCCCTGAGCTCGCGCTGCAGGGTTACCCGCTCGGCCGCTACGACGGCGTGCCGCTGCGATCCGACGACAGCCGGATGTCCGACCTCGCGGCGCAGGCCAAGACGGCGCTCGCCATCGGCTTCCACGAGGACGCCGGCCTGCACTCCTACAACAGCGTCGCCTACTTCCAGAACGGCTCGCTGCTGCACGTGCAGCGCAAGCTCTACCTGCCCAACTACGACATCTGGGAGGAGCGCAAGCACTTCACCCCGGGCCAGGCGCTGCGCGCGTTCAGAACGGCGCACGGCGGCACCGGGATCCTCACCTGCAACGACGCATGGCAGCCGTTCCTTCCGTTCCTGCTCGCCCAGGACGGCGCCGAGCTGATCATCATCCCGGCCGACAGCGCCGATACCCGCGCCCCCGAGGTGCTGGACACCCACGCCTACTGGCAGGAGCTGCTGCGCAGCATGGCGCGGATGAACGAGCTCTGGGCGGTGTTCGTCAACCGGGTCGGCACCAGCGGTGGACTCGAGTACTGGGGTGGCTCCTGCGTGGTCGATCCGGCCGGGCTGGTGATCGCCGAGGCGCCGGTGAAGCAGGAGGCGGTGATCTTCGCCGACATCGATCTGGCCGACGCCCGTCGCCGTCGCCGCGAACTGCCGCTGCTGAAGGACGCCCGGCTGGGATTCCTGGCCCGCGAACTCGCCCGCCTGATCGACGCCGGTGGAGATGCCTGAACCGCCGCCGTAATGGCGTTGATCGATCTAACGGGTGCTATGAGACCGCGCCACGGCCGATCGCGCGGGCCCGTTCGACCAGTGTCGGCACGGCGGTCCGCATTGCGCGACGGTCGAACCGGCCGGCTGGGCCCTGCAGCCCCAGGATCGCGATCAGCGCATCGTCGCGGCCGCGGATCGGTGCGGCGACGGCGTTCAGGTCTGGCTCTCGCTCGCCGACGGACCGGGCATGTCCACGCTCGCGGACCCGGTCCACCTCGACGGCGAGCACGCCGCGATCGGTGATCGTCCGCTCCGTGCACGCGGCCAGCGAACCGGCTGGTAGCCGGCCGCCGCACGCAAGGTAGACCTTGCCGATGGCGGTCGCGTGCAGCACGCTCGGCCGGCCGATGTGCGCCACGCTCTGCACGGATGCTCCGCCGGACGCGAAGTCGACCGTCATCACGGCGCCGTCGCCGGGTACCGACAGCGTCGCCGTCTCGCCGGTCGCATCGGCCAGCGCCCGCAGGTGGATGCGGGCCACCCCCTGCAGGTCGACCCTCGCCACGGCCGCCGTACCCAGCTCGAACATCCGTAAGCCGAGTCGATACCGGCCGGTAGCGGCCATGTACTGAACCAGCCCACCGTCAGCCAGCGTCGCAAGCACGCGCGAGGCGGTGCTCGGATTCACCTCCGCTCGGCGGGCGATCTCGTTCGTGCCGAGGTCGACGGGTGAGGCTGCCAGCACGTCGAGCACGCCGACCGCCCGGGCTACGGCGGCGACATGGCGCGTTGCTGGTTCTCCGGTCTGCGGGATGTTACGGTCCCTTCGACGGTAGACTGAAATGGCATTGCCGCTGCGGCAACGGTAGCAACGCAATGAAACTCGAGCAAGCACGCCGGAGGTATCCAATGACCACCCCGTCGACATCGTCTTTGACCGAGCGGCTGGTTGCGGGACCCGTCATCTGCGCCGAGGGCTACCTGTTCGAGCTCGAACGGCGCGGATACCTGCAGGCAGGCGCTTTCGTCCCCGAGGTCGTGCTTGAGCACCCCGAGGAGATCACCGCCCTGCACCACGAGTTCGTGCATGCCGGTTCCGACGTCGTCGAGGCCTTCACCTATTACGCCCACCGCGAGAAGCTGCGGATGATCGGCAAGCTCGACCTGCTCGAACCGCTGAACCGCGCGGCGCTGGAGATCGCGAAGTCGGTTGCCCGCGAGACCGGAACCCTGCTCGCGGGGAACATCTGCAACACCAACGTCTATCAGCCCGGCAACCCGGACGCGATCGCCGCGGTCACGCAGATGTTCACCGAGCAGGTCGACTGGGCCGTGCAGGCCGGCGTCGACTTCTTCGTCGGTGAGACGTTCAGCTTCGCCGAGGAGGCGTTGATCGCCCTCGAGGTCATCCAACGCTCCGGCCTGCCGGCGGTCATCACACTGGCGGTCCACCAAGAACCGGAGACCCGCGAAGGCTGGTCCGTCCCGGATGCCTGCAAGCGGATCGCCGATGCGGGTGCCGACGTCGTCGGACTCAATTGCATCCGCGGTCCCGAGACCATGCTGCCCTTCATCGAGGCGATCGTGCGCGCGGTCGACGTGCCGGTGGCGGCGCTGCCGGTCCCCTACCGCACCCGAGCGGACCAGCCGTCGTTCCAGTCGCTGCGCGACCCCGCGTACCCCGACCCGCCCGGCGGCCGGCCGTTTCCGATCGCGCTCGACCCGTTCACCTGCAACCGGTTCGAGATCGCCGACTTCACCAGGGCCGCCCGCGACCTCGGCGTCGCGTACTACGGCGTCTGCTGCGGCGCCGGACCGCACCACATTCGCGCGATGGCGGAGGCACTCGGCCGCACCCCGCCAGCCAGCCGGTACTCGGCGGACATGTCCAAGCACGCGTTCCTGGGCTCGGATGCGAAGCTGCTTGAGCACAATCAGGCCTACGGCAGCCGGCTCTGACCGAGGTCTCCCTGGTGGCCGCCGGTTGCGAATCCTGCGCGGCCGCTTGCTAATAGCGCAAGTTACTCCTACCGTCACGCCATGGCTGGCCAGGAAGCGACCACGCTGCGGCGCGGTATCGAGCTGCTGGTGCGGCTCGGCTCCGACGAGGCGGTCCGGTCCGGCGGCCTCGGTGTCGTCGCGCTCGCCGACACCATCGGCCAGGACAAGAGCCAGGTGTCGCGCACCCTCAAGACGCTCGCGCAGGCCGGCCTGGTTGACCGCTCGCCGGATACCCAGGCCTACCGGCTCGGCTGGCTGATCTACCAGCTCGCCGCGCGCACCGGCGATCACCGCCTGCTCACCGTGGCGCCGCCCGTCCTCACCCCGATGGTGCACGATCTCGGCGAGCGCATGCACCTGTCGGTACTGCGCGGCCGGGAGGTGCTGACGGTCTGGACCGAGTCGCCCTCGGAGACCGTCGTCCAGGTCGCCGGATGGGTCGGCCGTACCGTTCCCGCATGGTGCACGTCGTCGGGGCGGGCCCTGCTCATCGATCACGATGCGGCGATGCTCGCGGCACTCTTGCGTGGCGTCGACTTCACCGACGGCGGCCCGCGCTCGCCGCGCACGATCGGCGAACTTGCCCGGCGGGTCTCGGCCGCGGCCGCAGCGGGCCACGCCGTCGTCGAAGACGAATTCGAATCCGGTCTGGTCGGGGTCGCCGCGCCCATTCGCGACCACAGTGGCCGCGTCGCCGCGGCGGTGAACATGTCCGGCCCGCAGTTCCGGCTGGGCGGTCGGATCGACGAGGCGGCGGCCGCGGTGCGAACTGCGGCCGACCAGGTCTCGCGGTTACTCGCCGGCGGATCGATCGGCCCACATGGGATTGACCCCGAGGAGAGCGTGCGATGAGCTTCGGCAGCTATCTCGCGGGCAACTGGCAGGATCTGCTGAAGCTAACGGTGCAGCACCTGCTGCTGGTCCTCGTGTCGGTGGCTATCGCGACCGTGATCGGTGTCGCGCTGGGGGTGCTGACCTACCAGACGGCCGCGCCGCGCGCATTCGTGCTCGCCGTCACCGGCATCTTCCTGACCATCCCCTCGTTTGCGCTGTTCGGCCTGCTGATCGCACCACTCGGTCTCGGTTACACGCCGGCCGTCTTCGCCCTGGTGATGTACGCCCTGCTGCCGATCGTCCGCAATACGATCACCGGTCTGCGCGAGGTCGATTCCGCCGTCACCGAATCAGCCCGCGCGATCGGTATGGGCCGGTGGCGCCGGCTCGCGCAGGTGGAGGTGCCGCTGGCATGGCCGGTGATCATCACCGGCATCCGGGTGGCGACGCTGCTCGACGTCGGTATCGCGGCGATCGCGGCCTACGTCGGCGGTCCGGGCCTCGGACACGACATCTTCGACGGGCTCGATCGGATCGGTTTCCCGGTGGCCTTCAACCTCGCGCTGTCAGGCACGCTCGGCGTCATCGTCATCGCGATCGTGCTCGATATCTTCTTCATGTTCCTTGGCCGATTCACGACACCCAGGGGGATCCGTGGCTGACGTTTCATCGCACGCGTCGACGTCGCCGGGCGAGGCGATGATCCGACTGGACAACCTCGAGAAGCACTACCCCGGGCAGGCTCGCCCGGCGGTCGCGACCTTGTCGATGGAGATCCCCGAGGGCGAGATCGTCATTCTCGTGGGTCCGTCGGGTTGCGGCAAGACGACGACGCTGAAGATGATCAATCGCATCATCGAGCCGAGTGGCGGACGGATCTTCCTGCAGGGTGAGGACGTCACCACGACCAACGCCGACGAGCTGCGCCGCCGGATCGGCTACGTGATCCAGCAGGTCGGGCTGTTCCCGCACCAGACGGTCGCAGCGAACGTCGGCGTCGTCCCGAAGATGCTCGGGTGGGACAAGCGGCGGATCGCGAACCGCGTCGACGAGCTGCTGGAGCTCGTCGGTCTCGAACCCGGTCGCTACCGCGACCGTTACCCCAAGGAACTCTCCGGCGGGCAGAACCAGCGGGTCGGCGTAGCGCGGGCGCTCGGCGCGGACCCGCCGGTGATGCTGATGGACGAACCGTTCGGGGCCATCGACCCGATCAACCGCGCACGGCTGCAGAACGAGTTCCTGCGCCTGCAGGAGGAGATCAAGAAGACGATCGTCTTTGTCACCCACGACATCGACGAGGCGATCAAGATGGGCGACCGCATCGCGATCCTGAGCGAGGAATCGAGGATCGCGCAGTTCGACACCCCGTCGAACATCCTCGCCAACCCGGCCGACGACTTCGTCGAGAACTTCCTCGGCGCCGGCCCTTCGGTGAAACGGCTGACCCTGAGCCAGGTAGGCGAGATCGAGCTCAACAGCTGGCCGACGGTCCAGGCCGGTGTGAGCGGTGAGGCGATCGGTGAGGCGTTCCGCCGCTGCGATGACGACTTCCTGCTGGTACTCGATGGTCAGCACCGGCCCAAGGGGTGGCTCGCTCGCGCCGACAGCGGGCGCGTGCAGAGCACGGACAACCCGCTGCCGATCCTCTCGCCGGTCACTTCGCAGTCGACCCTGTTCGACGCCCTGAACATCATCCTGCAGTCCTACTCGACCGCTGCCGTCGTCGTCGGCGAGGACGGCGCCTACCGCGGAACCCTTGACCTGGAACGGTTACGCGCTCTGATCCACGTCGAGCAAGAGGCCCAGTTGCCGACCGCCGCCGCCGATCAGCAGGATGCTCGGCACCGGTCGTGACCGCCGTCATCGCCCCTCCCGAACGGGGGGAACCCGCCGCGCCGGCAGCTCCCCCTCGCGGGTCGCGGTCGCGGGCGGCGACGTCGGCCGTCGCGCACTACGGCATCGCGCCGGTGCTCGCCGTCGTCACGCTGGTGGTGCTGTATCTCTACGTCGCCGGCCGCACGCTCGACGAGGTCGAGAAGCGCTCTCTCAATCGCAGCTACATCACCAGACGGCTGGTGCAGCACATCGAGATGACGGTGGCGACGACGATCCTGGTCGTGCTCATCGCCGTTCCGATCGGCATCCTGCTCACCCGGCCGAGCACCCGGCGGGTCGCGCCGATCCTCGTCGGCGTCGCGAATATCGGCCAGGCCGTGCCCTCGATCGGCGTGCTCGTGCTGCTGGCAGTGGAGATCGGTATCGGCACCAAGATCGCGGTCGCCGCGTTCGTGCTGTACGCGATCCTTCCGGTGCTGCGCAACACCATGGTCGGCCTGCAGCAGGTGAACCCGGCCGTGATCGAATCCGCCCGTGGCATGGGGATGACGAAGGCGGGCGTGCTGGTCCGCATCGAGTTGCCGCTCGCCGTTCCGGTCATCCTGGCGGGGGTTCGCACGGCCCTGGTGATCAGCGTCGGTACGGTCACCCTCGCCACGTTCGTCAACGCGGGCGGCCTCGGTGACATCATCAACAACGGCATCACCAATAGCAGAACGTTGGTGATCGTCACGGGCAGCGTGCTGACCGCGGTGCTCGCCGTCCTGGTCGATTGGCTGGCCGGCATCGCCGAGCACTACCTCAGGCCGCGCGGGCTCTGAGCATCAGAAGACCGAACGCATCGGCAACCGAATGGAGAGCACCATGAACAAGCGCATCCATCGCGCTGTGACCGCGGGCTTGGCGGTTGTCGCGCTGGTCGGCGTCGCCGCGTGCGGTAGCAAGTCCGGTGGCGGATCCACCGGCGGGTCGATCGGCAGCAACAAGAGCTTCAGCATGAAGGGCGCGACCTTCAAGGTCGGCGCCAAGGAGTTCACCGAGAGCCGGATCCTCGGTTACATCACGGCGGACGCGCTGACGGCCGCCGGTGCCAAGACGACCAACAGCAACCTGACCGGGTCGAGCACGGTACGCACGTCGCTCACCTCCGGGCGGCTGGACATGTACTGGGAGTACGACGGCACCGCGTGGCTCACCTACCTGAAGGAGCCCAGCCCGATCAAGTCCGGCGAGCCCGCGCAGTACGCGGCGACGGCAAAGGGTGACCTTGCGAAGAACCAGGTGAAGTGGCTGACCGCGTCGGGGGTCAACGACTCCTACGGCGTCGCGATGCGGGGCGACGCCACCGGCGACCTCGGCAAGATCACGACGCTGTCGGAGATGGCGGCGTACATGAACGCCCACCCCGGCGACGCCACCTTCTGTGGGGCGGCGGAGTTCCTGAACCGCAACGACGGCTTCCCGAACATCGAGAAGTCCTATGGCTTCAAGATCACACCCGCGCACCTTGCGACCGTCGACCTCGCACTGGACTACACCCAGGTCGCGAAGGGCAAGCCGTGCAACTTCGCCGAGATCTTCACCACGGACGGTCGCATCCAGACGCTGAAGCTGAAGGTGCTCAAGGACGACAAGAACGCCTTCGGTACCTACGTCGCGGGCCTGACGGTGCGCAACTCCGTCTACACCAAGTACTCCAAGCAGTTCGACGGGATCTTCGCCGCGATCTCACCGAAGCTGACCAGCGACGTGATGATCGGCCTGAACAAGCAGGTCGACGTCGACGGCAAGAAGCCCGAGGACGTCGCGAAGTCGTGGCTGAAGAGCGAGGGGTTCATCAGCTGACGGCGGCGGCCGGAGCCGCCGTCTCTCGCCGAGATCGCGATTCGCCACCGCGACACGCCGTCGAGCAGGTGGTGAAGTGCGATCTCGGCGGAAGAACGGCGGCCGGAGCCGCTGCGCACCGGCTAGATGAAGCTCGGCCGGCCGTCATACGGCGTGGAGAGCACCACCGTGGTGCGAGTGGACACGTTCGCCGCCGAGCGGATGTCCTGCAGCAGCGCTTCCAGCGCTGCGGGGCCCGCCACCCGCACCTTGAGGATGTAGCTCTCCTCGCCGGCGACCGAGAAGCAGCTCTCGATGGCGTCCAGGCCGGACAGCCGCTCCGGTGCGTCGTCCGGCGCCGCCGGGTCGATCGGCTTGATCGACACGAACGCCGTCAGCGGCAGGCCGAGTGCGTCGGAGTCGACCCGGGCGCCGTAGCCGGTGATCGCCCCGCGCGCCTCCAACCGGCGCACCCGCTGGTGCACAGCCGAAACCGAGAGCCCGACCCGTTCGGCCAGGTCGGTGTAGGAGAGCCTGCCGTCAGCGGCGAGCTCTCGCACGATGGCGCGGTCGGTGCCGTCGACCAGCTCGCTCACGGGCGGATTCTATCGGCGGTGGTGGCGGGCAGCGTGCTCGCGGGCCATCGACCGCGCGATCACCACCCGCTGGATCTGGTTGGTGCCCTCGAAGATCTGCATCACCTTGGCCTCGCGCATATATCGCTCGACCGGATGGTCCTCGACGTAGCCGGCACCGCCCAACACCTGCACGGCGTCGGTGGTCACCTGCATCGCCATGTCCGTGCAGAACAGCTTCGCCATCGCCGCCTGCCGCGAGTACGGGACACCGGCGTCGCGGCGACGGGCGGCGGCCAGATAGATCGCACGTCCGGCTTCCACCTGGGTGGTCATGTCGGCCAGCAGGAACGCCAGTCCCTGGAACGCGAAGACCGGCCGGCCGAACTGCTCCCGCGTCATCGCGTATTCGAACGCGTGGTCGAGCGATCCCTGGGCCAGGCCCGTGGCGCACGCGGCGATGCCGAGCCGGCCGGAATCCAGCGCCGACAAGGCGATCGGGAAGCCGTCGCCCTCTGCGCCGATCAGCCGGTCAGCGGCGACACGCGCGCCGTCGAGGTGCACAGACGCGGTCGGGCTCGCCCGCATGCCCATCTTGTTCTCGGGCGCGGCCGCGGTGAGACCGGCAGTGTCGCCCGGTACCAGGAAGCAGGAGATGCCGTGCGTCTTGTGCGGCTCGGTGCGGGCCATCACGCTGTAGAAGTCGGCGACGCCGGCGTGCGTGACCCATGCCTTGTTGCCGTCCAGCTGGTAGCCGTCGGCCTCGCGCATGGCGTGGGCGGACAGCGCCGCGGCGTCCGAGCCGGACTGCGCTTCGGACAGGCAGTAGGCACCGAGGCGCTCACCGGCGAGCAGCTCCGGCAGCAACCGGGCGCGCTGCTCGTCCGTGCCGAAGGCCGCCGTCGGGTAGCAGGCGAGCGTGTGCACGCTGATCGACAGCGCAACCGTGAGCCAGGAGCCGGCCAGCATCTCCAGTACCTGCAGGTAGGTCCCGTACGGCTGACCGCCGCCGCCGTACTCCTGGGGGTAGGGCAGGCCGAGGAACCCGGACCGTCCGAGGGTTCGGATCAGCTCCCGCGGGAACTCACCCGCGCGCTCAGCATCGTCGGCACGGGGCCGCAGCTCCTTGCGCGCGAGCTCCTCGGCGAGTGCGAGCAGTTCCCGCGCCTCGTCGGTGAGGCCCGGCGCCGCCGTGCTGTCCATTGGCTCAGTCTCCGACGACGAGCAGGTCGCGATCGATGACGTTCAGCCGCTCGCCGCCGTCGTCTGTGCACACGACGATATCTTCAATGCGCGCACCAGAGCGACCGTCGACGTAGATTCCCGGTTCGATGCTGAACGCCATGCCCGGCTCGAGCGGTTCGGTGTTGCTGGAGACGATATACGGGTCCTCGTGGGTCTCCAGGCCGATGCCGTGGCCGGTGCGGTGGATAAACAGCTCGCCGTAACCCGCGGCGGCGATCACATCGCGCGCGACGGCGTCGAGCTCGGCGCCGGTGATGCCGGGCCGGACCGCCGAACAGGCCGCCTGCTGCGCATGCTGCAGGACCGCGTACCGCGCGGCGAAGTCGGCATCCGCGGCAGATCCGGCGGTGCCGGCCACGTAGGTGCGAGTGCAGTCCGAGCAGTAGCCGTTCGTCGTCGTACCGCCGATGTCGATCACGACCGGATCGCCGGGCTCGATCACGCGCTCGGACAGCTCGTGGTGCGGGCTCGCCGAGTTGGGGCCGGACCCGACGATGACGAAGTCAACGCTTGCGTGGCCCTCGGCGATGATCGCCTCGGCGATGTCCCGACCGACCTCGGTCTCGGTGCGGCCAGGTCGCAACCACTCCGGCACCCTGCTGTGCACCCGGTCGATGGCCGCGCCCGCGAGCCGCAGTTCCTCGATCTCGGCATCGTCCTTGCGCATACGCAGTCCGCGCAGCAGCGGACCGGCGAGGGCCACGTCCGCGACCCCGATCCCCCGGCGCAGTTCGAGCGCGTGCGCCGCCCACATCCGATCGCTGACGGCGACCGTCGTCGGCGCCGCACCGATGCAGTCGTGCAGTAACCGGCCGACCAGCTCGAACGCGTCGTCAGTCTCGCCGTGGGTGCGGACGCTGATCGCTGCGCCGCCATCCCCGCCGAGTCCGGCCGCGAGCGCGGCCGCCCGCTCCAGTTGCGGCACGACGACCACCGGCTCGCCGGCACGCGGGACCACCAAGCAGGTCAGCCGTTCGAGGGGTCTCGCGTTGTATCCGCACAGATAGCGCAGATCGGCGCCTGGGGTGACGAGCACGGCGTCGACACCCGCATCGGCGGCGGCCCGACGGGCCCGATCCAGCCGCGCGCGAACCTGGGTCCCCGGTGACGTAGCCATCTGCGCAGGCTATCCGCTCGAGCGCGCTGTCCGCTGTGTCAGGGTGTGCGGGTGACCAGTGCGCCCCCGCTCATGCTGCTCGACGCCGCCGGCCTGTACTTCCGCGCGTTCTACGGCGTTCCCGAGTCGATCACCACGCCGGACGGGCGACCGATCAACGCGGTGCGTGGATTCCTCGACATGACCGCCCGGCTGGTGGCGACCCGGCGGCCGGGCTCGCTGGTCGCGTGCCTCGACGAGGACTGGCGGCCGGCGTTCCGGGTGGTCGCGCTGCCGTCGTACAAGGCGCACCGGGTCGCTGCCGGCGGCGGCGAGGACGTCCCCGCGGCGCTTGCGGCACAGGTGCCCATCCTGATGCAGGTGCTGGACGCGCTTGGCATCGCGCGGGTCGGTGCCGCCGGTTTCGAGGCCGACGACGTGATCGGCACGCTCGCGGCGAGAGCTCGCGAGACCGTCGAGGTGGTGTCCGGCGACCGCGACCTGATGCAGGTCGTGCGTGACGACGCGCCCGTCCGGTTGCTCTACATCGGGCGCGGGCTGGCCAAGATGCAGGTGTTCGACGAGGCGGGTGTGCGCGAACGGTACGGCGTCCCGCCCGGCGGGTACGCCGACTTTGCGACGCTCCGCGGCGATCCCAGCGACGGGCTGCCCGGCGTCGCCGGCGTCGGGGAGAAGACCGCGGCCGCCCTGGTCACCCGCTTCGGATCGATCGAGCGCATCCGTGCCGCCGCCGAATACGGCACCGAGGGCTTCCCGGCCGGCTCGCAGGCCCGAATCCAGGCGGCGGCCGAGTATCTCGCCGCGGCACCGGCGGTCGTGCGGGTGCGGACCGACGTGCCGGTGGGCGACGTCGACGCAACCCTGCGGGCCGGGGCGGCTGACCCTGAGGCCCTGGTCCGGCTGGCGGACGAGCACGGCCTGGACAGCACGTTCGACCGTACGCTGACCGCGATCCGGCGCACCGTCGGCTGATCTTCGTGGTGCCGACCGGGTAGTGCGGTTGAGCACGAAGGGATGTCCGCCGTCAGACGCTTGTCTCTGGCCCGTCTGGCGGGGCAGAGACAAGGCGCGCGCAGAGACGTTCCTCCGACCCAGTGCGCGGGCGCCGCATGCCCGATCGCCCTACTTGGTGCGCGGCTCCGGGGTCCACTGGTAGTCGCCGCCGCTGCTGGTGACCTTGATATGGATCGCGGTACTGCCGGCGTGGCAGTCGAAGGTGGCGCCGTCCTTGACCTTCTCGTTCGAGGGACAGGTGACGTTGGAGAGCCCTTGGGCCTTGCCCTGGGTGCTGTTCTCGATCGCGCTCGCCATCTTATTGTTGTCGAACACGGTCTTCTTGAACACGGTGAGGGCGAGGATGACGACGACGGCGGCGATCACCACGACCGCGCCACCAACCACGCCGAGGATGACGCCAGTCCTCGACTTCTTCTGCTGCTGCCCGTAGCCGGGCTGCCCGTAAGCGGGCTGGCCGTAGCCCTGCTGCTGGCCGTACCCAGTGAACGCCTGCGTCTGCCCGGCGGCGTAGGCGTCGCCGTAGCCCTGCTGCTGGCCGTAGTCCTGCTGTCCGCCGTAGGGCTGGCCATACCCCTGTTGCTGGCCGTAGTCCGGCTGCTCGTAACCCTGCTGCCCGTAGCCCGGCTGCCCGTAGCCCGGCTGCTGGTAGCCCGGTTGTTGGGCGTGCCCCGGCGCCTGGCCGTAGTCCTGCGGTCCGCCGTAGGGCTGCTGGCCGTAGCCCTGCTGGGGGGCGGCCGGCTGCTGGGAACTCGGGTAGCCCTGCTGCTGGCCATAGCCGGGCTGGCCATAGCCCGGCTGGGGGGCGGCCGGCTGTTGGCTGCTCGGGTACCCCTGCTGGGGCGCGGCCGGCTGCTGGGCGCTGGGATACCCCTGCTGCTGCCCGAACCCGCCGGGCTGCTCGCCGAACCCCGCGGCCGGCTGCTGGCTGCTCGGGTAACCGGTCTGCTGGCCGCCGCCCGGTGCACCCTGCTGGTCGGCGGGCGGCGTCTGACCTCCGAAAGATGACGCTGCCTCTGGCAAGGCTGTGCCGCACCGCACGCAGGTGCGGGCGCCCTCGGCGTTAACCATCGAACAGACCGGACAGGTCATCTCACGAACTCCTTCAGTCAAGAACCCTCGATCGACAGACGCTGACCGGAGCCCCTTTGGTTCCGTCCAACCGCCGACGAGGCGAGTAGAGCTTGTCGGCGTCATTGTTGCGTATCGGACGCCGGCCCGCGCTGGGATGGCGCCCCCGCGGGCGATTCTATGGTCTAACCATCGGCTGCGTGGCGGTTCGGGCAACGACCTCGCTTCGTGCGGTCGGCGGGGGTCGGCTCACCTCCCGCCGGAGAGCACCTGCCAGTGGTACTCGCCGGCGTCGGACCGCACGGTCACCGCGATCCGGACGGTCCGGCCGTCGGCATAGTGCGCGGTGCATTGGAACGACGTGCCGGCGGTGCGACTCTCCCGTGCCGGGCAGCGCACGGTCGCCCCGAGCCGGTTGCCGATGGTCGAGGCCACGGCTCCGGTATCCAGATCGTGCGGGCGGGTCAGCCACACCGTGATCCCGCCCGCCACGAGCACGAGCGCGATCACTGCTGCGCTGATGAGCGCCATCCGCCGCCTGGCCGCGCGCACCGACGGCGCCGGCGTGCGGGCAATCGCAGGTGTAGCAGGCTGGCTCGGTTGCTGGTGGCCGGCCGCCGCAGTGCCGTCCCGGAGATCGGGGCTGGCTGGCTCACGGTCGCCGGACGAGGTCGGAACCGAGCGCAGCGGCGCCGGGGCCGCGACCCGCTCGTCGAGCGGGCGATTGCACCGCACGCAGGATGGTGCTCCCGGCGGGTTCAGGGTGAGGCAGGCCCGGCAGGTCGTCCCGTGCTTCTCGACCACAACCAGCATTCTCCCTGGCCACACCGGACCGGTGCTACTGGCCACTCCCCACCCGTCCCGGCGCGGAAGCGGCCAGCTCGGCCGGCGCCGAGCTCAGATCGACGACGCCGCCACGACTCCCCGGCAGATCGCGTCCACCGCCTGCCGCGCCGTCGCCGCCACCGATCCGTCGGCGACGTCGGCGATCTGGTCCAGCAGGTCGATCAGCTGCTTGCACCAGCGCACGAAGTCACCCGCCGAGAGCTCCTCCCCGACGACGTCGACCGCGCCGAGCGCGTGATCGAGAGACTCCCCGCGGGCCCACCGGTAGGCCGGCCAGCAGAAGCCGAGATCGGGATCGCGGGAGCGGTCCAGCCGGTGCTCCCGTTCCGTGGCGACGACGTCGGCGTGCAGGGCGAGCGTCGCTGCCAGCGCCGCCGCGATCGCGCCGGGAACCCGCGCCGAGCCGTCAGTGTCTCGCCGCGGCTCGTAGACGAGGCTGGCGACCACCGCCGCAAGACTGGCCGCATCGAGGCCGTCCCACGCCCGCGCCCGCAGGCACTCGGCCACCAGCAGGTCGCACTCGGACCAGATCCGAGCGAGCCGCTCGCCGTCTGGCGTCACGCTGTCACCGGCCAGGTAACCGCGCTCGCCGAGCACGGCGCAGACCCGGTCGAAGGTGCGGGCCAGCGAGTGGGTCCGCGATTCGATCCGCGTCCGCAGCACGTCCGTGTCCTGATGCAGCCGGCGGTACCGGTCCGCCCAGCGCGCGTGTTCTTCGCGTTCGGCGCAGCCGTGACACGGATGCCGTCGCAACGCGCGGCGCAGTTCGGTGATCTCGTCGTCGTCCGCCGCCGTCCGCCCTGATCCGCGTCGCGCCGCGCCGTGCTCCAGATCGAGCTCGAGGTTGCGCAGGCTCGACGCGAGATCCTTCCTGCTCCGAGCCGACCGGATGTCGAAATTCGCCGGGATCCGCAGCCGGGTCAGGCGCTCGACCGGTCGCGGCGCGTCCATCAGGGTCAGCCGGTGCACCCGGCGGTCGATCGACAGCACGGTCGGCATCGGTACACCGAGGTCGTGCTTGCGACCGGTGTCGATGACGACGGCGATGCCGGCTCGCCGGCCGCCGCTGATCCGAACGACGTCGCCCGGTTGCAGCGCCTCGAGTGACGCAGCCGCGGCCGCGCGGCGGGCCGCCGCGTTGTCCCGGGCCAGCGCGGCCTCCCGTTCGGAGAGCTGCCGGCGCAGCTGCGCGTACCCGTCAAAGTCGCCGAGGTGGCACCGCATCGAATCCCGATATCCGGCCAGCTCCTGCTCGTTCGACGCCACCTGGCCGACCAATCCGACGACGGCGCGGTCGGCCTGGAACTGCGCGAACGACGAGTCGAGCAGCCCGCGGGCCTGCGCCCGCCCCACCTGCGCCACCAGGTTGACCGCCATGTTGTAGGACGGCCGGAAGGACGACCGGAGCGGGTATGTGCGCGTGGACGCCAGCCCGGCGACCCAGCCGGGGTGCAGGCCCGGTGTCCAGAGCACGACGGCGTGCCCTTCGACGTCGATCCCCCGGCGCCCGGCCCGACCGGTCAGCTGGGTGTATTCGCCGGCCGTGAGATCGGCGTGCGCCTCGCCGTTGTACTTCACCAGTCGCTCCAACACGACCGACCGGGCGGGCATGTTGATGCCGAGAGCCAGCGTCTCGGTGGCGAACACGACCCGGACCAGGCCGCGGACGAACAGCTCCTCCACGGTCTCCTTGAAGGTCGGGATGAGTCCGGCATGGTGGGCCGCGATCCCGCGCTGCAGGGCCTCGCGCCACTCCCAGAACCCGAGCACCTGCAGGTCGGCTGCGTCGAGGTGACCGGTTCGCCGGCCGATCACGGCGCGGATCTCGTCCTGCTCGTCCGGCGTCGTCAGCCGCAGACCGGCGTGCACGCACTGGCGGACGGCGGCCTCGCAACCGCCGCGGCTGAAAATGAAGTCGATCGCTGGCAGCATGCCGTCGCGATCGAGGCCTTCGATGACCGTCGCCCGATCCGGCGGACGGTAGCCGCGACGCGCCGGCCCCCGATGTCGGTGGTCGGTTCGCGCCGACCGACCGACGTCGATGGTCAGTCGGCGTTCGGCCTCCCGGCAGGCACGGGCAAGGTTCGGGTCGACGTCGAGCGTCGCGGCGTCGGCGAACAGGTCGAAGCGCCGGGAACCGACGAGCATGTGCTGCCACAGCGGCACCGGTCGCTGCTCACTGACGACGACCGCGGTGTGCCCGCGCACGGTCACCAGCCAGTCGCCGAACTCCTCGGCGTTGCTCACCGTCGCAGACAGCGAGACCAGCCGCACGTCGTCCGACAGGTGAATGATCACCTCTTCCCAGACGGCGCCGCGGAATCGGTCGGCGAGGTAGTGCACCTCGTCCATGACGACGAAGCCGAGATCGTCCAACGCCGGCGAACCGACGTAGAGCATGTTCCGCAGCACCTCGGTGGTCATCACAACGACCGGAGCAGCGGCGTTGATCGCGTTGTCGCCGGTGAGCAGGCCGATCCGGTCCGCACCGTGCCGGGCCACGAGGTCGGCGTACTTCTGGTTGGACAGGGCCTTGATCGGCGTGGTGTAGAAGCATTTCCGGCCGGCCTGTAGCGCCAGCGTCACGGCGAACTCTCCCACCACCGTCTTGCCGGTACCGGTCGGTGCGCAGACCAGGACGCTCTCGCCGCGTTCGAGTGATTCGCACGCCTCGCGCTGGAACTCATCGAGTGCGAAGTCGAGTTCGGCGGCGAAGTCGGTGAGCGACGGGAAGGTGTTACGCCGGCGAGCCTCGCCATAGCGTCGTGCCGGCGAGCTCATGGTTCCTCAGGCTACGGCGCGCGGCCTCGACGCGGCGGTCAGCGGACGCCGGTAATGCGCGCAATCAAGGCGCCGATCATTCGCGCTCCGGCGCGAACACGCGCAACGAGCCCGCTTCGCAGACCGCCGGGATCGGCAGGTCCCCGATCCGCTCGCCGTCGGCGTATGCCACCGTGCCGGTGGCGTCGATGCGCACCCGGCGCCCGCGCAGCGTCCGCACTGCGGGGTGTCCGAGATGCGTCCCCGTCTTCACCGCCGACAGCATGCGGGCCAGATCCAACCGGCCGACCGGTCCGACGATCGTCACGTCGAACTCGCCGTCGTCGGGTTGCGCCCGTGGGCACATTCGATAGCCACCGCCGTATTGCGAGGTGTTGCCGATCGCGACCAGCGTCGTCGGCCCACTGATCCGCACGCCGTCCACATCGACGACGAAGTCGCGGGGCCGCAGCTGCGCCAGCTCAGCAAGCACGGCGGCGTCATAACGCCACCGCCCCCGCGGCCAGCGCAACCCGTTTGCTCGCTCGTTGATCGCCGAGTCGAACCCGGCGCAGAGCACCGACGCCCACCAGCGATCGACGCTGCGACCCAGATCGATGAGTCTGGTCGAACCGGCGGCGATGACGTCGGCAGCACGCATCGGGTCCTGCGGCACCCCGAGCGCCGCGGCGAGGTCGTTGCCCGTGCCGGCCGGCACGATGCCAAGCGGCACATCGGTGCGCGCCAGCGCCGGCAGCAACGCGTGCACGAGCCCATCTCCCCCGATCGCGACGACGCTTCCGGCACCGCTCGCGATCGCCGCCCCGACGGCGTCGCGGGTCGCATCAACCGACGGCTCTTCGATGACGACGATGCTCGCGCGGCGGCCGAGGCGGATCCGCACCGACTGTGCGGCGATCGACCCGCGCCGGATCGCCGGGTTGACGACGAGCGCCAAGTCGGCCATGACCGACCCTAGCCAGTTCCCGTCAGCAGCGGCGGCCGACTACCCGCCGGCAACGAGCCCCGGCTAGCGGTCTTCGGGATCGTCGTCGAGGCTGCCCGCGGACTCGATGCTCGACGGCGTCAGGTCAAGGGGCGACGCCTCGTCGTCGGGGATGTCTTCGAAGGACTCGCTGGCCTTGCGCTTGTCGTGGAAGTAGGCGAAGAGCACCGCCAGCTCGAACAGCAGGCACATCGGCACCGCGAGCGCGCACATGGTGAACGGGTCCTGGCTCGGAGTCGCGATCGCCGCGAACACGAAGACCAGGAAGATGATGATCCGCTGGCTCTTCATCAAGCGCTTGAAGGACAGGATGCCGACCAGGTTCAGCATCGAGATCAGCAGCGGGAACTCGAAGGAGATTCCGAAGACCAGCAGCAATGACGTGAGGAAGCCCAGATAAGACGAGATCGTGATCAGGGCCTGGGTGCCCGAACCGGCGGCGCCCGTCAGGACGTCGAGGGCCTTCGCCAAGGTCAGGTACGCCAGCGCCGCGCCGCCGAGGAACAGCAGCGTCGAGAGCAGGATGAAGGTGATGGTGTAGCGGCGCTCATTCTTCTTAAGGCCCGGCGTGATGAACGCCCACAGCTGGTAGAGCCACAGTGGCGAGGTCACGATGATGCCGGCGATCGCGCCGATCTTCAGCCGGGTGACGAACCCGTCGAGCACATTGGTGTAGATCAGCTTGCAGCCGATGCCGCCGCTGTCGTATCTGCGGTCGGCCGGGATCTGGCAGTACGGCTTCTCGAGGAAGTGCAGCAGCCCGTGGTTGTACCAGAGCCAGCCGAGCACCGTGCCAAGCGCGACGATCACGATCGCCTTGAGCAGCCGGTTCCGCAGCTCACGCAGGTGCTCGACCAGCGTCATCGTGCCTGCGGGCGCCCGCCTGCCGCCCGGCCGGCGGCCGGGCAGCGTCGCGGTGTCGTTGTCAGTCACGAAGGGCCACGGTTCGACGGCGTCCGCTCAGTCCGGCCGGTCGGCGGACGCGCTGGAGTCACCGCTGCCGAGTGGTCCGCGTCCGCGCTGGGCCGGCGCCTTGGTGGCGACGTCGTCGTGGTGCAGCCCGCGCAGCTCGGCGCGCAAGATTCGGGTGGACCGGCCGATCGCCCGCGCCGTTTCCGGCAGCTTCTTGTACCCGAGCAGCAGCGCGATGACGGCCACGATCACGACCAGCTCGGGTATGCCGAGTCCGACCATGGCTGCTCACCTCCGGCTTGACCCCAGGGCTGGGTCTCACCAATCCTACGCAGCGGGCGGGCGATCGGATGGTTTCGGTGAGCCCGCGGCCGATCGCGCGGCTCGGGTCGCGACGAGCCGAGCGTTGAGAGCGTCCGCACGCGGAACGAGATCGGTCCGCGCGGCCGAGAGCGCCCGCCGGAACCGGCCGAGCGCCGACGCCGCATGAAAACCGAGCACGCCGAGCCCGGTCAGCGCCAGCGCGATGAGCACCAGGACGACGACGAGCACGACCACCGGGCGAGCCTAGGGCACGCTCTTCTAGTCGCCGTAGGCCGCCAGGGCCGACCGCGCCTCCGCGCGCACCTCCGCGGCGAGCGCGCTCGGTGCGACGACCGTCACGTCGGCGCCGCCGCCGAGTGTGAGCTTTCGGATCCACGCGGTGTCGGTGACCCGAAGGATGATGATCAGGCCGCCGTCGTCCTGCCGCTGGCTGTCCTCCACCGGGTAGTAGTCGGCCACCCACGCCTGGCCCGGCCCGAGGCGCAGCGTTACCGCGGGATCCTCGGGCGCCGGCTGGAACAGGCCGCCGTCCAGGTCGCGGGGCGCGGCGTCGGTCGGAGGCTGCGAGGGCTCGTCGAGCAGCCGCACGTCGTCGATACGGTCGAGCCGGAAGAGCCGCACCGCCTCCGCGCTGCGACACCACGCCTCCAGATAGCTGCGTCCCTCGACGAACAGCAGCCGCATCGGGTCGACGTCGCGCTCGGTGGAGGCGTCGCGCCCGGCGGCGTAGTAGGTCAGGTGCATGGCGCGGCCGGATCCGATCGCCTCGCGGACGCTCGTCAAGGCCCGTTCCTGCGCATCGACGGCGACGGTCACGCGGGCGGCGGCCTCGTCGTTCGCGCCGGCCGCACCCTCGATCTTCCCCAGCGCCCGGGCGACGGCGTCGCCGTCGGCAAGACCAGGCACGTCAGCGAGCGTCTGCAGGGCGACGACCAGGGCGAGCGCCTCATCCGAGGTCAGCCGCAGCGGCCGCGACATGCCGGCGTCGTAGGTCACGGTGATGGTGTCGCCCTCGAACGACAGGTCGATCAGGTCGCCCGGTCCGTGCCCGGGCAGCCCGCACATCCAGAGCAGTCGCAGGTCGTCACGCAACTGCGTCTCGGTGACGCCGAAGTCGCGGGCCACCCGGCTGATCTGCACGCCCGGCCGCGCGAGCAGGTACGGAACCAGGGCCAGTAGCCTCGCCAGCCGGTCGGCGGTGGCACTCATAAGCGGCACCACTTCCGCCGAGATCGCACTTCACCACCTGCTCGACGGCGTGTCGCGGTGGCGAACCGCGATCTCGGCGAGAGACGGCCGGCAGGAGACACGGCGCTCATGGCGTCGGCGCGCGGGCCGGCTCGGCGTCGCCAGCGTGCGCCCGCAGGAGCGCGACGACCGCCGCGCGGACGTCGGCCGGTTCGAGGACGACCACGCCGGCGCCGTAACCTGCGATTCGGCTCGCGAGCGTCTCGGGGTCGTTGTAGTCGAGCTCGACGACGTCATTGTCGGGCTCGCCGCCGGGCTCGCCGTCGGAGGCGCCGGAGGCGACCCGGCCGGACCGCCGCAGACCCGCCGCCGCGCCGCGTCGGATGCGCACGCGCGCCGTGTGCCGGGGCGGCTGCTCGGACGCGACGTAGGCCACCAGATCGATGCCCTCCGGGACGGTGACCTCGCCCGGCCGTCCGGCGCGCGCGACGCTGCCGACGATGCGGCTGAGCCGGAAGCACCGCGCCGCGGCGCGAACGCGATCGTGGCCGACGAGATACCACCGGCCGTGCCACGAGACCACGCCCCACGGCTCGACCTCACGGCGCACCGACGCATCCGAGGCAGGGGTGCGGTAGTCGAACGCCAGCGGCACCCGGGCCCGGACACCGGCCAGGCATCCCGCGAAGGCAGGCTCCGCGGCGTCGACACGAGGATCGACGGCGAGCCAGCTGGTGCCGTCGACGTCGACGCCGGCCGCCTGCAGCTTGCGCAGCCCGCTCCGGGATGCGTCGGCCAGCCCCGCCGACTGCCAGAGCCGGGCAGCCAGCCCCACCGCCGCGGCCTCGTCGGGTTGCAGGTCGATCTCGGGGAGCTCGTAGTCGCGCCGGGCGATCCGGTACCCGTCCTCGGAGTCGAAGGCCGAGTTGCGGCCGGTCTCGAGCGGGATACCGAGCTCGCGCAGCTCGGCCTTGTCGCGCTCGAACATGCGCTTGAACGCCTCGTCGGCGCTGTCGGACCCGCCGGTGTCGTAGCCGGGCACGGCCGCGCGGATGCGGTTAGCGGGCAGGTACTGCCGGGTCGAGAGCAGACAGATCACCAGGTTGACCAGCCGCTCGGCCCGCCGTGACGACATGCCCGAAACCCTATGCCAGCCGGCGTGTGCTCCGCAGATCGCGCGCGCGGACGTGACCTACGCCGGCACGAGGCGGATGCAGCTCCAGGACACCGCGGGCAGCTCCGCGTGCAGGTTCCGTCGGACGATGCGGGCGCCGTCGTGCTCCCGTGGGACGACGCGGTCGGGCTGCTCGCGGGTGTTGACGGCGCGGATGTCGTCATCGGCGACGATAGTGTGCCCGGCCAGCCGCAGGCTGGGGAATGCGCGCAGGTCGACGTCGAGGCTGAGTGCCTGCTCGCCGCGGTTGACGGCGAACAATGCCAGGTCGCCCGCCGGCTGGTCGTAGGTCGCCGCGGCAACGAGCCAGGACACCGGTCCGTACCGTTCAGTGTCGTAGCTGGGGGCCTCCGCACGTACGTCCAGGACGACACCGCGGGCGTGCCTGGCGGTGAGTGCGAACGGGTGGAAGATCGTCTGCCGCCAAGCCGGCCCGCCGGGCTCGGTCCTGATCAGGCCGAGGATGTTCACCAGCTGCGCCTGGCAGGCCACTGTGAGCCGGTCGGCGTGCTGGAGCAGCGTGATGAGAAGGCTGCCCACCACCACGGCGTCCGCAACGTCGTATACCTGCTCGATCAGTCGGGGCCGGCGAGCGAATGCGAGGTGATCCTCACCAACAAAGCGGCTCGCGGACCACACGTTCCACTCGTCGAACGAGAGCTGGATGCGCCTTCGGCTGGCGCGTCTTGCAGCGACGAAGTCGACCGTGGCCGCCACCGCGCTTATGTACTGGTCCATGTCCACAGCGGACGCGAGGAACGTGGGCAGGTCGCAGACCTCCGCGTCGTAGTAGGCGTGCAGGGACAGGTAGTCGACGTAGTCGAAGGCATGCTCCAAAACGGTGGCCTCCCACTGGCCGAAGGTCGGCATCGATCGGCCAGAGCTGCCGCACGCGACGAGCCGCACGGAGGGGTCGAGGCGCTTCATGGCCTTGGCGGTTTCGGCGGCGAGCCGCCCGTAATCCTCGGCGCTCTTGTGGCCGATCTGCCACGGTCCGTCGACCTCGTTGCCCAGGCACCACAGGGTGACGGCGTAGGGCTCGGGGACGCCGTGCTCGATCCGCAGGTCTGACCAGTACGTGCCACCGGCGACGTTGCAGTACTCGAGCAGATCACATGCTTCCTGCACCCCCCGGGTACCAAGGTTGACCGCGAGCATGGGCTCGACCCCGACCCGGCGGGACCACTGCAGGAACTCGTTGAGACCGAACTCGTTGCTCTCGAAGCTGCGCCATGCGAGATCTAGACGGGTCGGTCGGGCGGCCACCGGGCCGACACCGTCCTCCCACCGATAGTTGGAGACGAAGTTGCCCCCTGGGTAACGCACCACGCTGACACCCAGCTCTCGGGTGAGCTCGGCGACATCGGTCCGTAGGCCGACGTCGTCCGCAGCCGGATGTCCCGGCTCGAAGATCCCGGTGTAGACGCACCGGCCCATGTGCTCGACGAAGGAGCCGAATACTCGACGGTTCACCTCAGCCACGCGAAACGCTGGGTCGAGGGTGAGCCGGGCATGGTGGTTAGTCACCGGTCAGTTACTCCTCGGTCGCGGAAGCCGCAGTCGTGAGGACCCGACGACCCGTCTCGCTCGAGCGGATGGCGGCGGTGGCCAGCTGCAGGGCGCGTTGGCCGGCGCGGGCAGGTATCGGTGGCCGGCGTCCGGCGCGCAACGCGGTCAGCAGAGCGTCAATGTGCCGGTCGAAGGTCTGGTGGAATTGCCGATCGACGTCGTTGAAGTAGCCGGCTTCCCATACCGCACTGGTCTCGCTGCCGGTGTGGTTCTGCGTGAACCTCCGCACGGTGTCTTCGATGAGGACGCGGCCGGTGGTGCCGTTGAGCTCCAGCGCGTGGCTGCGGGGGTAGGCATAGGACGACTCGTATGTGCCCACGAGACTACCGACCGGCCCGCTGGCGAAGTGCAGGGCGATAGCCATGGTCAAGTGACCATGGCCGGCGTCGTCGCTCGCCTGCGCCATCACGGAGTCGATCGGGCCGCACAGGTGCTCGAGCATGTCGAAGCCGTGGCACTGGGTCTCGATGAGGTTGCGGTAGGGATGTGCGCCGTCTCCGCGTTCGCCGCCGAACCGCCACGTCGCGAAGGTCAGCCGGCCCAGCTCTCCGCGGCTGACGGCGGACGCGGCCAGCTGGACGGGCTTGGCGTAGCGATGGTTGAAGTTGATGGCGAAGAACAGGTGCCGCGCATCGGCCTCACGCAGCAGGGTGTCGGCCTGGATCAGGTCGAACACGAGAGGCTTCTCCACGAGCAGCGCGACACCGGCTCGGATCAGCTGCAGCGTCGGCGCGAAGTGCTCTTCGTTGGGCAGGCACACGCTGACCAAATCGGGGTGTTCCCGGTCCAGCATCTCGGCGATGTCTGTGTAGGCGCGGGTGCTGAGCTCGGCGGCGCGGGCATGCGCGCGCCCGGCGGTACGGCCGACCACGGCCACCACCTCGACGTCGGGCCGGCCGGAGAAGACGCGCGCGTGCTGCTGACCCCACGCGCCGGCGCCGACGATCGCCACTCGGGTACGAGCGCTCACGATCGGTCCTGCTCGACAACGACCTTGCCGGTGTGGCCGGCAAGGAAGGTCGCGAAGGCCTCGTCGATCCGGTCGACCGTGAACCGATGGGTGAGGATCTGGCCTAGGTAGGCCCGGTGCTCCCGCAGCCGCTGCAGGTTCGCGGACAGCTCGTCGTACCGAAAGTATTCGCTGCCGAGTATGGACCGTTCGGGCGCGATGAGCTGGGTCGACACGTCGAGCTGCAGGCCCTCGCCGTGCCCGACGCACACCAGCACGCCGCGTCGGGCGGTCAGCGCCTCGAGCAACCCCTGCCGGGCTGCCTGCCGGCCGGTCGAGTCGAAGGCAGCGTCGACGCCGTCGAAACCGAGTCGTCGGGCCGCCGCGGCGAGCGAGTCGTCGGTGGCGCGGACCGCGACCGCGCCGAGCGACTCGGCCAGCTCGAGCCGGCATTCGCTGATGTCGGAGACCAGCACCGGGGTGGCCGGGCCGAGGATGAGCCGGCACATCGCCGCCAGGCCCAGGCCGATCGGCCCGGCGCCGGCGATGCCGACGGACTCGAGATCGATCCGGGCATGCTGTGCACGGCCGATCGCATGGGACGACGTGCCCATGACGTCGAGCAGCAGCGTGGCCTCGGCCGGTGGAATGCCGGGCGTGGCGAAGAAGTTCGTCTCGTGCACCAGCTCGTACGGTCCGTACCCGCCGTCCGCTGTGAACCCCATATCGGCCCGCTTGTCCAGACACTGGTTGGTGTGACCGAGCCGGCAGGACCGGCACCGCCCGCAGAAGTCCATCAGGAAGACGACACCGGCGGTGCCGGGCAGGGTTGTGGTGCCCGAGCCGGTCGCGACCACCTCGCCGGCCGTCTCGTGGCCGGGGATCACCACGGAGCCTTGGTGATACTGCTCGCGATCGGAGCCGCAGATCGCGTTGGCGCGGACCCGCAGCAGAAGCTGCTCAGGCCCGGGCGCGGGCACCGCGCGGTCGCCGAACTCGATGCGGCCGCCGCCGCGGAAGTGCGGTGCCGGCGCGCTACGCGCCACTACCTACCGCCGCCGCGCAGGTAGGTCGACACGGCGGGCAACACATCGGCGGGGTCGCCTGACAGGCCGCACTCCATGGCGTACCACCCGTCGTAGCCGGCTTCGTCCAACGCGGCGATGCCGGCGAGGAAGTCGACGTGCCCGGTGCCGGGCTCGAGCCGGCCACTGTCGCCGAGCTGCATGTGGGCGATGTATGGGGCGGCCCGCCGCAGCGACTCGGCCGGGTCTGCCTCCTCGATGTTCATGTGGAAGAAATCTCCGATGACTCGCACCGACGGCAGGCCGACCTCGCGACAGAGGGCCGCCCCCTGCTCGAGGGTGTTGACCATATGGTCCTCGTACCGGTTGAGCGGCTCCAGCAGCAGCGTGACGCCTTCGGCAGCGGCGTGCTCGCCCAGCTCCCGGAGACCGGCGAGGAGCGTTTCCCGATCTTCATCGGAGCTGCGCGGCGGGGTGAAGGGCGGCAGCGCACGGGAGAACATCCCGTACGCCGCAGGCGTGATGGCACCGAGCCCGCCCGCCTCGGCGATCACCGACAGCAGGATCTTCATGTTGTCCACGGCGTCTCGACGTCGGTCCGCGTCGAAGTCGCCGATGAAGTGGTCCATCATCACGCAGACGGTAGGGATGACGGCGCCCGCTTCTCCGGCCGCCCGGATCTCAGGGCGCCGGTCGGCGAACTTCCCGGCGCCCTCGCCGCGCAGCTCGATGCCGTCGAAGCCGACGGAGCGGGCGAACTCCCACTTCTCGACCAGTGTCCGCCCGAGCAGCATCTGTTCCTGGACAGCCAGCTTGAGCGACATGGTCAGGGCTCCCTGAAATCCAACAGGACCTGGACGGCCCTTTCGGGATGCTCGTCGAGCATGGCGAAGGCCTCCGCCGCAGCATCGACCGGCAGCACGTGGCTGACCAGCGCCGGCAGGTCGATGCGGCCCTGGGCGGCGAGATCCATGACCGTGCGCTGCAACCGGTGGACGTCCCAGCGATGCGACAGTGCCGGGGTTACACCGGAGATCTGCGAGCCGACCACGCTGACGCGGTTGTGGTGGAACTCCTCGCCGAGCGCGAGTGCCATGCCGGGGCCCTGGAAGAACCCCGATGCCACGACCCTGCTGCTCCACGCTGTCGCGCGGATGGCCTCGTGCAGGGCGCCGTACTGGCCGCTGATCTCGATGGACACGTCGGCACCGCGTCCGCCGGTGAGTTCTTTGATGCGTTCGGCCGGCGTCGGGGACTCTACCGCCGAGAACGCATGCGGCGCGCCCAGCCGCTGTGCCAGCTCCAGCCGGGCTTCTATCGCGTCGACGGCGACGACCGTGCCGCCGTTGAGTCGCGCCAGCTGGCCGACGATCAGCCCGGGACTGCCCTGGCCGAACACGGCGACTGTCTCCCCGACGTGGATGTCGGCGTCGAGCACGGCGTTCAGGGCGATGGCGCCAATGTGGGCGAAGGCGCCGACGACCGGGTCGATTCCCGCGGGCAGTCTCCGCCCGGCGGCGTGCTCCGCCGAGAGCACCGCGCTGCTGCGATGCCCCCAGGTGCCCCACACGATGTCTCCGGTGGCAACCGACCTCACGTCGGTGCCGACCTCGACGACCTCGCCAACCTCCTCGTAACCCCAGCCCTCCACGGGGTACTCGAGGCTGACCGTGTCGGGGATGAACAGCCGGCCGTCTTCCTGCCAGCGTTTGGCGAGGTAGGGGTTCGAGCCGCGATAGGCGGTCAGCTCGGTGCCGGCGGAGATGCCGGAGAACAGGGTGCGGACCCTGACCTCGGTCGCCATCAGCGGTCGGTCGGTGTAGGCGTGGAGCTCGACCTGTCGCGGGGCGCTGAAGCGCACGGCCACGGACATCGGAGCGGTCTGCGTCACGGTGCGGCCGGAGCCGGTTGCGGTTGCCAGGTCGGGCCCTTGCCGGCATTCACGGTCGGCCACCCCTTCGTCCAGATGATGCGGTCCAGCATCAGGTCGCGATCGTCGGTGGGGTAGGCGCGCAGCCTGGCGTGGTAGACGATCCAGTCGTGGCCGGCGGCGTCCTGCACCGTGGCGTTGTGCCCGACGGCCCAGAAGTGGCTGTTGGCGTGCAGGATCGGGTTGGCCGGCCCCGCATCGAAGGGGCCGATCGGCGACCGGGAGCGAGCGACGTACACGGAGTAGTTGGCGTGCTCCGAACAGCAGTCCCCGACCGAGTACATCAGGTAGTAGAAGCCGTCGTGCGGCAGCACCCAGGCGCCCTCCACCAGGCCGCCGTAGGCGCCGTGCTCGCGGACCGGGTTGACCAGATCCACGGCCCTGCCGTCGACGCGTAGGCCGTCGGTGGACAGCGGCGCCACCCGGATGGGTTGGTTGTCCGAACCCCAGTAGAGGTAGAGGCGGCCCCGGTCGGCCAGCACGAAGGGGTCGATCGCCGTGTAGTCGGGCTGTCCGGCGGACCTGGTGAGGATGGGATGACCGACGTCGTGGAAGGGCCCTCGCGGCGAGGCCGAGACGCCCACCCCTATCGCCATGTCCCCGCCGTCGAGGCGACGAGCGGCGTAGTAGAGCAAGTAGTGGCGTTGCCAGTAGAGGATGTGTGGGGCCCACATGTCGCCGGCGGGGCCGCCGTTGACCCACCGCGGTGCCGTCGGGAAGGCGTCTGCCACCTGTCGCCAGTGCACCAGGTCAGGCGAGTGCAGGATGGGGATCTCGAGCAGATTGAGGTAGATGCTCTGCGTCGTATAGGCGTAGTAGGTACCGTCCGGCGCGCGCAGGATCGTCGGGTCCGGAGCGTCGTGCGCGAACACCGGGTTGGTGTAGGTGGACTCGTGCTGCCCGCGGGTCCGGTGCGCGCCGGCAGGCGATTTCGCGGTGCAGCCGGTTGCGGCGACCAGCAGCAGGGTCAGGACGGCAGCCTGGAAGGGGCGGCCGCGGGCGGGTGGCTGCCTCATGTCAGCCCGTGCGCGCCGTCATGGTGATGCCCTGCACGAAGTGCTTCTGTGCGGCCAGGTAGACGATCAACACCGGGATGAGCGCGATGACGTCGCCGGCCATCAGCACCGACCAGTCGGTGCCGTGCTGGGAGTTCAGCAACTGCAACCCGACCGGCAGGGTGAACTTGTTGGTGCTGTCGATCATGATGAGCGGCCAGAGGAAGGCGTTCCACACGCTCATGAAGCCCAGCACTGCGACGACGGCGAGCGCGGACTTCGACAGCGGCAGGATTATCCGGCAGAAGACGGCGAGGTAGCCGGCGCCGTCGATCCGCGCGGCTTCCTCGAGCTCTCGCGGAAGCGACAGGAAGAACTGCCGCAGCAGGAAGGTGCCAAAGACGTCGCCCAGGCTGGGCACGATCAGCGCGAGGTGGCTGTCGATCCAGCCGAACTGTCGCATCAGGACGAATCCGGGGATCAGCGTGACCTCCCACGGGATCATCAGGGCCGTCAGGTAGGCGTAGAAGACGTAGTCGCGGCCGGGCCAGCGGAGGCGGGCGAATGCATACGCTGCCGTCGAGGCCAGGAACAGCTTGCCGAGCACGGCCAGGACGACGATGTAGGCCGAGTTGAAGATCCACCGCGCCATCGGGAACTCGTGCCACAGCCTGGTGTAGTTGGACCACTTCAGCGTGCTCGGCAGCAACTGGGGCGGGAAGACGAAGATCTCGTCGATGTTCTTTAGCGAAGTGGAGACGGTCCACAGGAACGGCCCCAATGCGAACAGGGCCAGCGCCGTGAGCGCTGCGTAACCGGCGGCCTTCCTTCCTACCGACCGGCTACGGCGGCGACGCCACAGTCGATGCTCAGCCGAAGTCATAGTTGATCCTCTTCGACAGGAAGCGGAACTGCAGGAACGTGACGATCCCTATCACCACGAACAGGACCCAGGCGTAGGCGGCCGCGTACCCGTAGTGGAAGTAGCGGAACGCCTGACTGTAGAGGTAGAAGGAGTTGGTGTAGGTGGAGTAGCCAGGTCCACCCTGGGTCATTAGGTAGACGCTGTCGAAGCCGCCCTGCAGGCTGCCGATCATCGAGGTGACCAGGACGAAGAACGTCATCGGTGTCAGCAGCGGCCAGGTAATGGACCGGAACCGCATCCAGGCGCCGGCGCCGTCGATTCTGGCGGCCTCGTACAGCTGTTCGGGGATCGACTGCAGCCCCACCAGGAAGTACGTCATATTCCAGCCGAGGCTCTGCCAGACGGACATCGCAGCGATCGATGCCAGCGCCGTCGACGGGCTACCCAGCCAGTCGTGATGCTGCAGACCGAACAGACCGAGAAACCAGTTGAGAACACCGAAGTCGGGGTTGTAGAGCCAGCGGAAAATGATTGCGGTCGCCACCGTCGGCACGACGACGGGCAGGAAGTACGCCGCCCGGAAGATCGAGATTCCGCGCAGCCTGGTGTTGACCACCATTGCCAGGAGCAGCCCGAGAATCATCCCGGGTGCGACGGTGAGCAGCGTCAGCTCCAGGGTGTTCTTGAACGCCGTGCGAAAGATCGGATCGTGCAGGAGCAGGGTGGTGTAGTTGTAGAACCCGCGCTGTCGATGTGGGGTGAGCAGATCCCAGCTCCACGTAGAGATCACCAGCGAGGAGACCATCAGGTAGACGGTGAAGATCAGGAACTGGATCAGACTCGGCGTGACGAACAGGAACCCTGCCATCCGTTCCCGGGTAAGCCACGGCCTGGCTCTGGCGGGTCGGGTAGCGCTCGGCGCGATTACCCCTTCGGTGGCGGCGGTCGCCATTATCCACCACCTGGCGCGCCACCCGCCGTGAGCAGCGGATCGATCTTCTGGCAGATGATGGGCAGCACCTCCGCCGGCGACCGCTTGAGCGACCAGACCGTGTCCAGCTGGGCGTCGACCCCGTCCTGGACCTGGGTGAAGTTCGGCAGGTACGGCGCCCGGTGCGCCGTGGGCAGCGAGGCGAGGAACGGCGCGACGGCGTCATGCCGCACGACGAATGGGTCGTTCTTGAACGCGGCACTGTTGGCAATCGACTTGCGCGACGGGATGCCCTGGACGGCGGCAAGGCCCTGCTTGATGCCCGTAGAGCTCACCATGTACTTGAGGAACTCCCAGGCCGCCTCGGTGTTCTTGCTCGTCCGCGCGATGGCGAACATCGACAGGTGGAAGAAGTTCGCCCGCCCAATCGGGCCGGCCGGAAGCGGGGCGACCTTCCAGTCGAAGCGCTTCACGTCACGCATGTCGTAGGCGGCCCACCGGCCAGCACCGATGTACATACCGACCCGACCCGAGAGGAACAGCTGCTCCGCACCCTGGTCAGAGAATTGTGACGGCGTGGGCGACACACCGGACTTGTAGAGGCTGACGATCGAGTTGAAGGCGGCGACCGACTGCTTGCTGTCGTAGCCGCACTTGGTGCCCTTGTCCGGGTACGGATCACCGCCCCAGGCCCACATCTGGTCGAAGTAGGCAGCGAACCAGTTCTCGAACACGCCACCGTAGGTCTTGCTCGTTCCGCTGCCCGACGTCAGCTTCTTCGCCGCGGCGACGAAGTCCTGCCAGGTCCAGGCAGCGGTCGGAGGGGCCACCCCGGCCTTCTTGAATATCGTGTCGTTGTAGTACATGACCTGGGTGTCCCAATTGTCGGTCAGGCCGACGAGCTTCTTGTCGTAGGTGAGGCCGTCGATCACCTGCGGGTAGAAGTCGGACAGGCTGTAGTGGTCGCGCTTCACGTACGGCGTGAGGTCCAGGGCGAAGTTCTTCGCCACGATGTTCGCGATCTGCACGTCGCCGGACCCGAAGATGTCCGGCGGCCGCCCACCCGCGATCATCGTCTGGACCTTCTGGTCGTAGTTGGTGGCCGGCACCACGAGGATCTTCACGTTGACGCCGGGATGGGACCTCATGAAGGCCGCGGCCAGCTGGTGTCGCAGCGCGATGTCTCCGGGGTTGTCGCCCGGCTCGGTCATCACGACGGTGCCGGAGACCTTCGCGGGCTTCTTGGTGATGCCGGTGCTGCTGCCGGTGCATCCCACGAGGGTGACGGCCACGGCGGCGGTGATGACGGCCGCGGGCAGCCGCCAGCGCGCTCGCTGTCCGAGTCGTGCCTTCATGTGCCTCTCCTCGGTCTGTCGTGCTCGTCGTCGGCCATCAGGCCACGATCATCGGGCGGAGCGTCTGTTCGGCGATCTGCAGACCCTGTTTGATGCGGATCTCGGTGCCCGACCAGATTGGGTCCTCGTGTTCGACGGACACCGCGCCGTCGTAGCCGCCCTGATACAGGGTGTCGATGACGCGCCGCCAGTCGACCGAGCCGAGGCCAGGCACGCGGTAACGCCACCAACCGACGTCCCAGCCGTTCCCGCGTTCGACCGTGCGGCCGAAGAACCCGTACCGGTTACGTGCCGCGGTGTCGATCTCCGCGTCCTTGGCCTGCACATGCAGCACGCGGTCCAGGTACGGCTTCAATGCGCTCACCGGGTCGATGCCCAGGGCAAGCAGGTGCGACGGGTCGTAGTTGAGGTACAGCCCGAGGCCGAACATCCACTCCCACAACTCCGGGCTGTACGCGAGGTTGCCGGGATAGCCGTCGGGATGCCAGCCCTCCATCGGACAGTTCTCGACGACGAGCTTGACGTGGCGATCCCGGGCGTATTCGACGAGCGGCGGCAGGACCTGCTCAGCGTCCCGGCAGTTGTCCCGGACCGACCGTGCGCAGTCGCGACCGACGAAGGTACCGACATGCGGCACGCCGAGTAGCTGGGCCGCGTCGATGCAGCGCCTCAGGTGCTCGTGCGTCGCCGCGCGGGTCTCGACGTCGGGATGCAGGTTGTTCTCGTAATAGCCAATCGCACTGAGTACCAGCCCACGCTTGTCCAACGACACCCGCACCGCGTCGGCGGCCGCCTCGTCGAAATCGGCCACGTCGAGATGGCTGGCCTCGAAATCGCGCGCGCCGACCCTGGGCCACGCCGCCACCTCCAACGCCGAGAAACCGTTGTCGCCGGCCCACCCAGCGATGCTGTCCAGGTCAAGCATCGGCAGGCACGCCGTGAAGAACCCCAGCCTCACGCTGACACCTCGATCCACGAGCCCTTGCGAGCGGAGTCGACAACTGCATCGGTGATCCGTGCGGCCCGCAGCCCGTCGAGGAAGGTGGGGAGGCCGTCGACGATCTCGCGTCGAGCGATGCTGGTGTAGACGTCACGCACAAAGGCACTGAAGCAGTCCTGGTAGCCCTGGGCGTGCCCGCCAGGCATCGTCGCGTACGCTCTGGCCGGTGCGGAGAGCACCGCCTGGTCGCGCATCAGGATCGTGTTGGCCGATCTGGTGCCCAGCCAAAGATATTCGGAGTTCTCCTGATCAAAGGCGACACTGCCCTCGGCGCCATCCACCTCGATCCAGAGCCTGTTCTTGCGACCGGCCGACACCTGGCTGACCGTCAGGGAGCCCACCGCACCCCGGTCGGTGTGGAAGAGCAGGCAGGCTACGTCCTCGGTGTCAACCGGGCGTCGCGAGACCGACCGACCCGCCGTCTCGAAGGTCGTCCCGGCCGGCAGAGGTCGCTCGGCAACCGTGACCTGGACTGTCGAGACGAGCTCGACGATCCGATGCCCCGTGATCCACTCGGCCAGGTCGCACCAGTGCGAGCCGATGTCCGCGAACGCCCGCGAAGCGCCGCCGCGCTGCGCGCTCACCCGCCAGCTCGTCTCGCCGACGCCAAGCAGCCAGTCCTGCAGGTACGAACCGTGAATGACGGTGACCGGTCCGGTCTCACCGGATCGCACCCGCTCGCGCGCCTCGCGGACCGTGGGATGGAACCGGTAGACGAAAGGCACCGCGGCGACGAGCCCGGATCGCCCGGCGGACTGTAGCAGCGCGGCCGCCTCCGCCACCGACGTACTCAGCGGCTTCTCACAGACGACGTGCTTGCCCGCGGACAGGGCCAGCTCGCTCAGACCGAAGTGCAGGTCGTTCGGCGTGCACACGTGTACGACGTCGACGCGGGGGTCACCGACTAGTTCCTCGGCGGCGCGGAAGCCCCGACCGGCGCCAAGCTCACGCGCGGCCACGGCGGCGCGTTCGGGCGTCGACGCGGCCACTCCTACTAGCTCGGCGCCTAGACTGCGCGCCGCGGCAGCGTGCACCCGGCCGACGAAGCCAGTACCGATGATGCCAACCCGCAGGTCCGGAAACATGAGACCCCAATGGTGTAGTGCCGCAAACCTAAGAGCTCGCCCTTCACTCCACAAGGTGGCAGACTAAGTTTGTTGAGAAAACAAAGTAGGAGGATGGGTGTCTGCTCACCACGAGCCGCATGAGGCTTACGGCGCTCACGACGCGCACGCCAGCGCGCTGGACAGCTCGCTCGGCGCCGTCCTGCGGCTGGTGGCCGCCGGCGAGGCGACGACACGCAGCGAGATCGCCCGCGTCACCGGCCTGGCCCGGTCGACCGTGTCGCAACGGGTCGACGCGCTGCGCGGCGGCCGCCTCGTCGTGGAGGGTCGCCCGGTCCGGTCGACAGGCGGACGGCCGCCGATCGCCCTTTCGCTGGACCCGCGCGCCGGTGCGGTGCTGGCCGCCGACCTCGGCGCCACCCACTGTCGGCTGGCTGTGGCGGACCTGTCGGGCATCGTCCTGGGCGAACAAGCCAAGGCTCTGGACATCGCCCAGGGCCCGGACGTCGTGCTGTCCTGGCTGCGGATCCAGTTCGCCGAGATGCTGGCAGCGACGGGGCGACCGGCTGCCGAGGTCCGGGCCGTCGGCATCGGCGTGCCCGGCCCGGTGGAGTTCTCCACCGGGACGGTCGTGAGGCCGCCCATCATGCCCGGCTGGGACGCGGCCTGCATTCCGGGGCACTTCGCCGAACACTATGACGCGCCGGTGCTCGTCGACAACGACGTGAACATAATGGCGCTCGGCGAGGCCTCGGCGCGCGATACCGCCCGTGAACTGCTGCTGTTCATCAAGATTGGCACCGGCATCGGCTGCGGCATTATCAGCCGAGGAACGGTACACCGCGGCGCCGACGGCGCGGCCGGGGACATCGGGCACATCGGCATTCGGGACGCCGATCACGTGCCGTGTCGCTGCGGCAATGTGGGGTGCATCGAGGCCGTCGCCTCGGGTTCGGCCCTGGTCCGCGAGCTGGCCGAGGCTGGACTCGACGCTCGCACTAGTCAGGACGTCGTAAGCCTTGCCCTCAAGGGCAACCCGATTGCTGCGCGCAGCGTCCGAGTGGCAGCGGCTCGGATCGGCGAAGTCGTCGCAGCACTGGTGAACTTCCACAACCCCTCCACGATCGTCGTTGGCGGTGCACTGGCCCCGCTCCGCGACGATCTGCTGGCCGGCATTCGCGCCGTCGTCTACCGAAGGGCAACGCCGCTCGCAACCCGGGCGCTGACGATCGAGGCGAGCCGGCTCGGCGAGCGTGCCGGCGTCGTCGGTGCGATCCAGCTCGCCCATCAACACGTCTTCTCCCCTCCGGGTCTGCATCAGCTGCTGTCCCGGCGGCCGGTGGCCGGCAGGAATTCCCAGGGCCGGTCGTGAACTCAAGCCAGTAGGAGTCGCGCCCAGGCGTCGGTGAGCCGGGCGGCGAACTGCGCATAAGGTCGGCGCCGTGATGCGATGGCGACGCGGCACCGTGATCGCGGCAGGTCGCGTTTGGACCGGCGCCGTCGAGCTCGAGGTGCGCCTCGACGACGGCGGCCGCTGCGTCGCGATCGCGTATGTCGACCTCGTCGGACGGCCCGAACCCGGCGATGTCGTCCTGCTCAACGTCGGTGCGCTCGACCTCGACCTCGGCACCGGCGGCTTCGCCCTCGTCGTGGCGGTGCCCGACCGGTTGCCGCCGGACACCACTGCACCCGGCCACCTGATCAAGGCCCGGTACACGCCTTTGCAGGCAACCGTGCTCGGGGCCGACGAGCCCGCATCGCCACATCATGCGGCGCTGCGGGACGCCACGTCGATCGACGCCATGCCGGTGGTCGTGGCCGATCTGCACTCCGCCCTCCCTGCGGTGATCGCCGGCGTGCGGTTGCATGCGGCGTCGGCGCGGATCGCGTACCTGATGACGGACGGCGGCGCGCTGCCGGTGGCGTTGTCGCGGACGGTGGCGGGCCTGCGCGACGCCGGCTGGATTGTCGGCTGCATCAGCACCGGACAGTCCTTCGGCGGCGATCTCGAAGCTGTCTCTGTCCACAGTGGACTCCTCGCCGCGCGCCACGTCCTGCGCGCCGACGTCGTCGTGGTGACACAGGGGCCGGGCAACCTCGGCACCGACACCCGGTGGGGCTTCTCCGGCGTGGCGGCGGGGGAAGCGGTCAACGCCGCGGCCGTTCTCGGCGGTCGTGCGGTGGCCGCACTGCGCGTATCGCAGGCCGAGCCCCGCGACCGGCACCGCGGCATCTCCCATCACAGCCTGACCGCATACGGATCGGTGGCCCTGACACCCGCCGATGTCGTTATCCCTTTACTCCCAGGCGATTTCGGCGCCGAGATACGTGCGGCGGCGCAGCAGCTTGGCGAGCGGCACCGACTCGTCGACGTCGGCATCGGCGGTCTCGACGCCGCGCTGCGCGGATGCCCGGTGCCCCTGTCGACGATGGGACGTGGGCTCGACGACGATCCCGCCGCATTCCTCGCATCGGCCGCCGCCGGCCGTCATGCCGCGGGTCTGCTCGCCGCGACCTGACCCCGGCTGCCGGTGCAATGCGAGGTCGCGTTGGCGGTGCTAACGGGCGGGGCCGTTCTGATCATCGACCATGACACCGGTGGTAGCTCGAGGCACAGGTTGGTGCCGTCGAGAGTGTGCCCGGTGCTGGATCGGGGTTCCACGCGCGACGGCGTCTCCTTCGTGTTCGTCGCGAGCAGATCCTGTCCGCCGAACACCGTGTGCTCGACGACCTCGGCCGGCCCGTCGGCCACCAGACGCAACCGCAGGTCGGCCGACTGGTCGTCCGAACGGTTGACGGCGAAGATCGTGAGCTCGCCGGTCTCCGGGTCGCGGGTCGCGGCGACGTCGATCGCGGCAACGTCACCCAGCGTCTGGGAGTACAGCGCCGGCGAGGTCGGCTCGACGCGCAGCACGTCGCCGCGCGCGTAGCGGGCGGTCAGCGCGAACGGATAGAAGATCGTCTGGCGCCATGCGCCTGCGTCGGGCTCGGTCCTGATCGGCGCGATCACATTGACCAGCTGTGCGAGGCAGGCGATGGTCACCCGGTCGCTGTGCCGCAGCAAGCTCATCAGCAGGTTGCCCAGCACGACGGCGTCCTCGACGGTGTACTCGTCCTCGATCAGGCGCGGCGCCCGCATCCAGTCGAGACGGTCCTGACCGGCGAATCGGCTTTCATACCAGAGGTTCCACTCGTCGAAGGAAAGCATCAGCTTTCGTCGCGAGCGCTTCTTCGCGGCGATGTGGTCGCAGGTGGCGACAACGCCGTCGATGAAGTGATCCATCACCTGCGCCGACGCCAGGAAGCCGACGCGGTCTTCGCCGTGCTGCTCGAAGTAGGCGTGCAGGGATACGTAGTCGACGGCGTCGTAGGCCTGGTCGAGTACCTCGGCCTCCCAGGTGCCGAAGGTCGGCATGCGGTCGTTGGAACTGCCGCACGCGACGAGCTCGATGCTGGGGTCGATGCGGCGCATCGCCTTGGCCGTCTGTGCCGCCAGCCGCCCGTACTCCGTGGCGGTTTTCTGACCCACCTGCCATGGGCCGTCCATCTCGTTGCCGAGGCACCAGAGCTTGATGTCGTGCGGCTCGCGCACACCGTGTGCCTTGCGCAGGTCGGAATAGCGCGTGCCGCCGGCGAAGTTCGCGTACTCGAGCAGGTTGCAGGCGTCCTCGACGCCACGGGTACCGAGGTTCACCGCCATCATCGGCTCGACGTCGGCCTGCCGCGTCCAGGCCATGAACTCGTTCAGCCCAAACGTGTTGGGCTCGATCGACCGCCAGGCGAGGTCGAGCGTGCTCGGCCGCTCGTCGCGCGGACCGACGCCGTCCTCCCAATGGTGGTTGGACACGAAGTTCCCGCCCGGATAGCGAACGGTCGTGACGCCGAGTTCCCTGGCGAGCTTGACGACGTCCAGCCGAATGCCATCGACGTCGGACTCGGGATGTCCGGGCTCGTAGATGCCGCCGTACACGCAACGCCCCATGTGCTCGACGAACGAGCCGAACAGCCGCCGCGGAACTGGGGCGATGACGAAGGCCGGATCGATGGTGGCTGTGCAGGTGAACACACCTGTCTCCGATTTCTGCTCGTGCGTGCCGGACCGGTTATCGGATGCCGCTGGTGGCGACACCCTGGACGAAGAAGCGCTGTAGCAGCAAGAAGGCGATGGCCAACGGCGCCAGCGAGATGGCGGCGCCGGCCATCAGGGCGGCGTGGTCGACCCCGGACTGGCTCGAGAACAACGTCAGCGCGGCCGGCAGTGTCTGCATCCTGATGTCGTTGGTCACGACGAGCGGCCAGAGAAAGTCGTTCCACAGCGCGGCGAACTGGATGATGAACAGCGAGGCGAGCGCGGGTTTCGCATTGGGCAGGATGATCCGCCAGTAGAGCCCAAAGTTCGAGGCGCCGTCGATGCGCGCAGCGTCGTCGAGATCGCGCGGCAGAGCCAGGAACGCCTGACGCAGCAGGAAGATACCGAGCGCGCTCGTCGCCCGAGGCACAATCAGACCCTGGTAGGAGTTCAGCCAGCCGAGGTGGAACAGGGTCAGGAACACCGGCACGAGGGTGACCTGGAACGGCACCATCAGGGTGGCGAGGATCAGCACGAAGAGCACGTTCTGGCCGCGGAAACGCAGCCGGGCCAGGGCAAACGCCGTCATCGAGTCGAAGAGCAACAACAGCAGCGTGGTGCCACCGGCGAACACAAACGTGTTCAGGACGAGGCGGCCGAACGGCAGCTGGCTCAGCACGGCATGCACGCCGTGCAGCGTCCACTGGTCCGGCAGCAGGCGGGCGGGATCGGCGTAGAGGTCCGCGCTGGTGCGGAACGCGACGCCGAGCATCCAACAGAACGGCACGATCATCGCGATGGCGCCCACGGCCACTACCAGCCACGACGCTGCCGACGCCGTCCGGCCGGTGATCCGTGCGAGTCGTACCGCGACAGCCGCCGCCGGCCCTCGACGCGGCGCCGGACCGTGCGGTGCGCCGCTCATCCGAACGCCGGCGTCGAGGGTGTCAGTCGACATCGCGGTACCTCGACACCTTCAGCTGGATCACCGAAACGACCAGGATGATCGCGAACAGCACCCAGGCGATGGCGCTGGCGTAGCCGAGCTGGAACTCGACGAATCCCTTCTGGTACAGGTACATCACGACCGATTCGGTGTGGAAGACCGGGCCGCCGCCGGTCATCGAGAACACCAGATCGAACAGCTGCAGTCCGGTGACGGTGGCGATCAGCGTCGTGAACAGCAACGCGGGCCGCAACGCCGGCAGGGTGACCGCACGGAAGCGGTGCCACGCACCGGCGCCGTCGAGCGTCGCCGCTTCGTACTGTTCTGCCGGCACCTGCTGCAGGCTCGCCAGCAGCACGATAATGGTGAAGCCGACGTTCTTCCAGATCCCGACCACGATGACAGTGGGCAGCGCCAGCGACGTCGACTGCAACCAGTCCGGCGGTGAGATTCCGACGTCACTGAGCCACGCGTCGACCAGCCCGACCTGGGGGTCGAGCATGAACTTCCACACGATGCCGACGACGACGAGCGATGCGATGAACGGGAAGAAGTAGGCGGTGCGAACCAGCGCCGAATACCAGGTGGTACGCCGCAGCCGCAATGCGATACCCAGCCCGAGAACGACCTGGCCGACCGCGACTACGGCCGTATAGAGCACGGTGACTCGCAGCGCGTTCCAGAACCGCGAGTCACCGAAAAGCGTGGTGTAGTTGGCGAGGCCGACGAACTTGTGGGTCGCCTCCCCGACCGTCCAGTCGTGCAGGCTCATCCAGCCCGACGCCACGATCGGCTCGGCGATGAAGACGCCGATCAGGATGATGCTCGGCGCGACGAAGAGATAGGCACTGTTGAGGTGTCGGCGACGCCGTGGCGCCGACGAGACCGGGTGTCGGGCCGCGCCGATCGGGGCGCTGCTCATGAGCCTCCTTGCGGGGCTGGGACGCGGTCGGCGAAACGCGCGCCCCAGCCCTGGGACGTCAGCTGGACTTGCAGCCGGCGAGCTTGTTGATCTGCTTTGCCGCGGCATCGGCCGCGGACTGCACGCTGGCACCGCGCTCGATCTTCTGGATGAACGGCACGTAGACGTCGGAATCGATCTGGGTGCCGTTCTGCTGCCCCGCCAGATAGAGCTTCGCGTAGGGCAGCGCCTTGGCGAAGACCGACACCGTCGGGTTACTGGCAACGGCGCTGCCGAGGTCGGTGCGGGCGGGCGGGAAGCCGGAGATCTGGGAGAACTTCGTCTGCGCGGCCTTGCTCGTGTACCAGGAGAGGAACGTCTCGGCCTGCGCGGCGTGGTGGGTGGTGCGCTCGATCATCAGCGGCACCGTCGATGCCAGCGTCACCGGACCGGCCGAGCCGACCGGCACCTCGGCGATGCCGAGATCGATGCCCGCCTGCTTGTAACCGGCCGCGGCCCACGGTCCGTTGATCTCCATTGCGGCCTTCTTGGACGCGAACAGCGTATCGGCGTCGGCGCCGGACTGGCCGATCGGGCTGACGTGGTCCTTGCTGACGAGCTGGCTCCACTTGGTCAGCGCGCTGACGCTGGCGGGGTCGTTGATCACGGCGCAGTTGTTCGAGCCGATGATGTCGCCGCCACTCATCCACTGCAGGATGGGCCACATCTGGATCGTGCTGTTGTCCGCGAGCGAGAGCCCGTACTGCGACGGCTCGCTGCCTGAACCGAGAGTCAACTTCTTCGCGTCGGCGACGAACTCCGCCTCGGTGGTGGGCGGGGAGCTGATGCCGGCCTTCGCGAACAGGGCCTTGTTGTAGTAGAACGAGCGTTGCCATGTTGGCCGGCACGGCATAGAGCTTGCCTTTCGATGTGAAGGCCGACTTCACCGTCGACGGGAACGCACTCGAATCGATCTTGTCCGAACCGGTGCCGACCGCGGCGCTGAGATCCATCGCCGAGTTGGTCTTGATGTAGTTGAAGATCGAGCCGGGATCAGAGCTCGGCGTGGCGAGATCAGGGCCCTGACCGGTGGCCCAGGCGGCGGGCAGCTTCTGCCCGACCGCCGCCCACGGCTCGACGGTCATCGTCACCTTGATCTTCGGGTGGGTGGCGTTGAAATCCTTGATCAGCGCCTGGTAGGAGGGTTCGTCCGGGCCGGTGAAACCGGTGAGCATGCTCAGGTGGACGACGCCGCCGGCGGTCGAGCCGCCGGAGTTGCTGCCGCACCCCGCGATGAGCAGTGCGGTTGCGGCCGCCGCGGACACGAGCGCCGCCGTCCGCCGATGCGCGAATTCCATTCCGGTCGCTCCACTTCGAGAAGCGGCGGGCACCGTTGCCGGCGCGAGCCTGATGGGTGTGGCTGCCGCGCTGCGCGGCGGTCGGTCAATCGGGATGCGGGCCGCACGAGTCGCGCATGGTGATGTCGACCGGCAGCACCGTGTGCGTGGGATGCGGCACGACGCCGCCGACCAGGTCAAAGAGCAGCGCGGCCGCGCGCCGGCCCAGATCCTCGGCCGGCACGTGCACGGTGGTGATCCCGGGAGTGGTCAGCCGCGAGACACCGAAATCGTCGTAGCCGGCCAGCGCGAGATCCTCCGGCACCTTAAGCCGGCGCGCGCGGAGCTCCAGCAGGGCGCCGTAGGCCATCTCGTCGTTCGCGGCGAAGATGGCCTGGACGTCGGACATGCTGTCGAGCACCTGCCGGGCGGCCGCCCGGCCGGACTCCTCGCTGAAGTCGCCGACCGCGAGCGCATGGGTGCACGGCTGGTCGGATTCGGCGAGCGCGGTGCAGAAGCCTTCGTAGCGGTCGATCGCGGTCTGGTGGTCCAGCGGCCCGCTGATGTGGGCGATCCGACGCAGCCCGTGCGCGTCGATGAGATGCCGGGTGATCGCGCCGGCGCCGGCGACGTCGTCGACGCCGACGCTGACGGCGCCGGGCTGGTGCGGGAAGCGGCCGATCAGGACCACCGGCATCGCGGCGTCGAGCATGCGGTTGACGTTCAGGTCGGTGATCGAGGCCGAGGCGATAATCGCTCCCGACGCCGCCTGCGAGCGAAGCACCCGTTCGTAGGCGGCGACGCCATGCGTCTCGTCCGGGTTAGTCGACATCATGACGGCGACGTCGCGAGCATTGGCCTCGGCCGTGATGCCGACGAGCAGGTGCATGAAGTACGGGTGCCCGAACACGTGCTGACCGGTGTTCGGTACGACGATCGCGATCGACGCCGACCGCCCAGACCGCAGCGCGCGGCCGGCTGAATTCGGCACGTACCCGAGCTCGGCCACCGCCGACCGCACCGCATCTTTCCTCGCCTGCCCGATGCGGGGGTGGTCGGCCAGCGCCATCGAAACCGCGCTCTGCGAGATCCCCACCGCGGCCGCGACGTCCTTCAGGGTGATGCTCGCCTTGCCGCTTCTCGCACCGGCCCGCCGCGGCGACCGATCCCCCGTCCGTGAGGAGAGGCTCTGTAGCGCGACGACCTTCTGCCCCTCCGCCGGGCTCATCGCCGACTCACGGCGCGTACGGCGGGTACGGCGGGCACGGCGGTCGAGCCGGTGCCGGCCGGCGGGCTCGAGGAGACCAGACGGTGGTGCCCGACGGAGGTGGACATGGGCTTCTCTCCGAACTGCCCGGTGGTGCGGTGGGCTCGATCCGTCGACCCCAGCGCATCTTGCCGGCTAGTTCAACGTTTCAGCAGATGAACTGTAGGTCGCCGTTGCGGCGTCGTCAACAGCGGAGCACCGCTCTCCTGGCTGCTGCCAGGCACGGCTCATCAGGCCGTTGAGCCAGACGGCGCAGCACTAGCCCCGACCTGCCGGCCCCGGTTGAGTTGGCGGCCACGTCACACATACCTACACGTGCTGCAACGATTGAGCGCGTGTACGTCACGGTGCTGCTCGTACGGATAGGGACGGGTACGCCATGCGCACCGGTCCAGGTCTGCTCAACGGTCACCGTTTCCGGCGACGGTCGCTCGCGGCCGTGTCCAGCGCCGCGGCAGTGCCCTTCGGACCCCTCATCGGTCTGTCCGGCACGGCGCCCTTGGCACGCAGAGCTCGTGCGGTCGAGATCGGCCGACGCACGAGCAGACCAGGTGGCGGCGGGATGAACCGGAAGCGGATCGTCCGGTACTGGCTCTAGCGTGACGTTCGTGGCCGAGTTCATCGAGAAGGACCTCACCGGGGCACGCTTCGAGCGCGTGAGCCTGCGCGGCGCGGGCTTCACCCAGGTGTACCTCAACGACGCCCGCCTGCACGACGTGGACCTCAGCGGAGCGCACGTCCGCAGCGCCATGCTCAGCGGGTGCCGGTTACGGGGCGTCGAGCTGGTCGACGTCGAGATCAGCGGCGAGCTGCGAAATGTCGTCGTGAACGGCGTCGACATCGCACCGCTCGTCGACGCCGAACTGAACCGTCGCATGCCCGAGCGGGCGAAGATGCGTCCGGACGACAGCGACGGGTTCCGTGCGGCGTGGGCAATCCTGGAACGGCTCTGGGAGGGCACCGTCGCCCGTGCGAGGACGTTCCCCGAAGCGGCACTCCACCGCAGCGTCGACGACGAGTGGTCCTTCATCCAGACCCTGCGGCACCTCAGCTTCGCCAGCGCCTGCTGGGTGGACCGGATGATCCTCGGCGACGTGTCCCCGTGGCTGCCGCTGGACCTGCCGTGGGACGAAGCGCCCCCCTGGGACGGGTTCCGCTGGGAGCGCGATGCACGACCCTCACTCGACGAGGTGCTCGCGCTCCGCCGCGAACGCCAGCTGACGGTCCGCAACGTGATGACCACACTCACCGACGAGCAACTCCGCCTCCGAGGTCACTCGCACCGAACCCGGCTGGCCCCGGGTGGAGAACTTCGCCGTTCAGGAATGCCTCCGTATCGTCCTCAACGAGGAATGGGAGCACGGGCTCTATGCCGAACGTGATCTGACCTCTCTGGAGAAAGAGCACTGATCATGGACATCCTGCTCATTGCTGGCCTGTGGCTCGACGGCTCCGCATGGGACGACGTCGTGCCCGCGCTCGAGGCATTTGGCCACCGCCCCGTGCCTCTCACCCTCCCGGGTCAGGGTGACGGATCCGCGTCGGCCACGCTCGACGACCAGGTGGCAGCGGTGCTCGCCGCCATCGACTCAGCGTCCGCAAAGCTCATGGTGGTAGGGCATTCCGCCGCCTGCACTCTGGCTTGGTTGGCCGCCGACGCGCGACCGCAGAAGGTGGCCAGAGTCGCCCTCATCGGCGGCTTCCCGACCGCCGACGGGGAGCCCTACGCCGACTTCTTCCAGACGCAGGACGGCGTCATGCCCTTCCCCGGCTGGGGCCCATTCGAGGGGCCAGACTCCGCTGACCTCGACGAGGCGGCCAGGCGGAGCATCGCGTCCGCTGCGATACCCGTCCCCGAAGGGGTGACCAAGGGCGTGGTTCGTCTGGCGGACGAGCGACGGTTCGACGTCCCGGTCGTGCTCGTGTGCCCCGAATTCACCCCCGCCCAGGCCCAGGAGTGGGTCGACGCCGGTGACGTGCCCGAACTCGCCCAGGCCAGGCACGTTGACTTCGTCGACATCGACTCGGGCCACTGGCCCATGATCAGCAAGCCGATCGAGCTCGCCCGGCTCCTTGCTGCAGCGGCCAGTGCCAGCCCTACAAGCTGGCGCCGGCCAGGCGGCGAGCCGTCGTGCGCATCAAGCTAGCGAGCCCGGAAGCTGAGAGCACTCGCGCTCGAAAGGACTTGACGATGTCGTACGCAATCCGACCACTCAACGCCTCCACCTGGGGTGCTTTCGCGGAGCTTGTCGAGCGCAATAACGGGATCTTCGGCGGCTGCTGGTGCATCGGTTATCACCCGGAGTGCGGCCAGAAGGGGATCAGCCATCGCGCTGTCAAGGAGGACCGGGTCCGGACAGGTCGGGCTCACGCCGCGCTCGTCCTCGACGAGGGCGCCGCATGGGGGTGGTGCCAGTACGGCAGCCCCGAGGAACTCCCGGGCATCAAGCACAGGCGGGAGTACGAGAAGGACGCGCCGCCGCGTCCGGACTGGCGGATCACCTGCTTCTACGTCGACAAGAGACATCGCGGGCAGGGCATCGCACGGGCGGCGCTGGAAGGCGCGCTCGACCGGATCGCCCGCGCCGGCGGCGGGCTCGTTGAGGCCATCTCGGAGGTGACCGCCGGGCGCGACGCGCCGGGCCGCTTCCTGTTCAGCGCGACCGTCGAACTCTTCGAGCAGTGCGGCTTCACCCGCGTCCGGCAGGTTGGCAAGCACGCATGGATCGTGAGCAGGGTGGTCGATCCGGTGTGAGCGTTCGCTGCCAGGCCTCAACCGGGTACTTGCCGATCCCAGATTTCGCCCGCTCATACCGCTGGCCGTGCGCGCCCTCGGCGGTGGAACGGCCGAAGTGGGGCCGAGTCAGGTGATCACACGCAAATGGCCGAACCTCAGCGGGACGCGTGAAATCGAAGCGGCAGCCTGCACACGAATGACCTTGCTCGTCCCGCACATGGGTGGGCTTCCGGGCCTATGGCGCGCATCACGATCGAGCCGACCTGGGCCCGCCTGAACGACTTCGAGACGACTCTGTCGAAGGATGTCGAGCGAATCATCGCCCGGAAACACTGATCCCCTGTCCGCCCTTCGCGAACGTCCGACGTTGCCGCGAACAAGCACGTGCTGCCCCGTCAAGGGTCCGGCTTGCGGCGCGCACCGCAAGCTCCGGCGGCGAGGCCTCGCGGAGGAGCTGCCGGGCTCGCTCGCTGTCGGTGACGGCGGAGTCGAGCCAGGCGTCGAGGCGATCCGGTGCAACGAAGACCGGGGTGCGATCGGCTGCTGGGCCAGCCAGGTCGATGAACGGCCGCATGCCGATCACGCCGCACAAAGTCGTCAACGCGCTGAGCGCGCCGCCGCCCTGTATCGGCGCCGGAACTCATCCGCCGCCTGATCACTGACAGGTCGGCGCCGACAGCGAAGGCGTTCGGCTGATGCGATGAAGGAGCGGGGCCTCCGCTCCCCGTGGGTTAGCTCCGAGGGTGATGCTCGGAGTGTCAACTCAGTCAACCTCGACAGGCAGGGAGGCCCCTTGTGGACGCAGAGTACGCGGGACGGCAGTTCGTCGGTGTGGACCTGCACCGGCGGCGCACGGTGTTGGTACGGATGACCGAGGCCGGCGAGCCGCTGGAGTCGGTGCGGATCACCAACGACCCGCAGATGCTGGCTTCGGTGATGGCCCGGGCCGGTGGCACCCGGAGGTGGTGCTGGAGGCGACCTACGGCTGGTACTGGGCGGCGGACTGCCTGGCCGGGCTGGGTGCGGAGGTGCATCTGGCGCATCCGCTGG
>QHCD01000037.1:0-777 GCA_003244255.1 Pseudonocardiales bacterium | reverse complement strand
GCTGACTTGCTGCGGATGGGCCGGCTGCCCGAGGCGTGGATCGCGCCGCCGGAGACCCGGGAGCTGCGCGAGCTGGTCCGGCACCGGGCCAAGCTGGTCGGGCTGCGGTCGAACCTGAAGTGTCAGGTGCATGCGGTGCTCGCCGGGGCCGGCGTTCAGGTGTTGATGAGCGACCTGTTCGGTGTGAGCGGGCGGAACCTGCTGGACCGGGTGGCCCTGCCGCCGGCGAAGCCGGCCCGGGTCGACTCCGCGCTGCGGATCATCGACTCGGTCGACTTTGAGGTTCAGTTCTTCGCCAAGCTGACCGCCAGCCGGCTGCGCACCGATGTCGGCTACGCCGCGGTACAGCAGCTGGATGGGATCGGCCCGACCCTAGGCGCGATCATGGTCGCCGAGATCGGCGACGTGGGCCGCTTCGCCCGACCCGGCCAGCTGGCCTGCTGGGCCGGGCTGACCCCGCTGCACCGGGAATCTGACACCACGGTGCACCGGGGGCGGATCACCAAGCAGGGCTCCCGGCTGGTGCGCTGGGCGGCGATCGAGGCCGTGCAACGGGTGCCGGCGGACAGCCCGCTGGGCGGCTACCGGGACCGGGTCGCGTCCCGCCGCGGCCGCAATATCGGCAAGGTCGCCGCCGCCCGCGAGCTGATCGAGTGTGTGTTCTACGCGCTGCGGGACGGCCATGTCCGCCGGCTGCACCCTCGACGGACGGCAGCAGCAGCGTGAGGGGGGCGCAGAAGGTTCTTCTCTCTCCGGTCCGGGCGCGTGGTCGTGCAG
>QHCD01000036.1 GCA_003244255.1 Pseudonocardiales bacterium | reverse complement strand
TTGTAGGACCAGAACCGGAAGATGGTGCCCAGCCCGATACCGACCAGGTTCACCAGGTTCAGCCCCACCGTGCCGTCGATGCCCATGCCGTGGTGTCCGATCGCCAGCACGATGGTCCCGAGGCCGAGCGCGATCAGGTTCAGGACGAAAAACAGCGCGTACTCGCGTCTCAGGCCGGTACGGGCGCGGTGCGAGAACGACCAGTGCCGGTTCATGAAGTACGACAGCGTCGTCGCGACGGTCGTCGAGCACACCTTCGAGAGCAGGACGCCGACGTGCTCGCCGAAATGCAGCCAGTTGAACAGGCCGACGTCCACGCCGAGGTTGATCAGCCCGACGACGCCGAACGCCGAGAGCTCCTTGACGAGGATGCGCAGCGGGATCCCGAAGCGTTCCGCGACGCGATGGGCGGTCCGTCGGTCTAGTCGCACCGGCCTATGGTAGGCGAGCGGGTTCGCGGCCTCGATGTCGAGACCGGTTCCGTCCAGGGGTGAAAGGAGGAGCCGGCGTGCCCGACTACGCACTCGACGACGAGCAGGAAGCATTCCGCCGCACGGTGGAGCAGTTCGCCCGTGAGGTGGTCGCTCCGAAGGCCGCGGCCTACGACGAGAGCGAGGAGTTCCCCTACGACGTCGTCGCCCAGATGGCCCAGATGGGGCTCTTCGGCCTGCCGTTACCCGAGGAGTACGGCGGCATGGGCGGCGACTACTTCGCCCTGTGCCTGGCACTGGAAGAACTCGCCAGGGCCGACTCCTCGGTTGCGATCACGTTGGAGGCCGGGGTCTCACTCGGCATCATGCCGGTCTACCGGTTCGGCACCGAGGCGCAGAAACGGGAATGGCTGCCCATGCTGGCCAGCGGCAACGCGCTCGGCGCGTTCGGCCTGACCGAGCCGGGTGGCGGTTCGGACGCCGGCGCCACCCGCACCACGGCGCGGTTGGACGGCGACGAATGGGTGCTCAACGGCTCGAAGTGCTTCATCACCAACGCCGGCACCGACATCACCCGGCTGGTCACGGCCACGGCGGTGACCGGTACCCGAGAGAACGGTAAGAAGGAGATCTCCTCGATCCTGATTCCCGTTCCACGGCAGGGTTTCTCGGCGTCGAAGAAGTATTCGAAGGTGGGCTGGCACGCGTCCGACACTCGTGAGCTGTCGTTCGACGACTGCCGGGTACCGGCCGCGAACATGCTCGGGGCGCGCGGCCGCGGGTTCGCCAATTTCCTGTCCATACTCGACGAGGGCCGGGTCGCGATCTCCGCGCTCTCGGTCGGCCTGGCGCAGGCCTGCGTCGACGAGTCGGTGCGGTACGCCTCTGATCGGTCGGCGTTCGGCCACAACATCGGGCACTACCAAGGTATCCAGTTCCAGATCGCCGACATGGCCACCCGCACGCACCTGGCCCGGCTCGCCTACTACGACGCCGCGGCCAGGCTGGTGGCCGGCAAGCCGTTCGCTACCCAGGCCGCGATGACGAAGCTCTACTCATCGCAGATCGCCGTCGACAACGCGCGGACCGCCACGCAGATCTTCGGCGGCTACGGCTTCATGAACGAGTACCCGGTCGCCCGGCACTGGCGGGATTCGAAGATCCTGGAGATCGGCGAAGGCACCTCTGAGGTGCAGCGGATGCTGATCGCCAGGGAACTCGGCGTCGGCTGAGCCGGCCCGGGCGGAGAGCGTCACGTCCAGAGTGTCGACGCCGATCGCGCCCGCTAACCAGTGGTCGTAGGTAGCGGGGCCGAGATTCGTCGTTGCCTCGATGCGGAAGGCCGCCGACACGGGTGCGTCGACGTTCAGACTGGAGTGCGCGTCGACGCCGAACGTCTGGGTTGGCTGGATCGACGTCGAACCAGCCGGGCCGTAGTCGTAGACGGCGCCGTCGGCGTACCCGTCGAGCAGATCTGGCGCCCCGAGCAGCCGGCAGACATCCACCAATGGTGCCGGGTCGACGATGGAGGTTGACCCCGCTGCGCTGGTCACCGACACTCCGTCGCGCACGCACTGGTCACCCTCCCAGCCCACGAGCGAGACGGACATGTCTGGACCCGAGAGCTGGCCCGGCGTCGAGCCCACGAGGGTGACCGGGCCGGCGTGGTTGTCGGGCACATCGATCAGGCCGTCGTAGACGGTGAGGTCACGCTCGGTCGTCACGCTGGGATCCGCGACCACGACGACCAGGCTCCAGCCGGCGTAGCGCTGTGGGCTGATCCTGGGGCTGCTCGGGTCGGGGCTGTGCGCAACCCCGCTGACCCGCCAGCTGCCGCTGCCGCCGGCCTGCACGGCGGACGTCACGTCGGCGAAGGACTGGTAGAAGGTTCCGCCGGCGACCTGGTCGGTGTAGCCAGCAGTGACCGGCTGGCTGGTGCCGTCGGGTGTGGCCAGTGTCGCGGTCGCTTCGCCGGCCCCACCGACCGGCGCCTGCGCGGACCAGTACAGGCCGGCGAAGAGCACCGAGTCGCCGTCGATCGACAGCTGTGCCGCCGAGGAGGCGAGGCTGCGCAGCGGCCAGGAGTTGTTGTTGGGCTGCAGCGGGTCCAGCCGAGTCTGCGCGAGGGCGCACAGTGGTTGGCTGCTGTCGCAGGTCAGCAGGGTGTTGCCGACCGTCACGATCCGGCCCCGGGCGACCGTCGAGTAGGCCGGGACCATCGTGTCGCCGATCGTGACCTGCCGGCTCGTCGTCGACGTCACGCCGTTGCCGGCGTCGGCCGAGACCGTGAGCGTTCCACCGCCCGCCGACGCCGTCACCCCGACAGCGACCGTCGCCGATGCGCCGGGGTCGATGGCGCCGGTTGTGCAGGTGACGACGGCGCCGCCCGAGGTGCACGACGACGAGTCCGCCGTGGCCGCCGCCGCGCTGGCGGGAGCGAGCCCCGGCGGCAGCGTGATGGTGATCGTGACCGCGCCGGTGGCGGTCCCGCCGGTGTTGGCGACGCCGATCGACAGCGTCGCTGACCTGCCGGCGAGCAGTGGTGGCAGCGCGACGGTCGGCGGACCGAGGCTGGGCGGCGGAGTGGTGGGCGGC
>QHCD01000035.1 GCA_003244255.1 Pseudonocardiales bacterium | reverse complement strand
TCAACCCAGGTTGGCAGAGAGGGTTGAGTCGTCGATGACAGGCGTCGTAGCCGACTTGCCAGCCAGCGCGTCGAAGACTTCCTCGGCATTGTTCCGGATCTGGAACAAGCTCATGGCGCTGCCCATCTCGTACAGCGCGCCCTGCGAGAAGTGGGTTCGGAGCACTGACGTTCGCCAGACAACAGCGCGGCGATGCGGGTACGGCGCCTGTTGTCCGGACCAGGCATAGTCGCCAGTCACGACGCCGAGGTGGACCTCCCGGTCGACCTTCGACGGGTAGGCGACCACGTCCCCGGTATGCATCTCATGAACAAACCGGTATGGCTGTCCGGCCATGGTGGGGATCGAGCCCGGCTTCGCCTCCGGGTAGGCCTGCTGGAAAGCCGTCTTGAAGGCATCACGCGTCCCCGGGATGTGCGCCAGATTCCCCATGGCGTCCCAACCCAGGGCCACTACGCCCTCGGACAGGAACAGCTCGTCGGCCTCGCCATGCCTACCGCCGTGGATCCCCCACACCGCAGCGTCTGGTCTCGGCGAGGCTCCCTCAGGTCCGCTCATGTGCTGCTCCTTCCAATGCCGCCGCCACTGCCTCGAACTCGGCGAGCGCTGCGGTCAGATCCTCAACGATCTCCCGTGCAATGACCTCAGGCGCCGGCAGGTTGTCCAGGTCCTCCAGAGACTCGTCGCGTAGCCGGGTGATGTCGAGGTTGACCTTGTCCCGGGCGATCAGCTCGTCATAGCCGAAGGACCGGAACCGCTCCCCCTCGACCCGATCACCGCGGTACCAGTCGACGAACTCCTCCAGGTGCTCGCGGCGCAGCGGGTTCTGCTTGAGGGTGAAGTGTTGGTTGGTGCGCAGGTCGTAGACCCAGAGCCGCTCGGTCCACGGCCGCTCGCTGGCCGGCTTCTTGTCGAAGAAGAGCACGTTGGCCTTCACGCCCTGCGCGTAGAAGATCCCCGTGGGCAGCCGCAACAGCGTGTGTACGTCGAAGTCGGCCAAGAGTCGGCGCCGAAGCGTCTCCCCCACGCCGCCTTCGAAGAGCACGTTGTCGGGTACGACGACCGCAGCCCGGCCGTTGATGTCGAGGATGGTGGCGATGTGTTGCACGAAGTTGAGCTGCTTGTTCGCCGTCGTCACGACGAAGTCCGGGCGCTCGATCTCCCGGTCCTCTCGCGCCTCCCGGCCGTCGGCGCCGACCATCGTGATCGAGGACTTGCGGCCGAACGGCGGGTTGGACAGCACCACCGACCACCGCGCGCCCGGATCGGCGATCAGCGAGTCCTTCACCTCGATCAGGCTCGGCCCGTCGGGCTTGCCAATGCCGTGCAACAGCAGGTTCATCGCCGCAAGCCGCGCGGTGCCGTCGACGAGCTCGATGCCGTGCACGAATCCGTCCCCAAGATGGGCGCGCTGGTCCGGCGTCAGGTCCTCCGCATCCCGCGAGGCGTGCTCGTGGGCGACCAGCAGGAAGCCACCCGTGCCGGCCGCCGGGTCGATCACCGTGTCACCCGGTGATGGGTCGATGCAGTCCACGATCGCGTGGATCAGCGGACGCGGCGTGAAGTACTGCCCGGCACCGGACTTGATGTCCTCCGCGCCCTTGATGTCGACCCCGGCCGCCGACCAGTTCTCCTTGTCGATCAGGTCCACGATGAGCCGCTTGAGCTTGGCCGGGTCCTGGATCCGGTTCTGCGCCTTGCGGAAGATCACCCCCAACGTGCCGGGCTGCCGCGCGAGCTGCTCCAGGATGTGCCGGTAGTTCACCCCCAGCTCATCGCCGTCGTTGTCCAGCAGCCGCTGCCACGAGCACTCCGCCGGCACGATCCGCTCCGGCTTCAGCGGCCGGGTCTCCTGCTCGTGCGCCATCTTCAGGAACAGCAGGTACGTCAGCTGCTCGGTGTACTCGATCGTCGAGACACCATCGTCGCGCAGCACGTTGCAGTAGGACCACAGCTTGTCGACCAGTCGCCTCGCGTCAGACACCTACCAGCTCCGCTCGTCAAACAGCTTCATGAGATATCACGGCCGACGGGCTGCGCGCGGCGACGGGGGCACCCTCGACATCCCCGGCACGACTGCTTTCCCATCCCGAACGGCACGTACCTACCGATGGGGTGTTGCTCCTCGACGAAGCCGGCATGGTCGGCACCCGCCAGCTCGCCCGACTGATCGACCTGACCCACCGGCTGCGCTGCAAGCTCGTGCTCGTTGGTGATCCTGCTCAGCTGCCCGAGATGGAGGCCGGCGGCCTGTTCGCCGCTCTCAGCCGTCGGGATGCCGCGATCCATCTTGAGGGCCACCACCGCCAGGTCGAACCCTGGGAGGCCGAGGCTCTCGAAGCGGTTCGTACAGGCCAGACGTCGGCGGCGTTCGACGCGTACGCCGAGCATGGCCGGCTGCACACCGACGAGTCTTCCGAATCGTTGCGGGACCAACTGGTCGCCGACTACCTCATGCACCGAGCCAAGGTCGCCAACCCGCGTCGGGTACTGATCCTGGCTCGTACCCGCGCGCAGGCCGACCGGCTCAACCACGTAGTGCGCTCTCGGCTCCTCGCCGAGGGGAGCCTGTCCTCGGCATCGCTGCGGGTGGGGACCGATCGCGGTGCGATCGACTTCCGCCTTGGCGACGAGGTGATCGTGACGCGCAACCTCCACGGCGAGGGAGTGTTCAACGGCACTCGAGCCTCGGTGTCCCACCTCAGCCTCGACGCTGTCACGATCACCACCGGCGAAGGTCGCCGCCTCGAGCTCCCTCGATCGTTGCTTGGCCACGACGTGCTCGACCACGGATACGCGATGACGATCCACAAGGCACAGGGCCTCACCGTCGACCGGGCACTGCTCTGGGCAGACCCCGGGCTCTACCGCGAGGCGGGGTACGTCGGCCTGTCCCGCGCACGTGAGGCGACCCATGTGTACGTCGCCCCGACCTTCGAGCCGGCCGACGACCTCGACTGCGGAGCGCCGAGCCGATCCGAGGACCGATCGGGCGCGAGGGAGCTCCGCCTCGCGTCCGACCTCGAACACAGCCATCGGCAGCAGCTCGCGCTCGACCACGAACCGATCCAATGAAGGGACCCGTCATGAAGACACAACTCGCCCTGGTGGAAGCCCAGCCCGGCGACATCGACCTGACCCGGCTGCCGCCGACGGTCGACATCCTCACGGCCGCCCGGATCCTCGGGGTCGGTAGGACGGTTGCCTACGAGCTCGTCCGCGAAGGGGCCTGGCCAACGCCCGTGATTCACGTCGGCCGTAAGATCCGGGTACCGACTGCGCCCCTGCTCGGCCTGCTGGGAGTGCGGCCACCTGTGGCGTGAGCCACGCCCCGATGCGAGGCAGCTCGGACAGGCCAGCTGCCGGTGGAGACGGTTGCTGATTGCCCCCACCTCAACCGCACCCCCGGATCGACAACCTTCAGGTAGCACGCCCATGGTCGCCTTCTTCAGCTGGCAAACCGTGTGACTTTCCGAGCACTTTCGGTGAGGATGGCTCATGGCCAAGGTGGACTGGGCGAAGACTTTCGATCTCAAGAAGGCGGTCGAAAACCTTCGCGTCGAGATGGTGGGTGACTGGCATCAGGATCCGTGGGGGTGGCCCGAACTCGGTTACATCCTCAACAAGGAGCCGCAGACTGCGTTCTCGCACTGCGACGCCAGCGGAACGCGCCGACCGGCTTTGGTCGACGTCCCTAAGGAGAACTGGGGCACCCGCCCGGCCGTTGTGCTCGACATCGTCGACCGGGTCGTATACCAGGCCTTGGTCGACCGGCTCAGCGTTCAACTGATCGGGGACATGTCCCCGAACGCGTTCGGCTGGCGGCTCCCTCCAACGGCCCCAGCGCCGGGTGTCTACTCGCACAACAACAACCAATGGGCCGGGTACCGCGGGCACCTGTCGCTGCTCGCGGGTTGGCATCAGGCGGCTCTCCGAACGGATCTGGTGTCCTTCTTCGCGAGCATTCCCGTCCCCGAGTTACAGGAGGCGATCCAGGATCGCTGTGCCAGTTCCGCGGTGACCAAGCGGCTGTGCGACGTGGTCGAGGGGTTCGGGGCGGTCCCGGGGCGCAGCGGGTTGGCGCAGCGGTCGACCGCGTCGGCGGTGCTGGCGAACATGTACCTCGCCCCGCTCGACGACGTGCTACTCCACCACGCCACACCGCTGATGGTCATGTGGAGGTCGAAGGTGCGGTACCACAGCTTCGCGAGGTGGATGGACGACATCTGGTTGTTCGTCGACGATCCTGCAGCCGCTCGACGAGCGCAGATGGAGTTGCAGGCGGCTGCCCAGTCGCTTGGGCTGAACCTCAACTCGGCGAAGACCGACGTCTTGGAAGGCGACGACGTCGCGGAGCAAGCGCGCGAGATCGAGCACAGCGCTGTCGATGGTGCGATTGAAGAAGCGCCACCGGACTACGTCCCATTGGAAGAGTTGATCGATCGCATCCTCGACAATCCGGAGAAGGCTTCACGCACGTCGCTGAAGTTCGCGACGCAGCGGATGCGCGACAAGGGGCACGAATACCGCGTGTCGGACCTCGCCCTCGCCGCGAAGCGGATGCCACATGCGGCCGACGCGCTCGCGCGACTCTTCAAGCATGTCTTCACTCACAGCAGCATGCAGGAGTGGTACCTCGAGTACGCGACGAGCGACTGGACGACGCACGAATGGTCAGTCGCGCAACTCGGCCGGATCTTCCCCAGCAGCAAGGCAGTCCGGAAGCCGCTCCGGGAGTTCTTCGCGAACGCGATACGCGACGCGAACACAGGCCTGCCGCTTCTCAGCGTCGCAGCACAACGGTTAGGGGTATGGGATCCGCCCGAGGCTCGTGACGCCTGCCGCGACGCGTTCCGCAGAGCGGCATCACCACAAGCGCGTCGAGTGCTGGCGTTGACGGCGCTCGGTGCAGGAGAAACGCGCACGAAGGTGCGGTCGTGGCTCAAGGCGGATCCGGAGAACGACGTCACCCTGAGAATGCTGGAATCGTGCGGCTTCGTCGCACCACCCGTGTCGAAGGACTTTGCCGTGTAGTTGCCAGATACCGCACATCCCGCTTCTCGCGCCCCTCGCGCCCACGCGGGCTTGGGGCCTCTGCACCCGGGCCGCCGACACACCGTTCCGGTGCCAACCGGTGCTCCACCGTGCCGGTCCAGACGTCGGAGTCCACGGTCAAATGACGGTCAAATGATCAAGGGCGGCTTCCCGGTCTCCCGGAGAACCGCCCCTGACCTGCACTTCTTCTGTAGCGGGGGCAGGATTTGAACCTGCGACCTCTGGGTTATGAGCCCAGCGAGCTACCGAGCTGCTCCACCCCGCGTCGGTGCACCCATCCTACAAACAGCGGTCCTCAGCCCGCAAACCCTCCAGGCCAACGATCCGCGACACCTGGTCGGTGCATCAGCGGCGGTCCATGGCCGGACCAGCTCTACTGGCTGCGGGTATGGGCGGCGCGGCCGCGACGGGTTCGTCGCGGGCTGTGTCGGCTTGCTCGGCGGCGGGGACGCTTTACCCGGTCGGCGTCGCCGTCGGTGAGCGGCCGGTCGCCGCCTGGAACTCCGCGATCGCCGCCGCGAGCTCCTTCTGTGCCGCACCGATGCCTTCGAAGTCACCCCGCTGGGTCGCCAGTTTCAGGTGGGCGAGCGCGGCCTGGATGTCGGCGACGGCGGCGGCCACGCTCGGCGTGCCGCCACCAGGCGGCGGCGCGCTGCTGGACGGCGGCCCGGTCGACGGCGGTGTGCTGGACGGCGGCGGGTTCGTCCCGCCGCCAGGAGGATTGGTCTGGCCGCCGGGCGAGGCGAACATGTCCGTCAGCGCGAGCGGCAGCGTGTTGTCGTATCCGACGTTCGCACCGAAGAGCACCAACACCTTACGCAGCAGGGGATACGCAACCCCCTGGCCCTGCACGTAGAGCGGCTCGACGTAGAGCAGGCCGCCCGCGACCGGCAGGGTCAGCAGGTTGCCGAAGATCACCTCACTATTACCGCCCTGCAGCAGCTTGATGCTGGAAGCGACGTCGGTGTTCGAGGTGAACTGCGACTGCGCCTGCACCGGGCCGGAGACAGAGCTGTCCCCTGGTAACTCGAGAACTTGGATCTTGCCGTACGTTCCCGGATCGCTCGACACGCTGACGTACGCCGCCATGTTGGGTCGGTTCAGCGCCGTGAGCGCGGTGGTCAGCTGGAAGGTCGGTTGCGTCTGGTTCACACCCTGCGCGAGCAGGAAGTACGGCGGCTGGGGCTGAGCCTGGCCGGTTGGGCCGAACGCCGTCGGGTCGGTGGGGACCTGCCAGAAGTTCTGCGAGTTGAAGAACTGCACCGGGTCGCTCACGTGGTAGCTGGCGATCAGATCGCGCTGGACCTTGAACAGGTCCTCGGGATAGCGGAAGTGCGCTCGCAGCGCCGGGCTGATCGCCGATTCTGGCTTGATCAGCTTCGGGAAGATCTTCATCCACGTCTGCAGGACCGGATCGACCTTGTCGAACTGGTAGAGCGTGACCGTGCCGTCGTAGGCGTCGACGGTGGCCTTGACCGAGTTGCGGATGTAGTTGAACTGCTGCTGCGGCTGGCGGCTGGTGCCGCGGCCGGTCAGCGAATCCTTGGTCAGGTCGCCGAGGGTCTGCCGCTCCGAGTACGGGTAGCCGTCGCTGGTCGTGTATCCGTCCACGATCCACACGATGCGGCCGTTCACGACGGCGGGATACGGATCGCCGTCGACCTGCAGGAACGGCGCGGCCTTCCGCACCCGGTCGCGTGGGTCGCGCACGAAGAGGATCTTCGAATCGCTCGAGATGCGGCTGGAGAGCAGGATGTTCCGCTCGCGGTACTTGATCGCGAAGGCGAGCCGGTTGACCAGGCCGCCCAGCTTCACGCCGCCGGTGCCGGTATACGCGGTCTTGACGTCGGTCCCGTTGTTGGCCTGATAGTCGACCTCGACGTTGCCCTGTGCGGCGTTCTTGCCGACGATCGCGTAGTCGTCGCCGAAGAGCTCACCGAAATAGATCCGCGGCTGCTTCGGGAGCATGCTAGAGACGGTCGACCGGTTCGGCAGGTCGTACGTCGTGAACTGCGGCGCGCCCTGATTGACGGTGTTTGCGGGCGCCGCCACGAATCCGTTACCGTGGGTATACACTAGGTGCTTATTGATCCAGTTCGTCTGGTTGCTGGCGAGCTTGGACGGGTCCAGCTCACGCACACCGACGACGTAATCCTGCGTCTTGCCGCCGACGGTGTAGCGGTCGATGTCGAGCTTGTCGCTGAAGCTGTAGTAATTACGGATACGTTGCAGCTGGTCGAACGTCGGCGCCAGCACGTTCGGGTCGAGCAGCCGGGCGTTCGGGATCGTGCCGGCGTCGGCGGAGATCTTGTGCTGCTCGGCCGATGCCGTGCTGGTTGTCGCGTTGTACAGCTGGTACTTGACGTTTCCGATGCCGAACGCGCCCCGGGTTGCCAGGATGTTGCGCTCGATGTACGGGCGTTCCTTCTCGTTCGCGTTCGGCCGGACACTGAACTGCTGGACGATCGCGGGGTAGGCCCCGCCGATCAGCACGCTGGAGAGCACCAGCAGTACCAGCGCGATGGCTGGCAGCGCGAAGTTCCGGAACACGACGTTGGCGATGAACGCGATCGCGCAGATCAACGCGACGAAGAACAGGATCGCCTTCGCCGGAAGGGTGGCGTTGACGTCGGTGTACGAGGCGCCGGTGATTCCGCCACGGCCGGAGAAGAGCACACCGAAGCGGTCGAGGTAATAGGCGATGACCTTCAGCAGCACGAATACGCCGAGCAGCACCGAGAGGTGCGCACGCGCCGCGCGGGTCACCTTCTCCCCGGGCCCCTGCACCCGCAGGCCGCCGAAGAGATAATGCAGCGCGATCGCCCCGAGCAGGGAGAGGAATACCGCGACAAAGAGGTAGGACAAGATCATGCGCTCGAAGGGATAGGTGAACGCGTAGAACGAGATGTCCTTGTGGAACTGCGGATCCCGCACGTGGAACGGCGTGCGATTGAAGAACAGCAGCCAGGTCTGCCACCGAGCCTGTGCCGCCACCGCGGTCAACAACCCGATGACCACGCAGGCGACGACGAGAGCGAGCCGGCGCCTCGGCTCGATGGCCGTGCGATACCGCTCCAGGCTGGCCTGCTCCTGCGACATCGGATGGAACGTCGGCCGGGAACGGTAGGCGATGACGAGGTTGGCGCCGAGCACCACCGCCATCAGCACGCCGAAGGTGAAGAACAGCAGCACCCGCGTCCCGAGCACCGTCGAGAACACGTCGCCGCGCCCGATCGAGTCGTACCACTTCCAGTCGACGAACAGCGAACTCATGCTGCCGACCAGGATGAGCAGCACGATGACGACGACGATCGCCACCAGCACGATCCGCGCGCGCCGGGACAGTGCAGGGATGGGCATCGGCGGTCTCGACGTCACAGGCAGACCCTCTCGATCAGCACGACGGTGTCGCGCTCCCGGATCGCAGCTCCCGCAGCGCCGAGATGGCGCCAGCGAGCGTGCCGACCCTGATCAACCGCAGTCCGGCGGGATGGTGGCTCTGCGCCTCGGAGCAGTTGGCGGCGGGGACGAGGAAGGCCACGGCGCCCGCACCTCGGGCAGCGAGCATCTTCAGCGGTATGCCGCCGATCTCGCCGACCTTGCCGTTGTTGTCGATCGTTCCCGTGCCGGCGATGAACCTGCCGCCGGTCAGGTCGGTCGGCCCCACCGAGTCCATGATCGCGAGCGCGAACATCAGCCCGCCGGACGGCCCGCCGATGTCGGTCGGGGCCTGGATTGACACGTCGAACGGCGCGGCGCGCTGCAGTGCGATGGTGATGCCGAGAACCGCCGTGCCCTTGTTGGAGCCGGCGACCACCCGCACCGAGCCGGGCTTGCCGAGCCGGGAGTAGCCGACGGTGAGCACATCGCCCGGGTGGTGGGTCCGCACCGCCTTCTGCAGGCCGTCCGGAGCGGTGACGGCAGTGCCGTCGACGCTGCTGACGACGTCGTCGACCCGGAGCTTCTTCATCGACGGCGAGCCCTTCGGCACCGACGTGACGACGACCTTGAGCGGATAGCCGAGCTGGCGTAGCGCCGCCGCCACCGCCGAGTTCTGCGAGCTCACGTACTCGTTGTGCTGCTGCCGGTTGGCCTGCGTCGTGGTCTGGCCGGGCGGGAAGAAGACCTCGCGCGGCACCACCTGATGATCGGCCTCGACCCAGCCGCGCAGGGCGGAGAAGATGTCGAGCTGGTCGAGCACCGACACCGTCGTAAGGTTGAGGTTGCCGGTGGTGTGGTTCGTGGCGCGACCGGCGACCTGGATGATCGGCCGGCCCTTGATGCGGCCGAGGGTGTTGAACGTCGGGCCCGGGCCGAGCGACACGTACTGCACCGGCATCAGCGCACCGATGGCGGCGCCGGCGATCACGAGCACGAGGCCCAGCACCAAGGTCACGGTCCGCCGGCTCACCGCTTCAGCCTAATCCAGCCAACCTGATTGCCGACTCAGGCAGCGGGTCCGCCGCCGCTGGAGCGGTCGGTACCCGACGCCCGCTCGGATGGCTGGTCCGACGGCCGCGCCGCCGGGGGCGCGGTGGCGACCGGGCGGGCGCGCTCCAGCGCGGCAACGAACCGCCGGTGTGCATCGACGCTGTCGAACAGGTCCGCCGGCGGCCGCGGCCGCGCCATCCACGCCGTCCACCCGGCAGCGGCCACGGCGACGAGGACGACCGGCACCAGCCAGATCAGTACGGACACCCACACCCCCAGCGGCGTTGCGGACAGCGTTCACGGTACGGCGCGACGCCGCCGCGGCCTGGCCGCGACGCGCGGCGAGCCGGTGCGGCGGATCGGGCGGTCAGCTCCGGCGCCGTCGGGCCCGGCGCACCAGGGCCGCGGTACCGATCAGCGCGACGGTGGCGCCCGCGGCCGCGCCCCGCGTCGCAAGGCCGCCGTAGCTGTGCCGGTCGCGGCTACCGACGTAATCGGCGAGGGCGTCGGCGTTGGTGCGGCTCGGCGACCACCCCGCCGCGCGCAGCCGCGCGGGATCGACAACCCACGGGTGCATGAGGTAGTCCAGCTCGCTCGGCAGGGCCGGCGTGAGCGCGAGCCGGTGCAGCCGTTCCGCCGTCGCGGTCGCGATCCGGGCCGGCAGCTCGATGCTCGACCGCCCGGCGATCCGTTCGACGTCGGCCTGCTCAAGCCAGCCGGGGCTCGCGACGTTCGCCGCGCCGTCGATGCCGCCAGCGACGGCGACGGCGATGGCCGAGGCCAGGTCGTCGACGTGGCAGAACTGCCATTTGGTGGCGTGGCCCCGGATCCGCAGCAGGCGGGGCGCGTCGAACTGCGCCGCCGCCGCCGACCGTGCGCCCGGGCCGAGCACGATCGCGGGGCGCAGCACGGTGACCGCAAGTCCGCGATAGGTCTTCGCCGAGGTCCGCGCCAGCGCTTCGATCTCTAACAGGTCGCCCAGCACGCTCGCCTCGGGGACGGCGCGCAGCGGCGCGTTGTCGTCGATCGGCACCGGGTTGTCAGCTCGGGCGCCGTAGACCATCGCGCTGGTGACCAGCACCAGCCGACGCACGCCCGCTGCCGACGACGCCGTCACAGTCGCCCGCGCCGCGGTCGCGTTCAGCCGCCGTTGTGCCGCCCGGTCGACCTGCGGTGCAAGGTCGAGCGCCAGGTGCACGACGGCGTCGGCGCCGGCGAACGCCTCCACGACGGCGGGGGTGCCCGGGTTGACCTGGCGCCACGCGATCACCGCGGCACCGGCCTCGGCAGCCACGACGTCGTCGACACCGACGACCGACATCCCTGGCATGCCGGCCAGTCGGATCGCGACGTCGGCGCCGATGCCGCGCCCGGCGCCGGTGACCGCGACCACCAGCGGCGGGCCGCCCGACGGCGCGTTCAGCCTTCGGCGTACGCGGGTACCCGCTCGCGCCACGCGCCGACCTCCCTAGCTCTTCTCGCGTTACCGTGAGGAGCATGTCACCGTCACGACGCACCCGATGACCGGCGCCCCGTTCGGCTTCCGACCCGCAGACGACGACGGCGACGGCGATCCTGATACCGGCGCCGACACCAGCGCCCATCACCAGCCCGTCCCGACCGGTGGCCCCGGCGGGGGGCCGTTCGGGCTGTCCGAGGAGGCAGCCGGGAAGATCCCGCTGTTCGCCGAGATCTCCAAGCTGCTGTCCTGGCAGGGTGGGCCGGTGAACTGGGACCTGGCTCGCCAGACCGCGCTCTCGGCGCTCGTCGGCACCGATCGGCCGCTGGGCAGTGCCGAGCGGCTCGCCGTCGTCGAGTCGTTGCGGCTGGCCGACATGTGGCTCGATCCGGTGACCGACCTGCCGTCCGGGCTCGCGCACGCCGAGGCCTGGTCTCGGGTGGAGTGGGTCGAGCGCACGCTGCCGGTCTGGTCGACACTGTGCGACCCGGTGGCCGCGCGCGTCGTCGCAGCGATGGGGACGGCGGTGCCGGAGGAGGCGCGCAGCCAGGCTGGTGCGCTGATGGGCGCAATGAGCTCGATCGGTGGCCTGATGTTCGGCGCGCAGGTCGGGCAGGCAATCGCGAGCCTTGCCGCCGAGGTGGTATCGAGCACCGACATCGGCCTGCCGCTGGCGCCGGCCGGCGCGGCCGTGCTGCTGCCGGAGAACGTCGCCGCCTTCGGCGCCGGGCTGGAGCGCCCGGATGAGGAGGTGCGGCTCTTCCTCGCGCTGCGCGAAGCAGCCCACCAGCGGCTGTTCGGGGCGCATCCGTGGCTGCGCCAGCGGTTGCTCGACACCGTCGACGCCTATGCCCGCGGTATCAGCGTCGATACCAGCGCGATCGAACGTGCGATGACCGAGATCGACCCGAGCGATCCGCAGAGCATGCAGCGGGCGCTCACCGGCGGCATGTTCGGCCCCGAGGAGTCCCCCGAACAACGGCAGGCGCTGCGGCGGCTCGAGACGCTGCTGGCCCTGATCGAAGGCTGGGTCGACGCCGTCGTCGACGACGCCGCGAGCGGCCGGCTGCCCGGTGCGGGGGCGTTGCGCGAGACCCTGCGCCGCAGGCGGGCCGCCGGCGGCCCGGCCGAGCAGACGTTCGCGACCCTGGTGGGCCTCGAGCTGCGACCGCGGCGGCTACGCGACGCCGCGGCGCTCTGGCAGGCGCTGACCCGACACCGCGGTACGGCCGGCCGCGACGCCGTCTGGGCGCACCCCGACCTGCTGCCCACGGCCGACGACCTCGATGATCCCGAGCGGTTCGCGACCGAGACGGCGCTGTCGATCGAAGGCATGTCGACGCACGGCCCTGACGTGGACCCAGACGCGGAACCGAATGAGGGCCCAGACGAGGGTGCGGCCGGGCGATAGCTAACGACCCAGCAGCGCCCTGGTCGCATCCCAGCCCTCCAGGCCGGGATCGAGCGCTGCGATGTCGGCCGGGGCGCGCAGCCGGCGCCACGGCAGGGTGGCGCGCACATCGCGTCGGCGGGGCGCGGCCGCCTGCAGCACGGCGACGGCGTCGTCGGTGCCCAGATCGACGTGCGCCTCGAGCAGCCAGTCCGGGGCGGGCAGCGCGACTCCGAGCGCGGCGAGCCCGCCGCCGTGCGCCGGCGCCAGCGCGACCGATGCGCTGCCGAGCGCGCTGAACGGCTTGGCGAGCACCAGCTCGGGGATGTCCGGCACGTCGGGCGCCACCAGCACGGCGAGCCGATAGCCGGCGGCCGCGAGCTCCCGCATCGCCGCACCGAGCGGGTCCGCAGCGTCGACCTCGACCACGAGGGTCGACGGCCAGCTCGCCGCGCGCGCGTCATCGAGTCGCTCCCGGGTCGCGGCAATGGCGGCGTCGACGCCGGACAGCCCATCGAGGACGTCGAGGACGTCGCTTGCCATCGCGGCGGCGAAGGCGGCGGAATCAACGCCCGGCGAGCACGCCTGCCCGGCACGCGGGCCGGCAAGCAGCAGCGCAGCGACCCGCGTCAGCGGCCCGGGCAGCGACACCGCCACTCACTCACGCCGGCTCGGCCAGCACGTCATCCTCGGCGGCGGGGTCCCAGCCGGCCGCCGCCGCGACGCCTTCGAGGTAGCCGCGGGCGCGCTCGGTGCGCGGGTAGCGCTCCACCAGCCGCCAGAACCGCTCGCCGTGACCGGCCTCCAACAGGTGCGCGAGCTCGTGCACGAGCACGTAATCCAGCACCCAGTCGGGCATCTCCCGCATCCGGGTGGACACCCGGATCGCGTCGTCGGCAGGAGTGCACGACGCCCAGCGCGTCGTCATGTTCTCCACCCAGCGCACCGACGCGGGTCGCGCGCGACCGTCCAGGTGCCGGTCGGCGAGCAGCCGCGACCGCGCGACCAGCGCCGGATCGCTGCCGCGCGCGCCGCGGGTCGCCCGTTGTTCGCGGACGGCCAGCCGGGCCAGCATGTCCGCGACCCAGCGGCGCTCCTCGGCGGCGCTGAACCGTGCGGGGATCAGCACCACCGTGCGTCCATCGGATCGGTAGGCCGTCACCGTGCGACGCCGCCGGGTGCTGCGCCGCACGTCGACGTCGCCCCCGACAGCATCGTCCCCGCCGACCATGCCGACGTCGACCTGGTCGAAAGCCAGCTGCTGCTGTTGGGCGGCGGACACATCGATCACCCTAAACGCGGGCGCCGACCGAACCCAGGGACGCGCCGCACGCCGAGCCGGTCCCTTCCGGCGAGGTGTCAGGGCGAGCAGTCCGACGCGACCAGCAGCGCTCTGAGTAGAACGATAGCCTTTGGTGGGGTTTGGCCCGCGAGTGCTGTGGTCATCGAACGGCGTCGGGACACGCAGGGACGCAACCCCGGTACCGTTGCGCGGGGCTTCCGCATGGCAGCCCGCCTGCGGACCAAGGCTCGAACGGATCCTCCGGCAGGACCAGCACGAACGAGCAGCGACACCAGGAGCAGCGACACCAGGAGCAGGACCAGCATGGGGACCGCCAGGTTCCCGGGAACCCGAGGGAGGCACCGTGGCCGAGACCTACAACGGCTACTGCGTCAAGTGCAAGGAGAAGCGCGACTTCTCCGGCGAGGTCAGCGTCAGCGAGTCCGGCAGGCGGATGGCGAAGGGCACCTGCCCGGTGTGCGGCACGAAGATGAACCGGATCCTCGGCAAAGCCTGACGTCCACCGACGTAACCCGGAGAGAGGGCGGTCCGCAGCTGGCGGGCCGCCCTTCCGCCGTCCGGCGCCAGCCACGGCGGGAACGCGCTGAAGAGGCGGCGAGAAAACGCCCGCGCGGGCTGTGGACAACGCGACGGGTCGGTCGGCGGGGCTGACATCCTCAAGCGAATGCCACCAGCACCGCCCGCGCCGAGGTGAGCCATGAGCAGCACGATGAGCGGCCCGATCACCGAGCCGGTGGCCGGCGGCCCGCAGCCCAGCTCACCGCCCGCGGCGGCCGTCGCGGATGCGGTGGGGGTTTCAGACTCGCGGCCAGCACCGACGTACCGGCCGCTGCTCAATCCCGCGCTGCGCCGGCTCTGGCGCAGCACCTCGAGCCTGCAGCTCGGCGTCGACCCCGCGCGGGCACTCGTCGTCGACGACGTCGACACGACGCTCGCCCGGCTGCTGCTCGGCCTGGACGGCTCGCGCGCCGACGGCGAGGTGCTCGCCGACGCCGCGGCGGCAGGGCTCGAGGTCGCCACCGTCGCGGCGCTGCTCGACGCTCTGCGCCGAGGTGACGCGGTGCTCGACGCCGGAAGGCAGCCGATCGTCGGCGGCGCTGAGCGCGGCCGACTTGGACCCGACCTCGCCGCGCTGTCCCTCACCCAGCCCGATGACGGCGCGGGCGCGGCGTTCGCCGCCCGGCGCGCGGGCTCGGTGCTGGTGCACGGCGCCGGGCGGATCGGCGTGCCGCTGGCCTCGTTGCTGGTCGCCGCCGGTGTGTCGCGAGTCAGCGTCATCGATCCCGGCACGGTCGAGCCGGCCGACATCGCGCCAGCCGGCTCTGCGGCCGGTGACGTCGGCCGGCCGGCGCGCGACGCCGCCGCGGACGCGCTCTGCCGGGTCGCACCGGGGGTCGACACAGGGCCCCCGAAACCGGACGAGCGGCCGGCGCTGGTGGTCCTGGCCAGCGCGGCGCCAGTAGCGCCGGAGTTCAGCGACGGGCTGCACCGCACCGGCGTCGCCCATCTGGTCGTCGGCGTCCGCGAGACGACGGCGATCGTCGGTCCGCTGGTCATACCGGGCCGGACCAGCTGCCTGCACTGTGCGGACCTGCACCGGGCCGAACGCGACCCGGCGTGGCCGCTCGTCGCCACGCAGCTGTCGGCAACGCCGAGACGGCACATCCCGCCGTGCGACGTCGTGCTCGCAGCGCTGGCCGCGGGACTGGGAGCGCTGCAGATCCTGACCTATCTCGCCGGCGGCCGGCCCGCGGTCGTCGGCGCCACGATGGAGCTGCCCGCACCGCACACGCAGCTGCGTCGCCGGGTCTGGTTGCCACACGCCGATTGCGGGTGCCTCGACGACGTCGACGCCGGATTCGACGCCGCGGGGACGGACTGGGTCCGGCAGGCCAGCTGACTGCGCCCGCACCCAGCGGTCGACGGCCGGCGAGCGACTCGGCGGCGGCACCCGCGACAATGGTGCCGTGAGGGTGCTGTGAGCGACATTCCCCGGCGCAGCGTCAGCCGAACCGCAAGGCTCGCGACGTTGCCACTCGGGGTCGCCGGGCGGGCCACGATCGGGCTCGGCAAGCGACTGTCGCGCCAGTCCAGCGAGACCGTGACCGCGGAGCTGCAGCAACGCACCGCCGAGCAGCTGTTCACCGTACTTGGTCAGCTCAAGGGCGGCGCGATGAAGTTCGGCCAGGCGCTGTCGATCTTCGAGGCCGCGCTGCCGGAGGAGAGCGCAGCACCGTACCGGGAGGCGTTGACGCGGCTGCAGGAGGCCGCGCCGCCGATGCCGGCCGCGACCGTGCGGCGGGTGCTTGACGAGCAGCTCGGCCGCGACTGGCGCAGCCGGGTCGTCGACTTCGACGACACACCAGCCGCCGCGGCGAGCATCGGGCAGGTGCACCGCGCGACCTGGCGGGACGGGCGCACCGTCGCCGTCAAGGTGCAGTACCCCGGCGCCGGGCCGGCCTTGATGGCCGACCTCACCCAGCTGGGCCGGTTCGCGCGGATGTTCGCGATCATGATGCCCGGGCTCGACATCAAGCCGCTGATCGCCGAGCTGAAGGAACGCGCCCGCGAGGAGCTCGACTATGCCCTCGAGGCGGATGCGCAACGCCGATTCGCCGCCTGTTACGCGGGCGATGCCCAGATCGTGGTGCCCCGGGTCGTCGCGAGCGCGCCCAAGGTGCTGATCTGCGAGTGGCTCGACGGCCGGCCGCTGGCCGACGTGATCGCCGCCGGCACCCAGCCGGAGCGCAACCTCGCCGGCGAGCTGCTCGTCACCCTGCATTTCTCCGCGCCGCCACGCTGCGGACTGCTGCACGCCGACCCGCACCCCGGCAACTACCGGATCGTCGACGGCAGGCGGCTCGGCGTCCTCGATTTCGGCGCCGTAGCGCGGCTGCCCGAGCAGCTGCCGCGCCAGATCGGCCGGCTGGCCCGGCTCGCCGTCGCCGGTGACGCACCCGCGCTGGTCGAGGGCCTGCGCGCCGAGGGGTTCGTTCGTGCCGGTGTCGACATCGACCCCGATCGGGTGCTCGACTTCTTCGGACCGATCCTCGACCCGCTGCGGGTGACCTCGTTCAAGTTCAGCCGCGGCTGGCTGCAGCGGGAGGCGGCCCGGGTCGGAGACCCGCGCACCGAGGCCGCTCGCCTCTCCCGCCAGCTGAACCTGCCGCCGGCCTACCTGCTCGTGCACCGGGTGACGCTGGGGTCGATCGCGGTGCTGTGCCAGCTCGAGGCCAAGGCCCGGTACCGCGCGATCGTCGAGCGCTGGCAGCCCGGCTTCGCGGATTGACATGACGACCCGGCAGCGGCCCGAACGCGCGCCGAACCACCCCGCGACCCTGCCGGTGCGGTTGTCGTTGCGGCGCCCGAAGGGCGAGCAGCTGCAGGAGATCCTGCTCGACCTGGTCGAGACACTCAACCCCGGTGCTCGGCTGCCGAGCGAGCGTGACCTCGCGGCGCGTTACGGCGTCGCGAGGATGACGGTCCGGCAGGAACTCGACCGGCTGGCGCTGGCCGGCCGGGTGGTGCGCAGGCGCGGTCACGGCACGCTGGCCGCGGAGCCGAAGCTGGTGCAGAGCAGCCCGCTCTCGTCGTTCTCCCACGAGATGCGCAGCCGCGGCCTGATTCCGGGCGCGCAGCTGCTGTCGATGGGCCTGTTGCCGGCCGCATCCGCGATGGCCGATCGTTTCGGCCTCGGCGCGGGCGTGCCGATCGTGCACGTCGTGCGGGTGCGCACGGCCAACGGCGTGCCGCTCGCCGTCGAACGGACGAACCTTCCGGCCGGTCGATTCCCGGATCTGGAGACCACCGATCTCTCCGGCGGCGCATCGCTGTACCAGCTGCTGGAGCAGCGTTACGGCGTCCGACCGGCGACGGCGCTGCAGAGGGTATCGGCGATCCTGCCCGACCGGCTCGACGCCGGCCTGCTCGGCATCGACCCGGCGATGCCGTGCTTCTCGATCGAGCGCACCACCCGCGACGACGACGCCGCCGTGTTCGAGTTCGCGCGGTCGGTCTATCGCGGCGACCGGTACGACGTCGTCATGCGGATCGAACGGCAGGTCGGCCGGTGACGGACGCCAGCAGCTCGATCGCCGCGGTTGCCAGCCGGTCTCCGGCGGCCGGATCGAAGAGGCTCGAGCGGGCTTCGTAGCCGCCCTCGGCGTGCGCTGCTTCGTCTGCCAGATAGCCGAAGTAGCCGTCGGCGTATCCGATCACACGGGTTGTCGCGCTCGTCCGAGACGCTCGGATCGCGGCACCGTACGACGCGAACGGCTCGACCGGCAGCATCGCCCAGCCGACCGGACCGAGCGTCACCGCGGTGATCGGCAGGCTCACCGACTCGGGCAGCTGCCGGCGGCTGCGGGCAGCGGCGATCACCGCTCCCTCGTGCCGGGTGCGGGCGATCCGCTCGGCCGCGGTTCCGACAGCCGCGTCCAGTCGCACCCACTGCGCGTGGGTGCGCTCGACGTCGGCATCGGCGTCGGCGATCGGCGCTGGCGGCCGGACCGGCAGCCGCACGTCGGCCCGCCGCAATCCGATGCGGAGATCGGCCGGCAACGGTCCGGCCGCGAAGGCAGCCGCTGCCACGCACGCACCCAGCCGCCCGCCCAGGCGGACGGCCTCGGCCGGCGTCTGGGACCGCCGGGTGAAGCGGGTGCTGGCATCGCCGGCGGCACCCTGCAGGAAGAGCACCGCCGGCGACCGCCCGCCGGCGGTCTCGGCGAGCGCGCCGGCCGCGACCCGACGGGCGGCCGCGGGGAAGTCGGCGCTGTAGCGCAGGTTGTCGGCGCCGAGCACGGTCGGATGGCAGGCGTAGTCGACGAGCAGCGCGATCGGCCCTCCCGCCGGGCCGCTCATCACCAGAGTCCCCGCAGTGTCGTCGTGCGGTCCGTGGAGGCTGCCGCGATTGGTAGCGACGCCGATCGACGGCGCCACGGCCCACGAGAGACTCACCGGCTCGAGTCGTAGATCGCCTGCGGCACAGGTGATTCGGGCGATGAGCTCCTTGATGAGCGCCTCGTCAGCCGATCGCGGGACGTCGTCGTACTGCGCATTCGTCCATCCGGCCGGGCCGGCGTGCGTGTGCGATGCGCACACCACGACGGCGCCGGGGTCGACGTCGATCGCCGACGCGACGGCGTTTCGGACCCGCCCAGCCGTCGTGGTGTCGACGGACAGCGTGTCGATCGCCACCCAGACCACGTCGACGCCGACCGGGTCGCGGAGCCACAGCACCGACGCGGTGAGCGGATCGAGAACGCCGGTGCTGACGGCGTCGCCGCGTGCACCGTAACCGGCCATCGGCAGGCCGACGCACGGGGTCACGTCGACGACGGCGACCGCGCCGAGGATCACCCGGAGTCCCTATCCGGGCGCGGCCTGCAGGGCGCGTACCTTCGCACCGACGTCGATGACGCCGTCCGTGCCCGCGCCGAGCGCTAGCGTCGCGAGTCGTTCGGCGGATCCCTCGCTGCTGGTGAGCACCTCCAGTGCCATCGGCAGGTTCAGCCCGGCGACCACCTGCAACCGCGGGTCGGCGAGCGCCATCGCGCTGACGGCGTTGGCCGGGCTACCGCCGAAGAGGTCGACCAGCACGAGGGCGCCGGCAGCCCCGGAATCGAGATAGCCCAGGCGTTCCAGCTCCGCCTTCACGTCGGCCGTCACCTGCTCGGTGCTGCCCTCGGGCGCCAACGACACGTCCGCCAGCTCTCTCTGCGGGCCCAGGATGAGTTCGACGGCGCTGCGCACACCAGAGGCGTAGTCGCCGTGCCCGAGCAGCACGACCGGCACCTGTGTCATCGCGGCACTACTTGGGCGTCGGCGGCGCGAAGTAGCCGAACCAGCCGAGACCGAGCCCGACCGCGAACACCAACGCGATCGCCCAGACCGGGTTCAGGTTGAACTTGCGCAGCAGGAAGAAGACCAGCGCGGTCAGGGCAGCGGGCAGCAGGTATGGCAGCACCGTGTCGAGCTGGTCCTGCACGTTGACCTTCTGCGTCACCTTCTGCGCGGCGCCCGCCTTCGTGGTCGTGGTGATCGTCTGCTTGTAGGTCAGCGTCGTGACGATCCTAACGATGGACGGGATGAAGCCGCCGAGAACGATCAGCCCGAGGATGGTCGCGCCCTCGTTCACCTTCTCCAGCGCGCCGGTCGCCAAGCGGGTCGCCAGGTTCCTGCCCTGCGTGTAGCCGAACATGAACTGCCAGCGGCGCACGAGGAAGTAGGGCACCAGCACCAGGAGCCCGACGAAGATCGGCCCGATTACCTTGCCCTGCAAGGCCCAGTTGGCGCCGATCGTGAAGATGATGCTGTTGTAGAGCGCGAAGGTGATGGTGTCCCCGATGCCCGCCATCGGGCCCATCATCGCGACCTTCACGCCTTCGGCCGAGCTTGGCGAGCCGGCCTCCTCCATCGCGATAGCGCTGCCGAGGATCAGCGGACCGCCGATGATCGGCGATGTGTTGAAGAAAACCAGGTGGCGCTGCAAGCCTGCGGTGAACTCCTCATCGTTGCGGTAGATGCGGCGCAGCGACGGCTGCATCGCCCAGCAGAAGCCGAGCGCCTGCATGCGCTCGTAGTTCCAAGAGATCTGGAAAGACCAGAAGTAGCGCCAGAACGAGCGGTTGAGGTCGCGCTTCGTCAGCTCCGGGCGGTCCTCGGTTCTCGTCGCGATGTCAGACATTGCTGGTCTCCCGCTGGTTGGGGGACGGCTTCAGGGTGACGAACATGATGGCAATGGCGAGTCCGAACAGCGCGATGCCGAGCAGCGAGACGTTCATGTAGGCGAAGAGCACGAAGCCGATCAGCAGCATGTACCAGTACCGCTTCACGGGCAGCAGCCTCAGCAGCATCGCGAAGCCGACCGCCGGCAGGATCGCGCCGACCAGCGTCATCCCCTGGGTAAACCCGGCCGGTATGTCTTTCTGCAGGTTGGTGACGGTGTGGCTGTTCAGGAAGTAGACGGCGATGAACGTGGGTATCGCCCGCACCAGCGCCCACGGCAGGAACGCGGTGATGTGCAGCCAGGTCATCTCCCTCGTCCGGCCGGCCATGGCGGCCCGATCGGCGCGGTGGATCCAGAACGTCGGCAGGAACCGGCCGATTGGGTCCAGGGCGGTGAGCAGCAGCGCGGCCGGAATGCCGAGCCCGATGCCCAGCGCGAGCTGGTGGGTGAACCCGCCGGTCGCGGCGTGGGCCAGCGCCGTGCCGACGATGGCGCCGGTCGGATAGTCGGGGATGGTCGCGCCGCCGTAGGTGTAGACGCCGAGCGCGGTGAGCTCGATGGTGGCGCCGATGGCCATCCCGAGCTTGAGGTCACCGACGACGAGGCCGGCAACGGTGCCGGCAATCAACGGCCGGCCGGCGTAGACGAGTGTCGGGCCGAGCGTGTCGTAGATGGCGAACACGGCCAAGAGCGTGAGCAGGATTGCGACCAGCACGGCGACCGCCTCCAGTGGACTAGACCACTTAGTCGCCCGGGAATCTAGCACCGCTGCGCGCGGGCACCAAGGCCCGACGCATCAGAGCTTCTTCTTCTCCAGCAGCCGCAGGAAGTTCTCGCCTCGATCGGTCGGCATCATCTTGCACTGCAGGTCGAAGCCGACGGCGGCGATCGCGCGGTAGGTCTCGGCCTCCTCCGCGGTGACCGAGATCGACCGGGTGACCATGGTGAACTTCGTGCCCGGTCGCGGTGCCTGGTTCCCGACGTTGACCTCGGCCGGTCTGACGCCGCCCTGCACGATCCGCAGCGCGTCGTCGGCGAACTTCGCGATGATCATGATCGTCTCGTTCTCGGCGTCCGGGCCGAGGCAGTGGGCCACGGTGTCGTCGACTGAGAGCACCGATGTCGCCACGCCGCGGGCGGCCTGCGGCAGCAGCATCCGCTGGAAGTCGTCGTTCGCGACGTCGTCGTTCGCGACGATCAGCCGGGTGGCGCCGATCGAACCGACCCAGGTGACCGTGACCTGGCCGTGGATGAGCCGGTTGTCGATGCGCATGTGCTTGACGGGGGCGGTGTTGCCGGTCGCGCTGTTGGCGGACATCGCGCGACGCTAGCACCGCGTCCCGGCGTCACCACCACGGATCGTCGAGCCGACCCTCGATGGATCGGAGGTTCTCCCGCGTGCACGGCGGGCACAGCCAGCCCGCGCCACGCTCGTCGAACTGCGTCGTCCAGGCCGTCGGGTTGTGGTTCTCGGCCACCGCGCCACACCGGGAGCACACCGCGTGCGGCAGCGGTTGGTCCATGGTGCCCTGCGACATGACCCCATCTTTCGTCGCCGCTACCGGCCCTGTCCACCCGGCGGCGCCGAGAACGCGGACCTGACCTGCCGGTGGATATGGCAACGGCCCCGCCGGTGTGTACCGACGGGGCCGCTGCACGCCGATCAACTGCGGCCGATCAACGGATCGACAGTCGAGCGAGCCGGGCGCGGTGGCTGGCGGCCTCGGCCCGACGCTGCCACCGACGGGCGGCGAGCAGCCGGGACGCGCGGCGAGCCTCGCTCGCGTCCTGCTCCATCTCACGCATTCGAGCGCGCGCGAGATCTTCATACATGGTGAGCATCTGTGCACTCCTGATCCTGATGGTGTCGGTAGGCGCCCGGCGTCCCGCCGGTCGCCTCGTCGTCAGTGCGACGACGTGAACGTCGCCGCGCACGGATGTCTTCATCTGCCTCCGTCCTCGCGCGGATCCCGCCGCGGTTCGCATCGTCGAGCCGATCCGCGGGTGGGTCTGGTCATGCCGCTTCGTCCTTGCGGGGTCGGCCACGTGGTCGCTTGCGCGGGATCACTACCCCACGCTCGAAGACCTCGCCGCCCCACACGCCCCAGGGCTCTCGCCGGGCAAGCGCGCCGGCAAGGCACGCCCGACGGGCCGGGCAGTCGGCGCAGTACGCCTTGGCCTGCTCGAGGTCGGCCGGGGAATCGGCAAACCAGAGATCCGGGTCGTAGACGTGGCACGGCAGATCCGCTGCCGCGCCGGCTGGTGCGTTACGCACCGGTATCACCTCCTCTCTCTTCCTTCTCGGATGCTGCCCTCGGGGCAACAAAAAGGCCGCGGTTCCCGGTCTGGGAATCCGCGGCCTGGTGGCTCGCCATCTGGCGTTCAATCAGATGGCTCGTCTCGAGGCGGGAGACCCGTGAAACCGGCGTTGCTGCTGGCGAACTTGCTGCCCTGCGGGTTGCGGTTGGTGGTGGTCGTGACGATCGGGGCCTGGTGGCGCGTGTACTGAGGCTTATCGGGGCGGACCGACAGATCGACCCCGGCGACGACGACAGGCGCGGCCGACCACGGCCGCGCGAGCCCGATGTCGGCAGCCGCGAAGCGGGCGGCAGCATCCGGCATCGGGAAGGTCATCGACTTCGTCATGGGCGCTGCCTCCTCTCGTCGCTGGGCTCGGGCATGCACGCTGTCATCCTAGCGGGCTGTCATGCCGGCCGGGTGCGGGACTCTCGCGAGGGTATGCGGCGAGCAGCCACCGTGCAAATGGGTTTCCCGGCCGTGGCCAAACCGTCATCGAGCCCTGTCATCGAGTCAGGATGGCGAGCACGTCGGCGCCATACCGGGCGAGCTTCGTCGGCCCGACTCCCGCCACGGCGGCCAGGGCCGGCATGTCGGCCGGCCGGGCCTGCGCGATCGCCACGAGGGTGGCATCGGAGAAGACGACGTACGCCGGCACCTTGGCCTCGCTGGCCTGCGCTGCCCGCCAGGCCCGGAGCCGGTCGAAGACCTCAACGTCGGCCCCTTCGAGCCGCTCCCGCTCACTGCCCCGCCCGGTGCTGTCCTTGCGTCCGCCGCGCCGCGCCAGACCGGAATCGGCACGCTTGCCCCCGACGTCGCCGCGCACGCCGTCGAGGAATCGGCTGGGCCGCCGGGACCGCCGGCCTCCGGGCGAGCGCGCCAGCGACCAGGACAGGCAGAGGTGCACACGGGCCCGGGTGATGCCGACGTAGAGCAGCCGGCGCTCCTCGGCGATGGCGACGTCGGTGCTCGCGTGCTGGATCGGCAGTGTTCCGTCGACTAGTCCGACGAGGAACACCGCATCCCACTCCAGGCCCTTGGCGGCGTGCAGGGACGCCAGCGTCACGCCCTGCACGGCCGGGGCGTGCTGCGCCTCGGCCCGCTGTTCCAGCTCGGCGGCGAGCTCGCGCAGCCCGGCGTCTGGATCGACGGCGGCGTGCTCCTCGGCGACCTGGACCAGGGCGGCGAGTGATTCCCAGCGTTCGCGGGCTGCGCCGCCGCCGCCGGGTGGCGCGTCGGCCGACCAGCCCATGGCTGCGAGCACGTCACGAGCCGAGTCGACCAGGGAACGGTCCGGTTCGGCGGTGCGCGCGCCGGCGCGCAGCAGCACCATCGCCTGCCGCACCTCGGGCCGGGCGAAGAAGCGCTCCCCGCCGCGCAGGACATACGGCAACCCCGCGTCGGTGAACGCACGTTCGTAGGCCTCGGACTGCGCATTGACGCGGAACAGCACGGCGATCTCGCCGGCTGGGACACCGGAGCGGACCAGCCGCTGCGCGCTGGCGGCGACGGCCGCAGCCTCGGCTGGCTCGTCGTCGTGCTCGGCGAACTTGGGCGCCGGTCCGCGCGGGCGCTGACCCACCAGCCGCAGGCGCGCACCCGCCGGTGTGTCTCCGCCCGCGACGACGGCGTTGGCCAGCCCGACAACCTCCGGCGTCGAGCGGTAGTCGCGTTCTAGCCGGACGACGGTCGTGCCCGCGTGGGCGCGGGCGAATCCGGTCAGGTATCCGGGCTCGGCGCCGGCGAAGGAGTAGATCGTCTGGTTCGCGTCACCGACCACGCACACGTCGTGGCGGCCACCGAGCCATGCCTCGAGCAGTCGCTGCTGCAGCGGGCTGACGTCCTGGTACTCGTCGACGACGAAGTGCCGGTATCGCGCGCGCACCTCGTCGGCGACGTCGCGGTGCTCCTCGATCGCGGCGGCGCTGACCAGCAGCAGGTCGTCGAAGTCGAGGACGCCGGCCCCGGCCTTGACCTCCTCGTAGGCGGCGTAGACCTCCGCCATCGTGCTGGCGGCGACCGGCGGTGTGCGCGCGGAGGCACCGGCGCGGGTCAGGTAGGTCTCGGGTCCGATGACGCTGGCCTTCGCCCACTCGATCTCCGAGGCGAGGTCGCGCAGCAGGGTGCGGTCGGTCTGTACCCGGCACCGGGCGGCCGCCGTCGCGACCAACCGCAGCTTGTTCTCGACCAGCTCCGGCATCGGGCCGCCGAGAACCCGCGGCGCGAAGTGGCGCAGCTGCCGCAACGCCGCCGCGTGGAAGGTGCGGGCCTGCACGCCCCCGACGCCGAGGGTGCGCAGCCGGGTGCGCATCTCTCCGGCGGCCCGGGAGGTGAAGGTGACGGCGAGGATCCGACCGGCGGGTGCGGCGCCGGTGTGGACGGCGTAGGCGATCCGGTGGGTGATAGTGCGGGTCTTGCCGGTGCCGGCGCCGGCCAGGATGCAGACCGGGCCGGTGACGGCGCGGACCGCCTCGGCCTGCTCGGCGTCGAGGCCGGCAAACACGCGGTCTGCGAATGCGGCATCCGCGAGCCCCGAGTCGGCGAGTCCCGAGTCGGCAGACCCGGCAGTGGGGTCGGCGGTCACTTCGGCATCGTTGCAGCCCGCACCGACGGGAAGCTCGGCGGCCGGTTGTCCGTTGCACCCGAGGAGGATCCGCGCCGACAGGCAGGCCGACGAGCAGAGGGACGTGCATGACCGCGACCACCGAAGGCGCACCAGCCCTGACGATGTTCACCACTCCGTGGTGCGGCTACTGCGCGCGGCTGAAGAGCCAGCTGGCTCGTGCCGGCGTGCGGTTCGCCGAGGTGGACATCGAGGCCGACGTCGATGCGGCGGAGCGGGTGATGTCGGCCAACGGTGGAAACCAGACGGTGCCCACCCTGCTGTTCGCCGATGGCAGCACGCTGACCAACCCGACGATCGATGAGGTGATGGCCAAGCTCGCAGCCGGCTAGCCCGTTCACCCACCGCGGCGGGTGGCCACTCGGGAACCCGATCCGGCGCGACCCGGCTGGTCGTAGGCTCCCCGTTGGGGCTTGGATGTGCTGATGAGCGATTCGGATTGGTTGATGAGCAGCCGGGAGCGCGGGAATCCCGCGACCAGGCTGGATCGGCGGCATGCCGACGGTCTTGCCTGGACGGCCGGCAACGAGGTCCGCCCGCTCGTCCACGGTGCTTCGTACTTTCCCGAACTCGCACGGTGCGTGCGGCTGATGCGGGCCGGTGACCTGTTGCTGTTCACCGACTGGCGCGGCGATCCCGACCAGGCGCTCGATGACGAGGGCAGCGAGGTCGCCGACGTGTTGTGCGCCGCGGCCGCTCGCGGGGTGGTGGTGAAGGGCCTTGTCTGGCGCTCGCACCTGGACCGGTTCGCGTTCAGCGAGCAGGAGAACCGGCATCTCGGTGAGCAGATCGAGGCGGCGGGCGGTGAGTGCCTGCGCGACATGCGGGTGCGCCCGGGCGGTTCGCACCATCAGAAGTTCATCGTGCTCCGACACCCCGGCCGGCCAGATCTGGACGTTGCGTTCGCCGGCGGGATCGACCTGTGTCACAGCCGTTACGACGCGGCGGACCACCACGGCGATCGCCAGCGCCAGCCGATGGCGGCCGTGTACGGCTCCCGGCCGCCGTGGCACGACGTGCAGCTTGCGGTGCGCGGGCCCGCAGTGGGCGACATCGAGACCGTGTTCCGCGAGCGGTGGGAAGACCCGACGCCGTTGACCCGAAACCCCATCGATCGCGCCGTCGACGCTGCCCGGCGGGAGGACAACACGCCGGGAGCCCTGCCCGACCAGCTCCCCGATCCGCCGCCGCGCGGCCGGCAGACCGTGCAGGTGCTGCGCACGTATCCCAAGCGGCGTCACGGGTATCCGTTTGCGCCGGAGGGCGAGCGCAGCATCGCCCACGCCTACGAGAAGGCCGTCGCCCGCGCTCAGAGCCTGATCTACCTGGAGGACCAGTACTTCTGGTGCAAGGACGTGGTGCGCTGTTTCGCGGTTGCGCTGCGGGCAACGCCAGGTCTGCATCTGATCGCGGTCCTTCCGCACTATCCCGACCAGGACGGCCGTTTGTCACTGCCGCCAAATCTGGTCGGCCGGCAACAGGCGCTCGAGCTCATCCGTCGTGCCGGCGGTGACCGGGTCGCCGTCTACGGCGTCGAGAACAGAGCCGGGACGCCCGTCTACGTCCATGCCAAGGTCTGCCTGATCGACGACGTCTGGGCGTCGGTTGGCTCGGACAACGTCAACCGCAGATCGTGGACGCATGATTCCGAGCTGTCCTGCGCAATTTTGGACGAGGCGCGTGACCCGCGCGAGCCGGTCGTCGTGGATCGCTTCGGCGACGGTGCCCGCGTCTTCGCCCGCGAGCTGCGCCTAGAGCTTGCCCGCGAGCACCTCGACCGGCCCGCGGGCGATGAGGCCGACCTCCTCGACCCACGGGCGGCCTTCGCCGCCTTCGCCGACAGCGCACGCGCACTGGACCGCTGGCACGCCGACGGGCGGCGCGGACCTCGACCACCCGGCCGGCTGCGGCCGTATGACACGCCCCGCCTGTCCCGGCGAACGCTGGCCTGGGCGACCCCGCTCTACCGCGCGATCTGCGACCCCGACGGGCGACCGGGCCCGCTGCGGCGCCGACACCGCTTCTGATCGGGCACCGATGAGCCGCTGCGCGCCGGCGGCGACGGCGGCGGCCTCGGCCGGTTCGTCGTCGTGCTGGGCAAAAGGTCGGGGCCGGGCCGACCTCGCGTTGACTGACGAGTCGCAGCCGGGTGGATGTCGGCTGGTCGTTGCCGGCGACGATGGCGTTCGCGAGGCCGACAACCTGCGGGGTCGAGCGGTAGTCGCGTTCCAGCCGCACGACCGTCGTGCCGGGATGCGCCCGGGCGAAGCCGGTGAGATACCCCGGTTCGGCGCCGGCGAAGGAGTAGATGGTCTGGTTCGCATCCCCCACGACGCACACGTCGTGCCGGCCGCCCGAGCCACGCGTCCAGCACGCGCTGCTGCAGCGGGCTGACGTCCTGATACTCGTCGACGACGAAGTGCCGGTAGCGGGCCCGCACCTCGTCGGCGACGTCGCCGTGCTCCTCGATGGCGCGCAGCATCGTGCGGTCGGCCTGGACCCGACAGCGGGTGGCCGCCGAGGCCACCAACCGCAGCTTGTTCTCGGCCAGCTCGGGCATCGGCCCGCCGAGCACTCGCGGTGCGAAGTGGCGCAGCTGGCGCAGCGCCGCCGCGTGGAAGGTTCGGGTCTGCACGCCGGCCACGGCCAGCGATCGCAGCCGGGTGCGCATCTCGCCGGCGGCCCGAGTGGTGAAGGTGACGGCGAGGATCCGGCCGGCCGGTGCCGCGCCGGTGTGCACGGCGTAGGCAATGCGGTGGGTGATGGCGCGGGTCTTCCCTGTTCCGGCGCCGGCCAAGATGCACACCGGCCCGGACAGGGCGCGGACCGCCTCGACCCGCTCCGGATCGAGGCCGGCCAGCACCCGCTCGGCGGCGCTGGCGGCGGGGTCGACAGTCACTTCGGCATCGTCGCAGCCGGCGCCGACGGGAAGCCAGCCGGCCGCCGCGCTGTTGTACCCGGGACAACCGACGAGTCGAATGAGGACGAATGCGAGCCACCGCCGAGGGCGCGCCCGCCGTGACCATGTTCACCACGCCCTGGTGTGGCTACTGCACGCGGCTGAGGAGCCAGCTGCAGCGGGCCGACGTGGCGTTCGCGGAGGTCGACATCGGGCGGGACCCCGCCGCCGCCCAGCGGGTGATGGCCGCCAACGGCCGCAACCAGACGGTGCCGACCCTGCTCTTCGCCGAAGGCAGCACGCTGACCAACCCGACGATCGACGAGGTGACCGCCAAGTTCTCGGGACGGCAGGACCGGTAGCTGTCCCTACTGGCGCCGCACCAGCGACGGATCGATGGCACGGGAGATCCCGAGTCCGCTGGCGATCGCGCTCAGCGCCGTGCAGATGACCACGAGAATGATGCCGGCGACGACGTCAGACCACGTCCACCGCGGCACCGCGCCACCGAGCTTGAGGTAGGCCTGCGCGGCCAGCTTGCCGACCGCCACGGCCAGCAGGCCGCCGAGCGCGGTGGCCAGGGCGACCTGGGCCGCCTGCGCCCGGCGCAGAACCGTCGAGTCGACGCCCACGATGCGCAGGCTGACCAGGTTCGCCCGGCGCTCGAAGGCCCGGTCGACGGTGGCGATGACAACCGCGGCGATGACCAGCACAAGCCCGATCCCCAGCACGAATTCGGCGAGGCTGCGGAACGCCCGATCGGTGTTCAGCTGGTCCACGTTGCCGTTCACGCCATACAGCTCGGCGGTGGGGGCGACGGCGGCGAACTGGTCGCCGAGCGCGGTGATGGCAACCGGATCAGTAGGGCAGGTCAGCGTCAGATTGGCGGCGACGGGAACATCGCCGACCGGCAGGGCCGATGTCGGCATGAGCAGCTGTGCATCGGACAGGCTGCCGTACACGTCGTCGGGTGGTAGCGCCAGGGTTCGGCTCGGCGTCGTCACGGTAAGGGTCGGTGGCGGTGTCCGGAAGGACAGCGGCAGCGCGATCTTCTCCCCGCTGTGCAGCGGGTTGCCGCCCGGATCGTTTGTGGCCACCAGCCGGTAGCCGACCCCGTCACTGCAGCCCGGTGCCGGATGCCCCAGCAGCTCGGCCACCGCGTGGCACGAGGCGAAGAGGACTGTCGTGGGTGCTCCCTGCGAGACAACGCTGTTCAGGGTGATCGTCGCGGCGGTGGCGGCGGGCAGCGAGAGCACCTCGTGGCGCTGCTGTGGTGACAGCTGGTCGCCCTGAACGTCAAACGCCGCAACGGAGGATGGCGAACCCTGCGCCGCGACGGCGTCACGGCTCACGGCGATGGCGAGCATGCCGCAGAAGATGAGCATGACCAGGCCGGCAGAGACCCGCTGCACGCTGGTCGGCTCGGCCTGCAGGCGTCGCATCCCCAGCTGCAGGGCGAGGCGCTCGGCGCGCGGTGCGGCGAGCACTGCGATGCCGCGTACTAGCAGCGGATAGGCGGCGATCATGCCAACCGCAGTCAGGCCGGTTCCGAGCAGGAAGATCGTGCTCGACGGTGAGCCCGGCGACCGGCCGTGCAGGCAGCCATAGGTGAGCAGACCGATACCGGAGGCCAGCAGCAGCGCCGGCCAGATGCGCGATGGACGGGGCGGCACCTGCCGGCGTATGCCCAACTCGTCGGCGAGGCTCCGGCGCCCGTAGAGCCGCGACAGCGCAAAGACGAGGATCTGCAGAACGACGACACCAACCATGTAGCGCCCCCAGCCGGGCGCGGCATCGGCCTGGTACCAGGTGATCCCGGCGATCCCGTGCGAGGCGACCGCCTTGTTGACGACGGCGAAGACGCCGACGCCGGTTCCGCTGCCGAGCAGCGCGAGCACGCCGAGCTCGATCGCCGTCAGCCGCCGGATGTCGACCGCCCGGGCGCGGCCAGCCGAAGCGCCGCGTTACGACGCTGGCGGGACGCGGCCGACAGGGTCGTGCACACGAGCAACAGGATCACCAGCGGCAGGCCGACGAAGAGCCCAAGAATCACATAGATCAGCATCAGCTCCTGATGCGGCACGAGCGGATCGACTGCACGCGGGTCACCGAACGCGGTCACGCCCGAGCCGTTTCTCATCGCTGCCGGTCGCGTCCCGATGTACTCCACCAGCTCGCCTGGACGGGTCAAGCCAGCCGGCCCGATCGTCGCGACGACCCGCCCCCGAACGCGGGCCCGGGCCGCGGTCGACGCCTGTGCGAGTCGAATCAACCCCGGCGAGGCCGCCACCTGCCCCGGACCCGGAAGGGCGGTCAGCCCCGGCGGGACCGGCGCTTTGGCACCGACGCGCGCGACGGTCACCCGAGTCAATGGCCGCGTGCCGATATAGTCGTGCACCGTCGCGACCAGCAGCGGCGCCGAGTGTTCCGCACCGGTGCGCGGAGCACGCGCCGCGAGCCGGCCGTTCATCGCGTGCACGACCGACGGCACGGCCAGCGCCGCCGACCCGGCGACCATCGCCACCGTGAAGCCGAGGGTGACCAGCATCGCCCGCCACCGACCGCGCGCCGTCGACCCTAGAACCAGGAGCAGCGCCAGTCGTGTCATCCCGCGGTGCGCTCTACGTCGCCGGCGACCTGTCCGTCAACGAGTTCGACCCGCCGGGCGCAGTGGCGTGCGACGGCCGCCTCATGGGTGACCAGGACGACGGCCGAGCCGACATCGCTGGCCAGGGAGAGAAGCGCCCTCAGCACGATGTCACGGTTGGCCGAATCCAGCGACCCCGTGGGCTCGTCGGCGAGCACAAGCCCGGGCCGGTGGACCAGCGCCCGCCCGACTGCTGCGCGCTGCGCCTGACCGCCGGACACCTCGCCGGGCCGACGTTCGGCGACGTCGGCGATGTCGAGCCGGCGCAGCACGTCGTCGGTCCGCGCCCGCGCCGCTCGTCGGCGAACCCCGGCGAGACGAAGCGGCAGCGCGACGTTCTCCCGCAGGTCCAGCTCCGCGACCAACTCGCCGAACTGAAAGACGAACCCCAGCTTCGTCGCCCGCATTCGGCTCGCCTCGGCATCATCAAGTCCGACGATATTCTCACCGCCGACGTGCACAGAACCGGACGTCGGCCGGACGATCCCCGCCAGGCAGTAGAGCAATGTCGTCTTGCCCGAGCCACTTCGGCCGGTCACCGCTACCGACTGGCCGGCGGGGACAGCGAGGTCCACGCCGGCCAGCGCCGGCGACGACCCGTAGCTGTGCCGCACCGCCCGAGCCTCGACGACCACATCCGGTGACCGGGCGGACGAGTCGTCGATCCTATGCGACTGCTCCACCGTTGGACCCTACGACACGTGTGCTAGCGCGTGTAGTAGTAGGTCGGCGAACAGTTGTCGGGCTCCGGAAAGCCACGGTCGCGACAGATCTTGAACCTTGCGTGCAGTGTGAGTAGGCCCGGAGCGAGCCTGCTCGCGTGATGGCGACGTAGTGACGCCGCCCACGGCCGGCTGGTCAGGCCGCCGGGCTGGCCGACCCGAAGACCTATCGGCACTGAGCTAACCGCGGTCGACCCAGTCCATCAACAACCGATAGGCGATCGACACTGACGACGGCAGCAGCACGACGCCGTCGCGCTGTCGGATCTGCTCGCGGCTGAACCACCCGGCGTCGGAGAGCTCACCGTCGCGTAGGCGCAGGGCCGCGGGCGGGTCGGCGAGGGCGGTGAAGCCGAGCATCAACGACGACGGGAACGGCCACGGCTGGCTGGCGACGTAGCGGACGTCGGCGACCTGCAGTCCCACCTCCTCACCGACCTCGCGAGCGACCGCGGCCTCCGCCGACTCCCCCGCGTCGACGAACCCGGCCAGCACCGAATAGCGCCCCTCGGGCCAGCTCGGCTGGCGGCCGAGCACGCACCGGTCGGCGCCGTCGTGGATCAGCATGATGACGGCGGGATCGGTGCGCGGGAAGTGGTCGCTGCCGTCGGCCGGGCAGCGCCGCGCCCAGCCGCCCTGGACCGGCTCGGTCGGGGTGCCGCAGCGCGGGCAGTGGGTGTGGGTGCTATGCCAGTTGGCGAGCGCGACCGCGGTGGTGGCGAGCCCGGCGCCGAGATCGTCCAGCGCCGTCCCCGCCTCCCGCAGCCCGGTCCAGCGCACGGCATCGACGGCCGGCGCCGGTGCGAGCACGGCGAAGTGCGGCACGCCGTCGTGCTCGCCGAGGAAGAACCTGCTGGCCTCGGCTGCGACGTCGCCCGCCGCGAGGAGGCGCAACCGCAGCCCGTCGCCCTCGGCCGTGACGGCGAACCGGCCGTCCGCGTCGACGACGACCACGCGCGCGCGCGGCCAGGCCGCATCCAGGAAGGCCTGGTCGGAGCGGTGCAGGCTCGCGGGGTCGTGCGCCGAGCGGGAGAGCGGGAGCAGGACCGACACGGCCGTCACCGCTCGCCGTCGTAGTCGGCGACCGGGCCGAGTACGCCGAGCGGACCGCGGATCGCGGCGGCGTCGCCGAGGACGACGGCCACCATCCCGGCCGGCGGGAGCCAGCGGGTCGATTCGGCGCCGACGTCGTCGACCGTGACGGCCGCGAGCCGCTTCGGATGCTCGGCCAGCCAGGCCGCGTCTAGCCCGACACCGGCCAGCACGGCCAGCGTGGACGCGAGCCCGGCCTGCGTCGCCACCGAAAGCGCGAGCGTTCCGATCGCATACTGGCAGGCGTTCTCGAGCTCGTCCTCGGTCACCGGCAGGCTCGCGATCCGGCCGAGCTCGTAGCCGATCTCGAGCAGTGCCGGCGCCGTCACGCCGGTCTCAACGTCGGCCTGGACGACGAGCACCGAGCCGGCGGTTCCGTGGTCGATGCGGGATATCGGCGTGTAGGTGTAGCCCTTGTCCTCGCGGATGTTCGTCGTCAGCCGCGAGGAGAACGAGCCGCCGTATATCAGGTTCGCGAGCTGCAGCGCGGGATAGCCGGGATCCGCCCGCGGCAGCGCGGGGCCGGCCACTCGGATCGAGGACTGGACGGCGCCCGGCCGGTCGACGACCAGCGTCGGCCCCGGCTCGATGGCGGGAAGTGGCGGCGGGCCGGGCCGGCCGGGCGGTCCGGCCCATGCGCCGAGCGTGGCCTCGACCCGGTCCAGCGCCCGGGCCGGTGCGAGATCGCCGACCAGCACCAGCAGGCTGCCCTCGGGCCCGACCCGGTCGCGGTGCAGCCGCCGCACAGCGGCCGGTCCGACGGCGTGCACGTCGTCGGGATCGGGCGTCTCCCGGCCGTAGGGATGGCTGCCGAACAGCCGCCGGTCCAGCGCGATCCGCACCGCGCCGGCGGGCTGCGCCCGGGTCATCGCGACCCGCTCGGCCAGCCGGTCGCGTTCGACGCTGACCTCGCGGGTCGGGTAGGCGGCGCCGGTGAGCACCTCCGCGAGCAGCTCGAGCAGCGCCGGCAGTTCGGTGGCCAGGGTGACGCCGGAGACCATCAGCCGATCGGCGTCGGAACTCGCGTACAGCTCGGCACCGAGAGCCTGCAGGTCACGGGCGATCTGCAGCTGCGACCGCTCCTGCGTGCCGGCGAGCAACGATCCCGCCAGCAGCGCCGCGCGCGCCGCCTGGGTGCGGGCCGCCCCGGCGAACGGCACCCGCAGCCGCACCTCGACCAAGGGTGTGCCCGGCCGCCGCACGGCGAGGGCCCGAAGCCCGCTGCCGAGCGTTCGTTCGACGACGCGTGGCGGCCGAACCCGCGGTGGCGGTCCGAGCGCCGGCACCGGTGTCGTGTTCACGCCGCGCCCGCGAGCAGCTCGCTGACCGCGCGCCGATCCGGGCGCAACGCCGCGGCCGCCCCCCGGACCTGGGCGTCGGTGACCCTGCCGACGAGCTCCGGCAACTCACCCACGAGTCCGGCCCGGTCGTGGACCAGCTGCAGCGACGCCGCCGCCTGCGCGCGGCCGAGCACGGAGTCCAGTTCCCGCAAGATCTGTGCCGCCAGCCGCGTCGTCACCCGCCCGAGCTCACCGCGGTCGACGCCGTCGCCGGAGAGTCGTTCCATCTCCTCGTCGATGGCGGCGAGCACCCGCTTCGCCGGCACGTCCGGCGGATGCACGGCCGAGAGCAGCATCGCCGTCGGGTCACGGACGTCGAAAGGGTCGCCGAGGAAGCCGAGGTAGCCGCCTACCTGGGTGGCGATCCGGTCCGCACGCACCAGCCGGTGCTGCAGCCGTGAGCTGTCGCCGTCGGTCAGCACCTCGGCCAGCACGACGAACGGCAGGTATGCCGCGAGGTCGATGACCGGGTCGGGCACCCGCCAGGCGGTGGCGACCGCGGGCAGCGGCGCGTGCGCATCGGTGATCGTCTCGTGGTGCTCGGCGTCGATACCCGCCTCGGACAGCGGCGACCGGACCGGCTTTCGGCGCGAGGCGATGCCGCCGAAGTGCCGCTCCACCAGCTCCACCGTCGCGTCGGTCTCGATGTCGCCCGCGATGCACAACAGCGCATTCGACGGCGCGTAGTAGCGCCGGAAGAATCCGGTCGCGTCGTCCACCGTGGCGGCCTCGAGGTCGACGAAGTCGCCGTAACCGTTGTGGGCGTTGGGGAACGTCGAGAACAGCAGCGGCGGCAGGGTGAGCCACGGAAAGCCGCCGTAGGGCCGGTTCAGCACGTTGACCCGGATCTCCTCCTTCACCACCGCGATCTGGTTGGCGAGGTTCTCCGGCGTGATCCGCGGGCCGCGCATGCGGTCGGCCTCGAGGAAGAGCATGCGCTCCAGCGCGTTCGACGGCACCAGCTCGTAATAGTTCGTGTAGTCCAGGTGCGTCGTCCCGTTGAAGACACCGCCGGCGGACTGCACGTGCCGCGAGTGCTCGAGCTTCTCCAGCCCCGCCGAGCCCTGGAACATCAGGTGTTCGAAGAGGTGCGCGAACCCGGTGCGCCCTTCCGGTTCACTGCGCATGCCGACGTCGTAATAGACGGCGACGGCGACGGCGGGAACGCTGCGATCCGGCACCATCAGCACCCGGAGGCCGTTGCCGAGCACGGTGCGTTCGAAGACGTAGGACGGTGCTGGAATCGCGCGGCGGTGCGTCGTGGTCGGCACGCACCGAACCCTAATCGCCGCTCCTCACTGCACGCGCAGCGATGCCGCCAGCGACGTCGCGAGGCCGTCGTACTGCTTGTGCGTGTCGGGGATCGACACGTAGAGCGCGGCGGCCTTGTTGCCCGGTACGTCGACGACGCAGACGCTCACCAGCTCGCCCTTCGCCGTGTAGCCGGGTTCGTCGAAGCCGAGGTGGAATACCAGCAGGTAGGCCGGCCGACCGCTGACCGTGAGGCTCCTCGCTGAGACCGGCGTGCGCTGGTTGGGCTGCGGGTAGTACGACGCGCGCATGTCGTCGGCGATCACCTGTGCTGCGCACTCGATGTTCGGATGCGGATCGTCGCCGATCGTCGCCGGCACGGTGCCGGACAGGACGGTCGCGAGGTACGGCGCGCCCTGCGGGGTCTCGGCCTGCGTCACGAAGTACTGGCCGGTCGTGAACTTCTCGCCCAGGCTGCCGGTGCCGCCCCAGGTTCCTAACGTCCACGGGATGAACGGCGGTCCCTGCGCGGCGTAAGAGATGTGTGCGTTCGCGTCGACGATCCGCGAGCCGGTCGGGGGCGGCCCGCCGTGGCTCGGCGGCCCGGGAAGGTCCGGCTGCGTGCCCTGGCAACGAGTCGACAACGGCGGTGCCGAGGACTGCTGCGGCAACCCGAGGCCGCCGGGACCGCCGAGCACGTCGCGGGTGGGGCCGCGCAGCGCCAGTCCGGCGGCGACCGACCCGCCGATCAGCAGGACCACGCCGACTATCGCCAGCCCCAGCAGCATGTTGCGCCGCCGGTTCGGGGAGGCCGTGCGCGGGCGCCCGCCGGGCCGGCTGCGCCGGTGCGAAGTGACGGGCGGCCCGAGTGAACCGGCGGAGCCCGCGGTCGTGGTGTGCTCGGTCCAGGCCGCGCCGTCCCACCAGCGGAGCGCTCCCGGCGCGCCGTCGGGATCGGGGAACCAGCCGCCCAGATCCACCCGCAGTCCTCCCGTCCGTTCACCGCACTACCGACGATAGGCCGAGATGCACCCGTGCGGCCGCAGCTACGACGCAGCCGGATTGCGATCGGTGCCTGCGACGCAGCGACTCGCATCACTGGCCGGCGAGCGCCGGGATCGCGCCGACCAGGCCGGCCAGGCCGTCCGCGTCGAGCAGGTCCACCGGCGCCACCGTATTGCCCGACCGCACGTAGTGGAACGCCGCACGCACCCGCTCCACCGGCGTTCCCGACAGCGCCGACCACGCAACCCGGTACGCCGCCAGCTGCACCACGGCGGCACGCATGTCCGCGCCGCGCGGCTGCCGCCCGGTCTTCCAGTCGACCACCGTCTGGCCGCCGTCGTCGTCGGCGAACACGGCGTCGATCCGGCCGCGGACGACCAGCCCGCCGATCCGCGCCTCGAACGGCACCTCCACCTCGACCGGCCGGCGCGCCGCCCACGAGCTCTGCAAGAACGCGGCCTGCAGCGCCACCAGGTCATCGACGTCGACGGCGCCCTCGTCGGTCGCGCCGGGTAGCTGGTCGATGTCGAGAAGTTTGGCGACGCCGAACCGCTGCTCCAGCCAGGCGTGGAACGCGGTGCCGCGGCGGGCCAGCGGAGCGGGCTTCATCGGCACCGGCCTGCGGATCCGCCGCGCCAACGACGCCGGGTCACGGCGCAGGGCGACCAATGCGGACACTGACAGCTCCCCCGGTAGTGGCACGTCGATCGTCGTCGCCCGCGGCGCGAGCCACTCCGCCAGCAGCAGCTCGACGTCGGCGGACCACTCCAGCGCCTCGGCGTCGAACAGCTCGACCTGGCCGATCTCCCCGGCGGGCTCCCACTTCGCGGCCCGCACCAGATCGGCGCCGCTCTGCTGCCCGGCCCGGCGCGATCCCAGCGGGTCGAACGGCCAGCCGATGCTCGCATCGATCTCGTCCAGCGGATTGACGGCGTCCGGGCCCGGATCGCCCGTCCAGCAGGCGATCTCGGCTCCGGCGGCGCGGACGTCGTCGAGGAACTCCGACGGCCCGCGGGAGCGCTTGACGCCGGTCCCCCACCAGTACCCGGAGCACAGCAACACCTGCCGGGCGCGGGTGACGGCGACATAGGCGAGCCGCCGCTCCTCGAGCCGGCCGCGTGCCTTGCAGGCGTTGGCCAGCCGCGCGATCTCGTCCGCGCACTCGGACTGGTCGCGGACGGCCGAGAGGTCCAGTACCGGCAGGTAGGCCGCGTCACCGCGCAGCGGATACGGCAGGTCCTGCGCGTGCGTGATCCAGAGGTCGTTGACAGCGTTCTTGGCCGGAAAGACGTCCCGGGTCAGGCCGGGCACGGCGACGACGTCCCACTCCAGCCCCTTCGCGGCGTGCACGGTCAGCACCTGCACCCGGGCGCTGTCGACGACGACCGACCCCGGTTCCAGCCCGCGTTCCTCGTCCTCCGCGACGGTCAGGTAGGCGAGGAATGCCGAGAGCGTCGCGACGTCGGCGTCCTGCGTGAACTCCGCCGCGACGTCGAGAAAGCGGTCGAGGTGCACGCGTTCGACCCCCGCGGCGACAACCTCCACGTCCACTCCGATCGTGCGCTCGACGTCGGCGACGAGATCTGGCAGCGGCGTGCTCAGCCGGCTCCGCAGGCCGCGCAACTCGGCGGCAAGCGCGCGCATCCGTCGCAACCCTTCGGCGGAGTAACGGACCGGCGGGCCGAGGTTATCGAGCGCCTCGATGATACTGGCGTCGGCGACCGGGTCGCCGACGAGCGACGTCGTCTCATCTGGTTGGGATTCGCCCGGATCCGCCTGCCGCGCAAGGGAATCCGCTCGTCGTCGTAGCGCCTGCAGGTCCCGCGGGCCGATCCGCCAGCGGGCACCGGTGAGCAGGTGCAGCAGCGCGGCACCGGCCGCCATGTCGGCGAGCACCTGCAGGGTCGCGACGACGTCGCGCACCTCGGGCGTGGTCAGCAGGCCGCCAAGGTCGACCATCTCGACCGGCACGCCGCGGGCCCGCAGCGCAACGCCGAGCCGGTCGAAGTCAGAGCGTCGGCGGGCCAGCACCGCGACGCTGCGACCCTGTTTGCGCACGGCCCGCGCCGGCGCGTCGGCGGCCCAGATCGAGGCGATCTCGTCGGCGATCCATGTCGCCTCGTCTGCGACCGTCTCGAAAAGCCCGGCCCGCACCACACCCTCGCCCCCCGCGGGGCCGAGACTCAGCTCGGTGACGTGCACGCCCGAATCCCGCAATGGTGAGGAGATCATGTTCGCGACGTCGAGGATCCGACGGTCGTTGCGGAAACTGATCGACAGCGGCAGCTCCTCGGTTCGGCCGCCGCCGCGCGAGGTGAACTCGGTGGCGAACTGGCTCAGGTTGCCGGCGCTGGCCCCCCGCCAGCCGTAGATCGACTGGCACGGGTCTCCGACAGCCGTTACGGCGTGACCGGCGCCGAACAGCGAGCGCATCAGCACCAGCTGGGCGTGGCTGGTGTCCTGGTACTCGTCGAGCAGAACGACGTCGTAGCGGGAACGCTCGAGCTCGCCGACTCTGTCCACTGTGGACGCGATCCGGGCGGCGATTGCGAGCTGGTCGCCGAAGTCGAGCACGCCAGACTCGCGCTTGGCCTCCTGGTAGAGCGAGACGATGGGCAGCAGCCGCAGTCGCCGCTCGCACGCCACGACCGGTTCCTTCAGGTTCGACATCAGGGCGGTGGACTTGCCAGATCGGGGCAACGAGATGATCGAGTCGCGCAACGCCACCGTCTCCTGGCGCAGCTCGTCGGCAGAGACCAGGTGCTCGTTCATCTCCGCGGCCAGTGCCAGCACGTAGTCGATCACGGTCGGCGGCTTCCAGTCGATGCCGTCCATCGGGCCGGTGTAGGTCGAGACGATTGACTGCGCCACCTGCCAGGACGCGGCCTGGGTGAGCAGCCGCGACGACGGCTCGATGGCCACCCGAAGCGCGTGCTCGCCGACGATCTGCGCGGCGTAGGAGTGGTAGGTGAGCACGGTCGGCTCGCCGGTTGCCGGCGTCTCCGGCATGACGGCGGCGAGCTGGCGCAGCCGCGACCGCAGCCGATCCGCCAGCTCCGCGGCGGCCTTGACGGTGAAGGTGAGGCCAAGCACCCGTTCCGGGGCGGCCTGACCGGTTGCCACCAGCCAGAGCACGCGGGAGGCCATCGTCTCGGTCTTGCCCGATCCCGCTCCCGCGACGACGACGGCGGGACGCAGCGGCGCTGCGATCACCCGCGCCTGCTCCGGTGTCGGCGGCGGCAGCCCGAACCGGCGGGCCAGTTCGGCCGGGGTGATGCGCGGACCCGTCATGCGCCCGCCTCGCCGGCGTCGTCAGGGCCGGGCACGCCGAACGGGCTGGCCGGGCAGCTGTGCCGCGCGACGCAGATGGGGCATCGGCTGTTCGGCACCGCCCGGAAGCTGGCACCGCCCATGCCCTCGGCCACCTGCTGGATCAGCTGCCGAGCCCACTGCGGGTCGGGGTCGTCGTCGATCGGCGGCTGCCGCTGCTCGTTGGCCTTCACGTGGCTGCCCAGCGAAAGCAGCACCGCGCCACCCGGCTCTCGACTCGGATCGAGCTGCCCGAAGCCGCCCTCGGCGACGGCCAGCTGGTAGCTGCCCAGTTGCGGCTGCCGAGCCAGCTCGGCCGAGCGGGCCGACGACGCCGACGTCTTAATGTCGACGACGACCAGCCTGCCGTCGGCGTCGCGCTCGAGCCGATCGACCCGGCCGCGCATCCGGGCCCGCCCGACCTCGATCTCGAACGGCGCCTCGGTGACAACCAGGTCGCGGGCAGCGCCGTCGCCGTTGATCCAGGTCAGGTACTTCGCCAGCATCGAGCGGATCCGATCGCCCTCGATCCGCGCTCGCCACGGCGGCCCGAGGTCGGACGTCGCGAGCACCTCGTCGAGCTGCCGGCGCAGCACGTCGGGCGCGGCGCCGGCCGCCTGCAGCTCGGCCAGCCGGTGGATGAGCGTCCCGATGCCCTGCGCCAGGCCGGTCCCGGTGGAGGCGCCGACCCGCTCGAGGAACCACTGCAGCTCGCAGGTCCCGAACCGGCCGACCGTCGACGGCGAGACGCCGACCGGGTCGCCGTCGTCGACCAGCGGCCGGTCATCCGAGAGCGGAGCCAGGCCCCACCACGAGTCGGGTTCGGCGCCGGGGACGCCAGCGGCCGCCAGCCGGGCGAGCGAGCGCGCCGCCGCCCTCCGCCGCCGGGGCGGCGCCGCCACGTCGGTGACGACGCCGCGCAGCTCGCAGACCATCGAGCCCAGCGAGAGCGATCGCCGGCTGACTCTCGGCTCGCGCTCCTCGGCCGGCCCCAGCGGGTCCAGCTCGTCGAGGAACCGCGACGGCGTCTCGTCGTCGGCCAGTACCGCCGTGACGGTCAGCGATCGCCGGGCCCGGGTGACGGCGACGTAGAACAGCCGCCGCTCCTCCGCCAGCATCGCTTCTGGCGGCGGCAGCCCCACCAGCGCGGGATCGATGCCGGCGGCGACGTCCACCAGCGTCTCCGAGCCGAGCAGCGTCCCGCGCCGCCGTAGGTCGGGCCAGCTGCCTTCCTGCACACCCGCGACGACGACGACCTCCCACTGCATGCCCTTCGCGGCGTGCGCGGTCAGCACCCGCACGCGGCCCGCCGGGCTGGCTGCCGGGGCCAGCCGGTCGCCAGGGATCTGCTGCCCCGCAATGGAATCGAGGAATGTGTCGACCGTCGCGGCGGGCATCCGGTCGACGTAGCGGGCCGCGGCGTCGAACAGTGCGACGACGGCGTCGAGGTCGCTGTCGGCGGCAGCGCCCAGCAATCCGCCGGCCCGGGCCTGCCGCTCCCAGCGCAGTTCCAGCCGGGTCTGGGACCAGACCGCCCAGAGCACGTCCTCGGCGCTGGCGCCCGCGCGGATGCGTTCGCATGCCGTGGCGAGCAGTCCGGCCACCCGCTCGGCCGGTTGAGCGGAGCCGCCCCGCACCTGGCCGAGCAGCGTCGGATCGTGCAGCGCCGCCGCCAGCAGCAGGCCGGACGGCGTGTGCCCGCCGGCGGCGGTGTCGGCGCGGCGCAGCTCGCGGCGGAGCCGGTGCAGCCCGACGGCGTCGGCCCCGCCGAGCGGCGAGCGCAGCAGCTCCACGGCCGAGGCCGGGTTCACCTGCTGCGGGTCGATCGCGCACCGCAGCAGCAGCAGGATCGCCGCCACCACCGGCTGCTGCGCGAGCGGCAGGTCGTCGCCGGCCACCTCGACGGGTACGCCCGCGGCCGAGAGCGCCCGACGCAGCTGCGGCAGGGTGGTCACGGTCGAGCGGACCAGCACGGCCATGTCGTCCCAGGCCACGCCGTCGCGCAGGTGTGCCGAGCGCAGCACGTGTGCCGCGTGCGCGGCTTCGGCGCTGGCGCTGGTGAAGATCGCGACGTCGAGCTCCCCCGCCGGCAGGTCCGAATCGGCCACCAGGTCGCGATGGCCGGCCGGCCCCGGCAGCCGGGCCGCGATCCGTCGCGAGGCCGCGAGCAGCACCGGACCGGCCCGATGCGAGACATCCAGGGCGACGGTCGGGGCCGGCGACCCGTCCGGTGCGGTGAACGTCTCCGGGAAGCGCCGGATCATTCCGGGGTCGGCGCCGCGGAAGCCGTAGATCGACTGGTCATGGTCGCCGACGACGATCACCGCGTCGGCACCGGCCGCGATCAGCTCCAGCAGTTGCTCCTGCGCGGGGTCGGTGTCCTGGTACTCGTCGACGATCACGACCCGGCGACGTCGTCGCTCGGCTTCGAGCAGCTCGGGGTCTGATTCCAGGGTGTCGACGGCTGCGCGGATCAGCTCCGCCGGGTCGTAGGCGACGCCGCCCGCAAGGGCCGTCACGTCGCGGTAGTCCTGCAAGAACTGCGCCGCCGCCTCCCACTCCGGCCGGCGCAGCCGCACACCGTATGCCGCCAGTTCGGGCGCGTCGACTCCGCGCTCGACGGCGCGCATCAGCAGGTCGCGGAGTTCGGCGGCGAACCCGCGGGTCCGCAGTGCCGGCACCAGTGCGGCGGGCCAGCCGACCGATCCCGTGTCCGCGTTCCCGGCGAGCAGGTCGCGGATCATCAGGTCCTGCTCCGGGCCGGCGAGCAGCCGCGGCGCCGGGCCGCCGGTGAGCGCCGCCCGCATCCGCAACAACCCGAACGCGTAGGAGTGGAACGTGCGGGCCAGCGGCTCGCGCACAGTTCTGGCCAGCCGCGCGGTGATTCGCTGCCGCAGCTCGGCCGCCGCGCGCCGGCTGAAGGTCAGCACCAGCACCGATTCCGGGTCGATCCCGCGGCCCTCGATCGCCTCGACGACGGCCTCGACGATCAGCGTGGTCTTCCCGGTGCCCGGCCCGGCCAGCACCAGTAGCGGTCCGCTGCGATGGTCGACGACGGCGCGACCGGCCGGGTCCAGCCTGACCGCCGCGGCCGGCGCGGCAGCAGCGGCGGCCGGCCGCACGAGTCGATAGCCGGCCGCATCAGTCATGTCGGCATGAAAGCACGCCGCCGTGACCGCCGGCCATGACGCCGGCGGCAGCGCAGGGTCATCCCCTCCAGCGGACCGCCCGCATGTCCACCCGGCCGTTGCGAGCTGGCACACCCTCGGCCGCGAGCAGCGCCAGCTGGCGGGCGGCCAGCGCAGGCACGGGCGTGCCGTCCGAGTGCAGCACCCGGTGCCACGGCACGCCATCGCCGTAACGGGCCATCACCTGCCCGACCATCCGTGGCGCGCGCGAGCCCGCCATGGCCGCGACGTCGCCGTAGGACGACACCCGCCCGGCCGGAATCGCCTCGACGACGGCGAGCACCCGCTCGACAACGTCGTCATCCCGAGCGTGTACTGGGCCGTCCATCGAAGGGAGCATGACAGCGCGGCGCCCGGTCGCACGAGGGTGGGTAGACCCAGTGGGTCGCCCACCGATCTGCGGCCCCGTAGAGTTGGTCACCAGACGGTCAACGTCGCGCCCGCACCAGGGCCCGGAACCAGCGCCGCTGGCCGCACGTCCTGTCGATGACCGGGAAGGTATCCGGTTGCAGCCACTGCGGGCTGCGACGCAGCAGCGGAGGGGCCGAGGAGCATGGCGGTGACCGGGCGACCCGGCACTGCTCGCCGTGCGCCGGGCGGCACCACCGCTTCGATGGTTTCCCGCCTCGGCGCGCTGGCCAGCAGCGGCGGCCGGTCGCTGCTGCGGCGGCGGTTCGCGATCACCCTCACGCTGGTGCTGCTCGCGACCGCATGGATCATCCAGCAGGTACTGACCGCGGGCTCGCTGGTCACCTTCGACTACACGGTGCACTACCTGCGCCTGGACCTGCGCTACCCGCACATCTACGACGCGATGTTCTACCTGGTGATGATCGGCCAGCGCGGGCCGACGCTGATACCGGCGCTGATCATCATCGCGATCCTGGCCTGGCGCCGCCGCAGCTGGCGGCCGCTGCTGGTGCTCGGCTTCGCTCTCCTCGCCCTGAACGTCGTCGTCGGCGGTGCGAAGTTCTACACCGCGCGGCTCGCGCCGTACGACAACACCGCCGCGCTGTATGCGGGCGGCACGATCTTCCCCTCCGGGCACGCCTCGAACGTCATCGTCACCTGGGGCATCGTGGTCTACGCCCTGATGCGTTACGGACCGCTGCGGCACGCCTGGCCGGGCGCGGCATTGACGACGCTCGCCTCGCTCATCGTCGGCGTCGCATCGATCTACCTCGACACGCACTGGTTCAGCGACATCATCGCCGGATGGCTGATCGGCGTCGCGATCCTGATGGCGACGGTCGCGGTCGACCGGCGCCGGCCGTTGCGCAGCGAAACAGCCGCCGACGTCGCACCGGGCACTGGTGACTTCCCGACGGCGACCGGCGCCGTCGCCGAGCCGAGCGAGTCCGGCGTTTCCAGCGGCGTGACCGCGCGACGCTAGCGTCAGTAGGTCGGCAGGCTGGGGTCCACTTGATTCGCCCAGGCGAGCACGCCGCCCTGCACGTGCACGGCCCCGCGGAACCCGGCGGCCTTGACCGCCGCCAACGCCTCCGCCGATCGGACGCCGGACTTGCAGTGCAGCACGATCGGCCGGTCCTGCGGCAGTTGGGAGAGCGCTGCGCCGGAGAGGATGTCGCCTTTCGGGATCAGCACCGAGCCGGGGATCTTCACGATCTCGTACTCGGCCGGCTCGCGGACGTCGACCAGCAGGAAGTCCTTGCCGGCATCAATCATGTCCTTGAGCTCGACCGCGGTGATGGTGGAGCCCTTTGCCGCCTCGGCGGCCTCGTCGGAGACCGCGCCGCAGAACGCGTCGTAGTCGATCAGCTCGGTGATCTTGGCGGTGGACGGGTCCTTGTGGACGGCGATCTCGCGCCAGCTCATCTCCAGCGCGTCGTACACGAGCAGCCGCCCGAGCAGCACGTCGCCGATGCCGGTGATCAGCTTGATCGCCTCGTTGACCATCACCGAACCGATCGAGGCGCACAGGACGCCGAGCACACCGCCCTCGGCGCACGATGGCACCATTCCCGGCGGCGGCGGCACGGGGTACAGGTCGCGGTAGTTGGGCCCGTGCTCGTCCCAGAACACGCTGACCTGGCCGTCGAACCGGAAGATCGAGCCCCACACGTAGGGCTTGCCGAGCAGCACGCATGCGTCGTTGACCAGGTACCGGGTGGCGAAGTTGTCCGTGCCGTCGAGGATCAGGTCGTAGCCGGCAAAGATCGCCAGCGCGTTGGAGGAGTCGAGCCGCTCGGTGTGCAGCCGCACCGCCACCAGCGGGTTGATCTCGGCGATCGAATCGCGTGCCGATTCGGCCTTCAGCCGGCCGATGTCGCTCTGCCCGTGGATGATCTGCCGCTGCAGGTTCGACTCGTCGACGACGTCGAAGTCGACGATGCCGAGGGTGCCGACGCCGGCCGCGGCGAGATAGAGCAGCGCCGGCGAGCCGAGGCCGCCGGCGCCCACGACGAGGACCTTCGCGTTCTTCAGGCGCTTCTGGCCGTCCATGGCGACGTCGGGGACGATCAGGTGCCGGCTGTAGCGGCGCACCTCGTCGACGGTGAGCTCGGCGGCGGGTTCGACCAGGGGCGGGAGGGACACCAGCGGACTCCTCGACAGGCACGGGGGTTGACGTCGGGTACAACGACGGGTCGCCGCACCATTCTTCCCGACCGTTCGTCGGCCGTCAGTAGCCTGCTGCTGGTGGCCCGGTGACGAACACGCCGTTCACGTAGGGCCACGCGTTCGGCCGGCACGTCCGGCCGCCGGTCGTGGTACCGAGCGTCTGCTCCATCATCAGCGGCGCCGGCGAGCCCGTCTTGGGACACGTCATGTGGTGGTGGCCCAGTGCGTGCCCGACCTCGTGGTTGACGACGTAGTAGCGATAGAGCGGAATATCGCCGCCGAACGCCACGGCGCCGCGGATCCACCGCGACACGTTGACGTAGACCGTCTCCCGGCCACCGTTGAAGCACGACGTCTCGACCTTGAGGGTGTAGCCGCACATGCTGCGTTCGGTGAGCGATGACGTCAGCGTGATGGTGAAGTCGGCCGGAGATGTGGACACCCGCTGGAAGGACATCGCGCCGCCGTGAACCCAGCCGCGGCGGTCGCCGAGCGTTTTCGCGACCGCAGCGGCAAAACCGGCCGCGTCGATGGACAACCCGCGCTCGACGCTCACCCGATAGCGGTGCAGCGGACCGGTGCCGGACACCGGCGTCGATCCGGGCACCAACGCGAAGGTGCCATCGCCCCGCAGCGGGTACGACGCCCCGGCCGGCAACGCCTGCAGCTCCCGCTGCGAGTGACCCGTGGGCAGCGCCGTCGGCTGATCCCGATCGGCTGACGCAGCCACTGGACCCGACGGCGGTACCGAGCGCGGGGCCGACGCCGGCGGGGGCGTGGACGGTGGGACGGTACGGGTTATCGGGTGCGTCCGCGTAGCCGCCGCCGGCGTGCGGCTGGCGTGGCTGGTGCTGCCGGATGCGACGTTGCCGATCCACACGACGGTCGCCACGACGAGCACCGGGACGGCGTATGCGCGCCATCCGTTGTCATCGACGAACCGGACCAGCCAGCTGCGCCGGCCCCGGGGTCGCCGCGCCGGCGACTCGGCGTCGGGTCGGGCGGGCGTCCGGGGGTGCTGCGGCGCCGGCGGGGATGGGTGGCTGGGCATTGGGCCCAAGCGTGCCACAGGTCGGATTGCTCACCCGGTCGACGACAGCGGCGCGCCGAGGAGGTCACGCATCGCCGCGGCCACTTCTCCCGGTGCCTCGATCTGCGGGGTGTGGCCGACGCCCGGGAGCACCATCAGCCGCGCATCCGGCACGGCGGCGGCGGTGCGGGCGGCGAGCTCGACGGGCACCAGTAGGTCGGCGCCACCCCAGACGACGAGCGTGCGGGCGCGGATTCGGGGCAGCACGGCCCACAGCGAGGACCGCCCGACTCGCAGGTGTGCCGCGAGCAGGCCGCGCAGCGAACGCGCGAACGCCTCGTCGGCCCAGGGCAGGCTGGCCCGCCGCTCCGCCTCACCGATCGCATCGGCCAGCCGGTCCGGTGAGATCACCGCCGGGTCGCCGAACACTGAGTCGATCACGCGGCGCACCCGCAGTTGGCTGCTCTCGATCGGGGCGCCGACCAGGTGCCACTCGGCGACCCGCGGCACGCCGGGCACGGCGCTGGCGGCGAGCAGCGCCCGGATGCGGTTGCGGGGGCGCAGGTCGGGCATTGCCGGTGCGACGAGGGTGAGGGTGCGCACCAGCTCCGGCCGGCCGGCCGCGAGCTGAGCCGCGACCGCACCGCCGAGGGAGTTGCCCGCCATGTGTACGGGTCCGCGACCGCGTGCCTCGATGACGTGCGCGACGATGTCGGCCAGTCGCCGCAACCGGTAGTCACCGTCGGCCGGCGGGTCGGACTCGCCGAAGCCGGGCAGGTCGATGGCCTCGCCGTCAAGGGCGTCACCGAGCAGCACGCCGGCGTCGACCCAGTTCGTCGACGACCCGCCGAGCCCGTGCACGTAGAGCGCCGGCTGCCCCCCCGCCGGGCCGAAACCACGCCGCACCGCGATCCCCCGGCCGTCGACGACGATGCGTTCGATGCTGGTCCGGTCGGCCGGTGCTTGGGCGGCCGATGCCCTGGCGGCCGGTGTCGCCGCGTCGAGTCGCTGGGGCGCCGCGGCGCCGGCCGACGAGCCGGTCACGCGCTCTTGCGGGCCCGCTTCGCCGTGGTAGCGCGGGGCTTCGACCGGACCGACGTGGCGGTCCGCGTTCGTCCCGACCGTGCCGACTTCGCGGCCCGCGAGCTCCCGCTGGCCTTCGTGGCCGCCTTCCTCGGCGCGGTCGCTTTCGCCGGGCCGGCGCGCTTCGCGGTGGACTTCGCGGCCACCGCGGCCTTCCTGGCCGTCGCCTTGGTGCCGCCCGCGTTGGTACCGCTTGCCTTGGTGCCCGTCGCGGTGGTATCAGTCGCCTTCGCGGCGCGGCCCGATCCGGACCGGGTCTTCGCCGCCGCCCGCGGCTTGGCCGGCGCGGCAGCAGAATCGCTGTCCGGCTCGTCGTCATCGCCAGCGTCATCGGCGGCGACCGACTCGCCGCGGCGCCGCTTCGCGTCGGCCACGCTGTTGCGCAGTGCGGCCATCAGGTCGAGCACCTCGGCCCCGCCGGTGTCCTTCTCGACCGGCGCCACGACCTCGCGACCCTCGACCTTGGCATCGACGACGGCCTCCACGGCCGCGCGGTAGTCGTCGTGATAGTCCTCCGGCGCGAAGTCACCGGTCATGCTCTCGATCAGCGACTCCGCCATCGAGAGCTCCTGCGCCCGCACGGTCACGTCGCCGTCGAGGAAGGCGAAGTCCGGCTCCCGCACCTCGTCGGGCCAGATCATCGTCTCCATCACCAGCACGCCGTCGCGTACGCGAAGCGTGGCGAGCGCCTCGCGGGAGCGGATCGCGACCTTGACGATCGCTACTCGACCGGATTTCTCCAGGGCGTCGCGGAGCAGCACGTAGGGCTTGGCGGCAGGGCCGTCGGGCTCCAGGTAGTAGCTCTTGGAGAAGTAGATCGGGTCGACCTGCTCCAGCGGCACGAACGCGAGGACGTCGACCTCGCGGCTGGTCGACAGCGGCAGGTCGGCGAGGTCGTCGTCGGTCAGCACGACCATCTCGCCGCTCGGCAGCTCGAACCCCTTCGCGATGTCGCCGTAGGACACCTCTTCGCCGTCGACGGAGCAGACCCGCCGATACCTGATGCGGCCACCGTCCGTACGGTGCACCTGGTGGAACGCGACGTCGCGCTCCTCGGTCGCCGTGTAGAGCTTGACCGGGATGCTCACCAGGCCGAAGGAGATCGCGCCCTTCCAGATCGCACGCATGCATCCAGCGTCTCATCATTACGGCGGCATGTCGCGCGGTTCTGTCCGGCCGCCCGGCTCCGGCAGGATGGCCGGCGTGAAGCCGATGCTCGCCACCGCCGGGCCGCTGCCCGACGGACCCGGCTGGGCGTACGAGCTGAAATGGGACGGCGTGCGGGTGCTCGCCGATATCGCGCCCGAGGGTCTTCGCATGACCGGTCGGACCGAGCACGAGGTGACGCTCGCCTATCCGGAGCTGCACGGACTCGCCGAGACATGCGACGACGCGCTGCTCGACGGCGAGGTGGTGGCGTTCGCCGACGGCCGGCCGTCGTTCGCGGCTCTGCAGCCGCGGATGCACGTCCGCAACGCCCCCGCGGCCGCTCACCTCGCGGCGATGGCGCCGGTCACGTTCGTCGTCTTCGACCTGCTGCGGCTCTACGGCGTCGACCTCACGGCGCGTCCCTACTCCGAGCGCCGGGCCACGCTGGAAAGGCTGGCGCTGGAGAGTCCACAGTGGACGGTCGCGCCGTCGTTCGACGACGGTAAGGCCACCCTGCAGGCCTGCCGTGCGCAGCAGCTCGAAGGCGTCGTCGCGAAGCGGCTCACCTCGCCGTACCGGCCGGGGATTCGCAGCGCCGACTGGATCAAGCTGCGGCTCAAGACCAGCCAGGAATTCGTGGTCGGTGGATGGCAGCGCGGGGCGGGTGGCCGCGGCGGCTCCATCGGCGCCCTGACCATCGGTTACTACGACGGCGCGGCGCTGCGCTATGCGGGACAGGTCGGCAGCGGGCTGTCGGACAGCAGCATCCGCAACCTGCGCGAGCGGCTGCGCGGCCTGGCCCGACCGGATTCGCCGTTCGCCGACGAACTCAACCGCACCGAGGCGCGCGACGTCGAATGGTGCGAACCGGTCGTCGTGGTCGAGGTGGAGTTCTCCGAGTGGACACCGACCGGCCGGTTGCGTTTCCCTGTCTTCCAGGGAATCCGCGACGACAAGCCCGCGCGTGAGGTGATCCGTGAGTAAGTCGGTGCGCGTCCGCGTAGACGGCCGCGAGCTGTCACTGTCCAATGTGGACAAGCAGATGTACGGCGGCTTCAGCAAGGGCGAGGTGATCGACTACTACACCCGCATCGCGCCCGCGCTGCTGCCGCACCTCGCCGACCGCCCGCTCACCGTGAAGCGCTATCCCGACGGTGTCGACGGCAAGTTCTTCTTCGAGAAGAACGCGCCGTCACACACGCCGGACTGGGTGCGGACCGCCCGCCTGCCCGTGCCGGGCAGCACCAAGGACCGCGAGGAGATCGACTACGTCGTCGTCGACGGCCTGCCGAGCCTGGTGTGGCTCGCGAACCTCGCCGCACTGGAGCTGCACGTCCCGCAGTGGCAGGTCGGGCCCAGGGGTGGGCAGCGCGGCACCGATCTCCTGGTGTTCGATCTCGACCCCGGAGCGCCCGCGGACATCACGAGCTGCCGGGAGGTCGCGCTGCTGCTGCGCGAAGTGCTGACCGAGGACAATCTCGCGGCCTACCCGAAGACCAGTGGCCAGAAGGGCATGCAGGTGAGCGTGCCGATCAGGCCCGTCGCGGCCGGACGGACCTCGGAGTACGCCCGTGCCGTCGCCGAGCGCCTCGAGCGCGAGCACCCCACGCTCGTCGTCGCCAAGATGGCCAAGCCGTTGCGCCACGGCAAGGTCTTCCTCGACTGGAGCCAGAACAATCCGGCGAAGACGACGGTCTGCGTCTACTCGTTGCGTGCCACCTCGGTCCCGTCGGTGTCGACGCCGGTCACGTGGGACGAGGTAGCCGGAAACCGGCCGTTGACGTTCACCGCGACAGACGTGCTGGACCGGGTCGAACGGGACGGCGACCTGCACGCCGCCACACTCGATGCCGACGGCCTGCTCCCCCGAACACACTAGTGTCCTGTGAACGAAGTCGTTTGCCGGATGCGGTGATCCGGATGAGGGTCCGGCAATTCCTACAGGTGCGGACGACGAGCTCGTAGCGGAGCTACGGGCGAGAAGGACAACGCCGCCGGCGTGCATCAGGGCGCCGCAGCCGGTAAACATACTTCGTTCACGGGACCCTAGTTCGATACGGGTGGAACGGAGGTCCGGCGTGACGACAGCGGTGGGCGGCGGCGGCCGCATGCCCGGCCCCGCCCGGCGCGAGCAGCTGCTCGCGGCCGCACGTCACGTCTTCATCGAGCACGGCTATCACGCCGCGGCCATGGACGACATCGCCGCACGCGCCGGAGTGTCGAAACCCGTTCTGTACCAGCACTTTCCCGGCAAGCTGGAGCTTTACCTGGCCCTTCTCGACACACACACCGACGAACTGGTGCGGCGGGTGCGAGCGGCGATCGCCGCCACCGACGACAACCAGGCGCGGGTGCACAACGCGATCAGTGCCTACTTCGACTTCGTCGACGCCGACGGCGGCGACCGCGGCGCCTACCGTCTCGTTTTCGAGTCCGACCTGCGCAACGACCCGGCCGTCGACGAGCGCGTGGAGCGCGGCAGCCGAGCGTGCATGCGCGCCGTCGCCGACACCATCGCATCCGATACCGGGCTGCCGCAGGCCCAGGCCGAGCTGCTCTCGGTGGCGCTCACCGGGTTGTCGGAGGTGGCCGCGCGATACTGGCTCGACACCGAGCGCGCCGTGCCGAAGGCCGAGGCGATCCGGCTGTTGGAGACGCTCGCCTGGCGCGGCATCTCCGGCTTCCCGCGGCAGGCCGACTGAGCATCAACCGGCCGTTGCAGTTCGCCCGCGGTGAACGGCCGTCCGGCCGGGCGCCGACCATGGCCTACCCTCGTGTTGAACGGGTGACTGCGTCGGTCAGGGAGGCCGCGGTGGAGGTCAAGATCGGCGTTCAGCACTCGCCGCGCGAGCTGGTGATCGAGTCGACGGAGACTGCCCAGGACGTCGAGAGAGCCGTCGCCGGTGCGCTCGACGCCGGCGCTGGCGGTCTGCTCACCCTCGTCGACGACAAGGGCCGCCGGGTCATCGTGCCGGCCGCGAAGATCGCCTACGTCGAGATCGCCGAGACCGAGAGCCGCCGGGTGGGCTTCGTCGCAAGCTAACCCAATTCTTCCTTTCGCCGAGTGGCGAGATTTGCGGGCTCTCCGGCCTCGAGATTCCCGCATATGTCGCCACTCGGCGAAAGCAGGCAAGCTAGCTGGACAGCCCGAGCCGCCGCATCCGGGCCACGTGGGCGTCGGTGAGCCGCCCGAACAGCGCCCCGATGGCGGCGAGATCGCCGCTGCCGGTGATGATCAGTTCGGTCAGGGCGTCCCGCTCGGCTGCGACGTGCTGCGCCTGCGAGAGCGCCTCACCGACCAGCCGGCGCGCCCACAGCGACAACCGCGCGGCCAGCCGGTCGTCGGCGGCGATGGCGGTCCGCACCTCGTGGACGGCGAAGGCAGCGTGCCCGCTGTCCTCCAGCACGTCGAGCACCAGCGCCCGCGTGGGGGGGTCGAGCCAGGCCGCGATCTCGGTGTAGAAGTCCGCGGCGATGCCGTCGAACACGTGTGCCTTGACCAGTCCCTCGAGCCAGTCGGCCGGCAGCGTGGACTCGTGGAAGGCGTCCAGCGGCCCGACGAACGGTGCCATCGCGACCTCGGGATCGACACCGAGCTCACCCAGCCGGTCGGCCAGGCGGCCGTAGTGGCCGATCTCGGCGGAGGCCATCTTCGCAAGCGCCGCCCGTCCGCCGAGAGTCGGCGCGAGCCAGGCGTCAGCGGCGAGCCGGTTGAACGCCGTCAGCTCTCCGTATGCGAGGACGCCGAGCAGGTCGACGATCGCCTCCGGCGACGGGGTCAGGGTCGCTGGCTGCTGCATGGCGCGGACCCTACGGCACACCGGCGGCGAGCCACCGGGCGTTCGCAGCCGGGGTGGGTCCGGGGCGCCCGAGGGCGCCACCGGCTACCCTGAAGGTGTACATCGGCGCCCAGAGAGCGCCGGTTCGTGAGCGCGGACGCCACTCGGGTGCCCGATCCCGCCGCCCTGTCCGGCTGTGCGGTCGATCGGCCCGCATCGTCGACGTCGGCGCGTCGATGCGGAAGAGGCAGCACCCGATGAGCGCACAAGCGCAGAACACCGACCCGACCGGGGGCGAGCGACCCGACGACGACACACAGCGGTCCGCTGACCCATCCGGCGGTGACCACGCGGCGAGCGCCGCGGAGGCGGAGCACCGGACCGACCTGGTTCCCGACGACGCGGCGGAGCCATTCGAGCCACTGGCGGCCCGCGCGCCGGTGGTCGAGACCGCGCCACGCTTCGCCGATCTGGGCGTCCATCCGAAGATCGTCGAGGCGCTCGAACAGGTGGGGATCACCCGCACCTTCGCGATTCAGGAGCTGACGCTGCCGCTCGCGCTGCCCGGCTCGGACCTCATCGGCCAGGCGCGCACCGGCACCGGCAAGACGCTGGGGTTCGGCGTGCCGCTGCTGCAGCGCATCACCCTTCCCGGCGAGCCGGGTGCGAGCCCGCAGGCCCTCGTCGTCGTCCCCACCCGCGAGCTGTGCGTCCAGGTCACCCGCGACCTGCAGAGCGCCGGCTCGCTGCTGCGCGTGCGGTGTCTCTCGATCTACGGCGGCCGTGCCTACGAACCGCAGATCGAGGCGCTGCGCAGGGGGGTCGACGTCGTCGTCGGTACGCCCGGGCGGCTGCTCGACCTGGTGCAGCAGCGGCACCTCCTGCTCGGCGGCGTCAGCGTCCTCGTGCTCGATGAAGCCGACGAGATGCTCGACCTTGGCTTCCTGCCCGACATCGAGCGCATCCTCGCGACCGTGCCCACGGCCCGCCAGACCATGCTCTTCTCGGCCACCATGCCCGCCCCGATCGTCGGGCTGGCACGGCAGTTCCTGCACCAGCCGACGCACGTGCGCGCGCACGGCAACGACGAGGGCAGCACGGTGCCGGAGACCAGGCAGCTGGTCTACCGGGCGCACGCGATGGACAAGATCGAGATCCTGGCGCGCATCCTGCAGGCGCGCGACCGCGAGCTGATTCTGGTGTTCTGCCGGACCAAGCGCACCGCCGCGCGGCTCGCCGAAGACCTCGCCGAGCGCGGTTTCGCCGCGGCCGCTGTGCACGGCGATCTGGGCCAGGGCGCGCGCGAACAGGCGATGCGGGCGTTCCGGTCCGGCAAGGTCGACGTCCTGATCGCCACCGACGTCGCGGCCCGCGGCCTGGACATCACCGGCGTCAGCCACGTCGTCAACTACCAGTGCCCGGAGGACGAGAAGGTCTACGTCCACCGCATCGGCCGGACCGGCCGGGCCGGCGGCGACGGCATCGCCGTCACCTTCGTGGACTGGGATGACATCCCGCGCTGGCAGCACATCAGCACCGCACTCGGGCTGGCCTTCGACCACCCGGCGGAGACGTACTCCACCTCGCCGCACCTGTACGCCGACCTCGACATCCCCGAGTCCGCCAAGGGCACCCTGCCGCGCAGCGCCCGGACCCGCGCCGGCCTCGACGCAGAGCAGCTGGAGGACGTCGGCGAGACCGGCAGAAGCAGGCGGCCGCACCCGGCAGCTAGCCCCGACTCCGAGTCCGCAGAGCGACGGCCGCGCCGCAACCGAGGTCCGCGCCGGCGTAGCCGCAGCGGCGAACCGATCGAGCGCACCGAGACCGTCAGCGCGCCAGCCGACGACGACCGGGCCGGCCGGCCGGCAGACTCCGGCGGGCGTCACCGGCGTGGACGCGGCCATGGTCGCCGCGCCGCCGGCGAACGTGCAGGGCAGCCCACGGCGACGGAGGGCTGATTGCCGATGTCCGATGCGCTCGCCGCGCTGGGCAGGCGCCGCTGGCGGAACTGGGCCATCGGGATGGCCGCGCTGCTGGTCGCGGCCGCGGCCGTCGCCATCCCGTCGATCGCCCGTAGCGACTGGCACAACGTCGCCCTCGTTGCGGCCAGCAAGCCGCCGACGTCGGCCGTGAAGGAACCCCTCGCGACGTCGGTGCAGCAGCGCTGGGATGCCGCCGGCAGCCCGCCGTTCGGGTCGCCCACCACCGCAGCCGCAGTGGTCACCGCAGACCGGCACGACGTCGTCGCGCACTCGCCCGCGACCGGCGCCGTGATCTGGAAATATCACCGAGCCAACGCGGACCTGTGCAGCTGGATGACGACGCCGCTGGTCGTGATCGCGCTGTTCCGCGACGGCACCCTGTGCAGCGATCTCACGGCGTTCGACGTCGGCACCGGACAGCGCGAGTGGTACCGCAACATCGACGTCGGCGCCGGATCCGCAGCAATGCAGCGGACCAGCGACGTCGTCGTCGTCCGAGCGAACGGCAAGCTCGCGACGTTCTACCTCCAAGGCGGCGGCGAGGCGTGGAACTACGGTCCGGGCAAGGGCTGCCGGCTGGTCTCCCAGCAGAGCGGCAACACCGGCACGGCGGTGATCACCGACTGCGGATCGGCCGGCCGCTCACTGCTGCTGCTCGACGGCTACGACGGCAAGAAGCGCTGGAGCGTATCGGCTCCCGGCATCGGTCCGCACATCGTCGGCGCAGACGACGGCGTCGTGGTGGTCAGCAGGATCGGCGGCACGCCGCAGTTCTCGGTCTACTCCAGCGCGGGCGGCGCGGTCGCGACGGCGAGTGACCCTACAGCGATACCGGCGGCCACCAGCCGTGGCGAGGTCGTCGGCGAGACGATGGTCGCCTACGACGGCGCACGCGTCGTGAACGTCAACCTCGGCACCGGGAAGCTGGGCTGGGCACGGCCGGCCGACGGCGCGCCCGGCATCGACGGGTCGCAGGTGGTGATCGTACGCGGGGCGCGGCTGGTCACGCTCGATCTCGACACCGGCCGACCGGTGCGCACGCTGCGTGGCGCAGCTCCGGGCGATCCCCGGTGGATCTCCCGGATCGGGCGGTACGCCGTCGTCGTCACAAACACTCGGACGGTCGTGCTCGGATGAGCAGCCCATCGACGCCCGACACCGGCCTGTTCGGCCCGGACTCGGTGACCTGGCGAGTACACGCCGACCCGATCCTGTTCGTCGGCGGCATCCGCGCGCTGCTGCTGCAGGCACTGCATCCGGTCGCGATGGCCGGCGTGGCGGCGCAGTCGGGCTTCCGCGACGATCCGTGGGGTCGCCTCCAGCGCACCGCCGAGTACGTCGGGGTGCTGACGTACGGCACCTGCGACGAGGCCCGGCGGGCCGCGGCCCGGGTCCGCGGCGTGCATCGGCGGCTGCGCGCCGTCGATCCCGACAGCGGCCAGACCGTGCGGGTCGACGATCCCGACCTGCTGATCTGGGTGCACGCGTGCGAGGTCGACTCGTTGCTGTCCACCGCGCGCCGGGCCGGCGTACCGCTGTCGCCCGCCGACGCCGATCGCTACGTCGGCGAGCAGGCCCGCGCCGCCCGACTGGTCGGCATCCCGGCCTCGCTGATCCCGGAGTCGACTGCCGGCCTGGCCGGGTACTTCGACTCGATCCGGCCGCGGCTGCGCGCCACCGACGACGCACGCGCCGCCGCGCGATTCGTGCTGCTCCCCCCGATGCCAGCCTGGGTGAAGCTCGTGACGCCCGCCCGGCCGGCCTGGATCGGCGCCGCGTCGTTGGGGTTCGCGTTGCTGCCCCGCTGGGCCCGGCGCATGTACGGCCTGCCGGGCCTGCCGAGCACCGACCTCAGCGCCACGCTCGCGGCCCGTGCCGTGCGCTCCGTGCTGCGCCCGCTGCCCGCAGCCGTGCGCGAAGGCCCGGCGCTGCGCGCCGCCAGGGCCCGACTGGCCGCGGGCTGATCAGCCCTGGCCGGCCCGCCGATCGCGCGGGCGTCCGCAGCGAGTGGTCATGGGACGCGACGCCCACGAGCCGCGGGCGCTTGGCGCGCGCCTCGCTGATGCAGCCGCAATGGCCGAGGCCCACGGCCGCCAGCATTGCGTCGGCGAGGTCAGCGCGGGACAGGCTCCGTGCGCGTGGCAGCCGTTGGTCGATGGCGCGCTACAGGAGCGGCCTCATGTCCAAGTCCATTGCCGTGTTCGGAGCAGGCCGGGCCCGGCAGTTCTCGAGGCCGCGCAGCTGACGCCTGCGCTTCGTGCCGTTGGCGAATTTCTCCTGCGGTGCAAGGGTAATTGGGGTTGCGTGGCGGGCCGGCACGAGGTAGTATCGAACACATGTTCGAGACGGTCGAGCCGGTTGCCGGCGCCGACGTGGTGCCTGATGCGCCGATTGCCTGGGCGGAGTTCGAACCGGGCGGCTGGATACTCGACCTCATCTGCGCCGAGCCGGTCAGCGCACTCGACGACGACGGCGTATTGGACCGGGTCGCGGCACTGGAACGGATCCGATCGCTCGTCGACGCCGAGCAGTGCGCGGCACTGGCCGAGTTCGCCCGCCGTCGCGCCGACGACGAGTTCGGCGCCAGCGTCGGCGACGAGGTCGGCCTGGCGCTGCGGATCGCCTCCCGCACTGCGGATCGGCGGATCGAGGCGGCGACCCGGCTCGTCGAGCGGCTGCCCGCGACCGTGTCCGCAATGCGCCGCGGTGCGGTGACCCACTCCAAGGCACGGGCGCTCGCGGAGGAGACCGACCAGCTCTGCGCGGCCGATGCGGCGACGGTCGAGGCGACCGTCCTCGACCGCGCCGCGGAGAGCACACCAGGTCAGCTGCGCCGCCGGACCGCGCGCGCGGTCATTCGGATCGACCCCGCTGCCGCCGCCGCGCGGCGCCGCACGGCCGAAACCGACCGATCGGTGTGGCTGCGCCCGGACGCCTGCGGCATGGCCACCCTCGGCGCCCGGCTGTGCGCCGCCGACGCCGTCGGCATCTTCGAGTTGCTCGACCAGACGGCTCGCTCGGCCAGAGCGGCCGGCGACGCGCGCACCCTGCAGCAGCTGCGTGCCGACATCCTGGTGCAGCGGGTCGGCGGGGCGGCGCTCGCCGCGTCCAGACCGCTAGTACAGATCGTGGTGCCGGCAGCCGCGGTCGTGGACGACTGCGCCGCCCCGGCCGAGCTGGCCGGCTACGGGCCGGTCGACCACGAGCTGGCCCGCGAGATCATCGCCACCGGCGTCTGGCAGCGGTTGACCGCCGACCCCTCCACCGGCACGGTCACCGACATCGGACGGAAGCGCTACCGGCCACCCGCCGCACTCGCCGACCTGGTCCGCGCCCGCGGTCGCACCTGCGCCTTCCCCACCTGTGAACGAGCAGCCACCCGGTGCGACCTCGACCACCGGCACCGATGGTCAGCCGGCGGCACCACCAGTGCCGCGAACCTGTGGCCGCTATGCCGCCGGCACCACGCCATCAAGGACGGCGATCCCGGCTGGTCATGCGAACTGCGCCCCGACGGCGTCGTCACATGGACCACCCCGGCCGGCCGCGTCTACAGCGTCGAACGCGACATCGACCAACCCGGCGTCAGCCGAATCACCGTCACAGACCCAGCCCAGCCACAAGAGCATGCGCCGGATCGCGACGAGCTCCCGGCGCCGTTCTAGCGTCCCGTGAACGGGACTTCGTTCACGGGGGTTGCGCTCAGCCGTCGGCTAGCCCGGACCACGGCTCCCGCGCCGGTGCAGCCCGCTGCCCGTCCGGGCACGAGCGGCGGAAGTCACACCACCCGCAGTGCGGCCCGGTCCGGGGGGCGAACACGTCGTCGGCGTCAGCCCCGGCCTGCAGGGTGTCGGTGGCGACGGCCATGTCGTCGGCCAGCGCCTCGGCCCTGGAGAGCTGGCGTTGTAGCGAATCGTCGGTGTGCGTCGCGCCGACGACACGTCCGGACGGTAGGTGGTGCAGCTCGACCCGGTGGCAGGGCCGGCGCAGGGTGCGGCGTACCCCGAGCACGTAGACCGCCAGCGCCGGCGAGGAGCGCGCGTCGATCTCCTCCAGCGCCCGGCGCCCGGTCTTGTAGTCGACGACGACGAGTTCACCGTCGCGCTCGTCGATGCGGTCGACCCGGCCGGAGAGCGCGAGCCGCGCGGTCGGCGTGGCGACGAACCGCTCGACCCCCACCGGCTCGGTGGTCGGGTCGAGCGTCGCGGCGTAACCCTGCACCCACTCACGCGCGCGCTCGCGCCAGAGCGCCGATTGGGCCAGGTCACGGAAGCCGTCGTCGATCCAGACTGCGTCGAGCAGGGTTCCGGCCGACTCCGGCGTGCGCCGCGCGACGGCCAGATCCCACCACTGCTTCAGCGCGGTGTGGCAGGCCGCGCCCACCGAGTTGTGCGCCCACGGCGGGCCCTTCGGCGGGGCGGGCCGGTCGAGGTAGCTGAACTTGTAGCGCCGCGGGCAGTCGCTGAAACTCGCGAGCTTCGACGGCGTCACGGGCAGCAGTCGCCGCGGCATGCCCTCGAGCACGGGCTGCTGCGCGCGGTCGCTGCCCTCAGCCGGCGCGGGCAGCGGCGCGCTCACCAGCCGCCGCCACCACCGTCGCCGCCGCCGCCGCCACCGCCCCAGTCGCCGCCGCCGCCGCCACCGCCCCAGTCGCCACCGCCGCCGCCACCGCCCCAGTCGCCACCGCCGCCGCCCCAGTCGCCGCCACCGCCCGAGCCGCCGCCGGCCTGGTCGTAGCCCGCGTCGAAGCCGGAGTCGTACCCGGAGCCGTAGCCGCCGCCGAAGCCGCCGCCGAAGCCGCCGTAGCCGAAACCGCCGCCGAGCATGGAGCCGATCAGCATGGTCTCCCAGAACGGGAAGGAGTACCAGCCAGAGCCGTATCCCCCGCCGCCGCCGAAGTAGTACGGCGCCCCCGGCTGGTAGGCCGGATACCCGCGCACGGTGCGGTCGCCGACGGCGAACTCCTTCTCGGCGTCGAGGGTGTCCGCGCGTTTCGGCGCGATCTCCGGCAGCTCCGGGCCGGGATCGAGGCCGAGCTGGGTACGTACCGTTCGGGCGGCCTGCAGGCCCTCGAGCGCGGTGCGCCGCGCGGCGTCGTACTCGCCGTCGGTGTCGGCCCCCTCCAGCTGCGAGCCGGTCGCGGTGTAGCGCTCCGAGGCGTCGGCCAGCGCCTGTCTGGCGATCTTGTCCTCACCTGGGTCGAGGTTGCTCACATCGGCGCCGAGCCGGTCATAGAGCGAGACCACCTCGGCGCGCCGGCCCTGCAGCCGGCGCTGCTCCCGGCGACGTCGAGTCACCAGCCAGCCGCCGACGCCGCCGGCCAGCAGCACCACGATCACCACCAGCGCGATCAGGCCGGCATGGCTATTCGAGCCGGAGCTGCCCGATGACGACGGCGAGCCGTTGGCCGAGCCCGATGGCGCCGCTGCGTTGATGTTGGACACCGCGGCCCTGATCAGCTCGGTTGCGTTGCCGCCCTTGCGGAGCGGGTGGTCGGCAAGCGCCGCCTTGCCGGCCGACCGAATCGCGCTGCCAGCGCCGCCCGGGTAGTTGGTGTCGGACGCGACCTGCAGCCCGTCGGTGCCGCCGATCACGATCACGATCCCCTCGGCTGAGCCGAACACCTTCGGGAGGATCGTCTTCGCGTTCGAGAACGCGTCGCCGCTGCCGGGCGGCAGCCCCGCAACGACGATGTTGACCTGCGCGGCGTCGACCGCACCGGAATCCAGCGTCACCGCCGCGCCCTTCGCGACGTAGACCCGGTGATCGCTGCTCAGGGCGTTGGCCGCATCGCTCGCGGCGTCGGCCGACGCCGGGCCGGCGACCGCCAGGATCGCCGCTGGGACAGCAAGAAGGGCGAGCGCGGCCACCGTTGCGAGACGTCTCATGCCACCACGGTAGCCGGGCGAGCGGCGGGCTCGCTCTAGCAGCGCGCGGGCTGTGTACCGCTGGCCCGGCGACAGATTTCTGCATACGCCTGCGGATCGGTCGTATTCGCGCCGAGAGGCACGGCCTTGTTAGTGCCGTGGTAGTCACTGGACCCCGTCATGATCAGCCCGAGTTCCCCGGCCAGGGTCCGCAGCTCGACGCGGTCGGCCGCGTCGTGGTCGACGTGGTCGACCTCGATCCCGGCCAGTCCGGCGGCGGCGAGTTCGCGGATCACGTCGTCGGTCACGACCCGCCCACGCTTGCGGGCGCGCGGATGTGCGAACACCGGCACGCCGCCGGCCGCGAGCACCATCGCGATGCCGTCCCGGACGTCGACGTCGCGCTTGCGCACGTAGTAGGGACCGCCCGGGCGCAGCCACGTCTCGAACGCATCGTCCACCGTCGAAGACGCGCCAGCGGTGACCAGCGCGCCCGCGATGTGCGGGCGGCCGATCGGCGCGCCTCCGGCCAGCCGCTGCACGGCCGGCCACTCGATCGGTACACCGGCCGTGGTCAGCCGTTCGACGATGCGCCGGCCTCGGTCGGTGCGATCCAGTCGCAGCCGCCGCCGCTCGGCGGCGAACCGCGGCTCGGCCCGGTCGAACAGGTAACCCAGCAGGTGCACCGAGACTCGGCGCTCGCCCTCGCCGACGACGCAGGAGAACTCGACGCCGGGGACGACCCTCACCCCGGCCGGCGCGCCCGCGATCGCGGCGTCCCAACCGGCCGTGGTGTCGTGATCGGTGACGGCGACGACGTCGAGCCCGACGGCCGCTGCCAGCACGCCGACACTGCGCGGTTCATCGGTGCCGTCGGACGCGCTCGTATGGGTGTGCAGGTCGATGCGCATCATGACGTCAGCGTCGCAGCCGCGGTGACGTCGGCCCCACCGGGAGGTCACCGGGAGTGCCCTCCCGCAGGTCGTTCAGGCGCAGGTCCTCGGCGAGCAGGTAGCCGGCCGGCGCCGGCCAGAGGATCGCCCAGAGCCACAGCCCGGCCGCCTCTCCGACAACGGCGCAGCGATCGGAGACCCCCGAGATCGGCCAGAGCGCGGTCGGGTGGCCCTGGGTGCGCACGATCCCGGCCCGCTGTTCCTCCAGCTGCGGGCCGGGGTCCGGACCGTCGATGCCCGCGTATCCGGCGCCGAGGCCGACGCCGGGCTCCTCGGCGACGAGCAGCAGGTCGGCCGGACCGCCGAGCGGTGCCGGTCCCGAGCAGGCCACCAGCGTGGCCCGCGCACCGGATCGGTCGTCGCCGGCGTAGCCCAGTCCGGTCACCGACCAGCCGACCGGCATCGGTGCCGGCAGCCACATCGGCACGTGGGTCAGCCGGCGGACCATGTCGATCGCTTCCGGCGACGCCGAGGCAAACAGGTGCAGCGGCGCGACCACGCCGTGCCGGTCACAGCGCCAGCTGCTCGAGAACGCGCTCGGCGGCAGCACGGCGCCGGCACAGCGCGGACACTCCGGGCGGCGCGACACGGCACCGAGAGTGCAGGCGCCGGCCGCACCGGTCAACCCGCGGGCGCGCCCGACCACCCGCCCGGGACTACCCGCTGCGGACGACGCCGCACGGGACGGCCCCGGACGTAGCCTTACGCCGTGCCGCCGACCCGCGCCCGGACCGTCGGCGCGGTCGTCGTCGACCGCGACCGGCTGCTGCTGGTCAACCGAGCGCGTCCACCATCGGCAGGCAGCTGGTCGATCCCCGGCGGACATGTCGAAGCGGGCGAGGACGACCGGGTCGCCGTCGCCAGGGAGGTGCTCGAGGAGACCGGCCTGCGGGTCAAGGTGGGCGAGCTTGTCGGCTCGGTCGAGCTGGCCGGCCGCGAGCCCGGCGAGGTCTACGACAACAGCGACTACGCGTGCGACGTCGTCGGCGGTGAGCTCACGGCGGGTGACGACGCCGCTGACGTTGGCTGGTTCGACGTCGACGCGCTCGCGACACTGCCGACAACGCCGGATCTTGCCGCCCTGCTGAGCGAGTGGGGCGCGTTCGGCCGAACGGCGCGGGTGCGCCGACGCGGTGTCGCGATCCGCGGCGGCGCCACCGCCGTCGTGCTCGGCCTGCTGGTCGCGGGATCGCTGGTGGGGCAGGACAGCGCATTCCCGTTCGGGCCGTTCCGGATGTACTCGACCCGCGACCGGCCGGATGGCCCGGTCAGCTCGGTGACGATCGACGGCGTTACGGCGGCCGGCCGGCAGGTGGCGATCTCCGGCACCGGAACCAGACTGCGAGGAGCGGAGGTGGAGGGCCAAGTCGGCCGGTTCGAACACCACCCCGAGCTGCTGGTCCTGCTCGCGGCGGCGTACGAACACCGCCACCCTGGCGTGTCGCTGCGGCGCGTCGAGCTCCTCCGCCACGACCAGGGCCTGCGGCACGGCGCGGTGCACGGAGCTTCGACCGAGATCGTGCTGGCGACCTGGGTCCTGCCGTCGCCACCGGCTCACCCCGGTGGCGGGCCACCCACATGACGACGTCGACCGGCGCGCGCGGCGGCCTGCCGGCGGCCCTTCGGGGCTGGTGGTTCGAACCAGTGCCGCTCGCCCGGGTCGCGGTCTTCCGCACGATCGTCTACCTGTTCGCACCGCTCGACGTGCTGGTGCTCACCCCGTGGGTGTGGGCCCACGCGCGGGTGCCGACGGCTCTCTACCAACCACTGGTGGTGGGCCGGCTGCTGCACCTGCCGACGCCGACGCACGCCGTCGTCATGGCCGTCGGGCTCGCGCTGGTGATCACCTCGGTGGCCGCGGCGACCGGACGGGCTCCACGTCTGCTGGGCGTCGCCGTCCTCGCCCTGTACGGCGAGTGGATGGTGATCGCGATGTCCTATGGCAAGGTCGATCACGACCGGTTCGCCTACCTGGTGGCCCTCGCCGTACTGCCGACGATCGGCCGCGTCCGCCGCGACGACCCGACCCGCTCGGAGGCGGCCGGCTGGGCGATGCGGTGCGTTCAGGTCTCGGTGGTGCTGACCTATTTTCTGGCCGCGTGGGCGAAGATCCGCTTCGGCGGATTGGACTGGCCGACGGGTGCGACGCTGGCTCGCGCGATCGTCCGGCGCGGTACCTTCGCATCCGGCTGGCTGCTGCACCAGCCGCACCTGCTGGAGGCCGGTCAGTTCCTGATGATCGGCGGCGAGCTGCTCTCGCCGTTGCTGCTCTTCGCCCGTTCGGATCGGGCTCGAGTGCTCGTCGTGGCCGGTCTGCTGAGCTTCCATCTCGCGACGTTCGCCGGCATCAGCATCATCTTCTGGCCGCACCTGGTGGCGATGACCTCGATGCTGCCGTGGGACCGGCTGCGGTTACGCCGACCACGGCTGGCCGCAGACCCACTGCGACCCCCGGCGCGACGCGCGGGGGTCGCAGGGACCGGCATGGCGTCGAGCGCGATCAGACCTTGAACATGTTGCTGATCTGGCCTTCGCTGTCGCTGTAGGCGTTGCCCGCGTTGGAGAGCAGCCGGCCGATGCCCGTCAGTGCCTCGTGCATGTCCTTCTGGCTCGTCTGCCACTTCTGGTGCAGCTGCTCGAACTGCGCCGACGCGGTCGAGGACCAGTCGCTGCCGACGACGCCCTGGACCTGGCTGCGCAGCGCCTCGGACGTGCCCTGCAGGTCGCCGGCCTTCTGGTGGCACTGCGCGGACAGGGCCTGCAGCTGCTCGGGCGTGACCTTGATTCCACCTGGCATGGTGATTACCTCCGTTGTGATGTCCCGGTAGCACCGGGCTCGGGCGATTCGGTTCCGACTGTACGCACCTTGAGACGGAATGCAATATCTAGCGGTAAAAACGGTTAAAATCCCTTGTGTCCCGTTGTCGCCGGTTGGCGATCCCCCTCAAAGGTGCGAGCGGAGCTCCCACAGCTCAGGATAGAACCGCAGGTTCAGCCGCGTCGCCAGATACGGCGCACCTGTGGATCCTCCGGTTCCGGACTTACGCCCGATCATCCGTTCGACCATCAACACGTGCCTCGACCGCCACAGCGCCCACTGCTCGTCGTGGTCAACCAGCGCCTCGGCCAGGTCCCAGAGCGCGCCGTAGCGGTCGCGGTCCCGGCTCACCGACGCAAGCGCCGCGCGGCGCGCCGCACCGGTGTCTACGGCGAACCCGGCGGCCTGCAGCAGCGCGAGGTAGCCGTCCCAGAGGGTCGGTTCGGCGAGCCGGGCGACCAGCCGGGCGCGCTCGTCGTCGGTCGCGTCGTGCAGGCGCGCCACGAACGCCTCGTCCTTGGCGCCGGAGACGAACTCCACCTCGCGGAACTGCACCGACTGGAAGCCGCTCGCCGGTGCAAGTAGCGCCCGGAAGGCCAGGAAGTCCTGCGGCGTCATCGTCTCGACGATGTCGATCTGGTCGACCAGCAGCCGCTCGATCACGCGGGCGCGGGCCAGCCGCAGCCGCGGCCGATAGGCCTCGCCGGCGAGCATCGCGTCGCGCGCGTCGCCCAGCTCGTGCAGCAGCAGCTTGAACCAGAGCTCGTAGACCTGATGGATGGTGATGAACAGCAGCTCGTCGTGTGCCGCCGGTTCGGACTCGGTCACCTGCTGGGCGAGCAGCGCGGGCAGCCGCAGGTAGCTGCCATAGGAGAGGCGCGCGCCCTCCTCGCCGAAGGACCGGCCGCCGGCCGGATCGGGTCGCTCGACCGGCATCGCTGCCTCGTTTCCAGCTCCAGCGGGGCGTGATCTCGCGGCGGGCGGTATGGGCAGCCGGCCCCCCCGCCGAGGCTAGTGGCACGGGACGCCAGTGTCCCATGCCGGTTGTCCACAGCCGGCCGCGGTGGCGGCCGCGTGCACCTCGCGAGCGGCCGACACTGGGCCGATGCGCGTCGTGCTGACCCTGCGCCCCGCCGGCGGCGAGCCGGTGGACGTCGAGGTACGCGCGCCGGAGTCGACACCCGTCGAGGCGGTGCGCGCCGCACTGGCCGCGGCAGCCGGCAGGTCCCCGACCGACTTACACGCGGGACGCCGAAAGCTGCCGCCCTCGGCACCGCTGGGCGGCCCCGGGCTGCGAACCGGCGACGTCGTCGGCGTCGGTGTCCCCGCGAGCGACCGTGCACCACGGCCCGGGGGGCTGGAGCTGCGCGTCGTCGGGGGGCCGGACTCCGGCGGCCGGCACGCGCTGCCTCGCGGGCGCCGCACCGTCGGGCGGGACGACGCCGCGGACATCGTCGTCGGTGACCCCGACCTGTCCCGGCGGCACCTGGCGGTCGAGGTGGGGCCGCGGGGTGTCACCGTGTGCGATCTCGGATCGACCAACGGCACGGCGCTCGACGGCGCTCCAGTTGGCCGGAGCCCCATGCCATGGGCGGCGGGAGCGATCCTGCGCGTCGGTGAAACCGCGCTCTGCCTGTCGCCGGCGGCCGAGCCTCGGGTGCTGCGCCGCGAGCTCGCCGACGGCACCATCGTCGTCAGCCGGCCGCCCCGCCTCGTGCGGCCGCCCGAACGGGAGCACGTCGTCGTGCCGGCCGCGCCGCGCCGGCGCCGCGCCGGGCGGCTGCCCGTGATCGGCGCGCTAGTGCCGCTCGCGCTCGGCGTCGGCATGGCGGTGCTGATGCACGCCCCCCAGTACCTGGCATTCGCGGTGCTGTCACCGGTGATGATGGTGGCCACGACGGTGTCCGACCGCATCGGCGGCCGGCGCAGCCGCCGGGTCGAGCTCACCACCTACCGGCGCAGCTCCGCCGAGGCGCGGCGGCGGTTGGCCGACGCCGTCGAGGCCTACCAGCGCCGGTCGCGAGCGGCGGCACCCGATCCGGCGACGATCGCGCGGATCGCCGACGGCCCGGGCGGGCGGCTATGGGAACGCCGGCCCGGCGATCCGGACACGCTCCTCGTGCGCATCGGCCGCTGCGACCGGCCAGCCGACATCGCGATCGAGCACCCGGACGACATCGCGATCGAACATCCGGCCGACGTCGCGATCGAACCCGCGGGCGGCGGGTCGGGGGCCGATCTCCCGGCGGCCGGCTGCGCGCACGACGTGCCGGTGTGCGTTCCGGTGGCGACGACCGGTGTGCTGGGGGTCGCCGGGCCGCAGCCACCGGCCGATGCGTTGATGCGCGCCGTCCTCACCCAGCTCGCGGTGCTGCACAGTCCCGCCGAGCTGCGGCTGGCGCTCGTCGGGACGCCAGAGTCGGCCCAGCGATGGCGCTGGTGCCGCTGGCTGCCACACCTGGGCGATCCGGCGACGCCGGCCGCCGCGTTCGACCCGGACGGGGTCCGGCAGCTGCTCGGGGAGCTCGCCCGCGGCCTCGCGCCGCCCGCTACCGCTGGCGCGGGCCCCGAGCCGGGTCGCCGGACACCCGCCACGATCGTCGTCGTCGACGGCGCCGCCGACATCGACGCTGCACTGCTGGAGCCGCTGCTCGAGGCCGGGCCGGGTAGCGGGGTCTTCGTCGTGTGCGTCGACCGCAGCGTGCACCGGCTGCCGGCGCGGTGCAGGGGGATCGTCGCCTTCGAAGGCGAGGTCGGTACCCGCCTGCGGGTCGACCTGCCGGGCGCTGCGCCGATCGGCGGCGTCCGTGTCGACGGCGTCAGCGTGGCGCACGCCGAGGAGGTCGCTCGCGCGCTCGCGCCGCTGGTCGACGGCGCGGCCGCCGGGCGCGCGGCCACGACACCGCCTGCCACGTCGCGGCTGTTGCCGCTGCTCGGGCTGTCCCGGCCGGACGGCAGGCGGATCCGCCACCGCTGGGAGGCGAGGCCGCGCAGCACCCAATTCGTCGTCGGCGAGCGGGCGGCCGGCCAGCTGGTCTTCGACCTCGCCAAGGACGGTCCGCACGCGTTGGT
>QHCD01000034.1 GCA_003244255.1 Pseudonocardiales bacterium | reverse complement strand
ACCGTCTGAGCCCGCCGATCCTCAGCGGGACGGCGACTGCGCCAGATAGCGCTGCCAGAACACCGCCAACTACCTCTGACAGTCACAGCTATGGCCTCCTCGTCCGCCTTGCCGGACCGCCGCCCGACCCGCCGCTCGCGACGAGCGACATTGTTCAGCGCCCTCCTAGGGCAGGGTCGTCGTCAGCTCGGCCTCGCTGCGCAGCACGCAGAACTCGTTGCCCTCGGGGTCGGCAATGGCCGTCGCCCCGCCCGACGGCGCGAACGGGCTGAGCTAGAACCCCGTATTCCGGGCGTCACCGTCGGCCGGACAGCGTCACCCCACGCGGCCGACGGCACCGGCCAACGGCCCAGCCCGCGCGGCCAGCTCACGGCTAAGCATCAGACCTCGACACCGCTGTCACCCCAAATCAGGGGTGACAGTTTTACTACATCGCTGCGGAACGTCGACGGCATCACTTCCTGATGCCGGAGGCCGCAGATGTTCCACAACGACTCCCTCGCCGGAAACTCGGGCGAGCTCATCACCCGCCTCGACCGCGACCGGGCGCTGGACCGGTGGGCGATCCACGAGCCCGCGCCGACGAACTCATCGGCGCCCTGGTCCGCCTCGCCGCGGCCGGCGGGGCCTGCGACGACGACGCGCTGCTGCTGGTGCTGCACCTGCTCAGCGCCATGGTCATCTCGCTGGCCAGTGAGCTGGCCGACCCGAGCCACGACGTGCTGCCGGTCATCGTCAGCGAGCTGGCTTGCCAGATCCGCGCCCGCAACCCGCAACGCCCGGCGCAGGGATGGGCCCTTGCCCTGAAGTGGCTGACGCGGCGCGCCGCGCTCGCCGAGTTCCGTCCGCGGCGTTGGTCAGTTGACGTGCGCAAGTCCAGAGGCAGTCCGCTTGTGGACTGCGACTCATCTGTGTCAGTTCACGTCGAATTCGTTGCCTTCGGGGTCGTGCATTGCGACTCCGTAGTGGTCGATGCCCTCGGTAGAGGCCTGGCGCAGCCGTGTCGCACCGAGTTGGACGAGGCGATCGACTTCGGCATCGACTCGTTCCTTGCGAGTCTGCAGAGACACGTCGCGTTTACCGCCGACGCCAAGGTCGAAGTGCATTCGATTTTTCGTGCGCTTGGGTTCGGGGACCTCTTGGAACCAGATTCGCGGACCACGCCCGGCTGGGTCGATGAGGGAATCACTTCCGTCACCGTGCTGGTCGAGGTCGTTCTCGCCGACACCGATGCTGCGCCAATAGTCGTTCCAGGTGGCGAAGCCGACCGGGGGTGGCTCAACCTGATAGTGCAGTGCGGCAGCCCAGAACTGCGTCATACGGCTCGCGCTGATGCAGTCAATCGTGATCTGGAACATCGGGTCTCCTCGTGCTGGCCTTTCACCCCACCTGTTCGAGCACGAGACCGACCTCGTCGTCGCCAGGCTCGTTCTCCGGGTGGACCGGCCGGGCCAGTATCGACACCCCGAACTGGGCGAGCTCCCACGGACGCTCGCAGTCGACCGTGATATTGCGAATCATCGAGGCCACGTGCACAAGTCTGGACAGCCGGAACGGCGCGCGCCAGTACATATCGAGGCGGGACACGCCCGGCGTCAGCACTGGGTCGCCGGCAACGACACCACCGCGCGCAGTCCGGGTTCGGCGTCGCTGAGCTCGATCGTCCCGCCGTGGGCACGTACCAACTCGCGTACGATCGGCAACCCGAGGCCCGCGCCACCGGCGTCGCGGCCGCGGGCGTCGTCGAGCCTGGTGAACCGGTCGAACACCCGCTCCCGTGCCTCGGCTGGGATGCCCGGGCCGTCGTCGACGACGGTGATCGTGCTCGCGCTCGGCCCGCCGTTGATGCCCAGCCGGACCCGGGTCGCGGCGTGGCGGACGGCGTTGTCGGCGAGGTTCGCCAGCACCCGGGTGACGGCGTCGGCGTCGGCTTCGACCGTGGCCGGGCGCGACCCCGGCGTGAGGCTCACCGGCACGCGGGCGTCGTCATAGTGCCGGACGACGTCGCGAGCGATTCCCCGCAGGTCGACCGGCCGCAGCAGCAGCCGATCGCTCGGCCCGCGGTCGTCGAGGCGGGCCAGCAGGAGCAGGTCGTCGACCAGTCGCGAGAGCCGCGCGACGTCGAGCAGCGCACCATCGGCCGTGTGCGGCCAGTCCGCGCGATCGCCGAGGCGCGCGGCGACCTCGAGCTGGGTGCGCAGGCTGGCGAGCGGGCTGCGCAGCTCGTGCGCGGCGTCGGCCACGAACGCCCGCTGTTGCGCGCTGGCGGCGTCGAGCCGCGCGAGCATGTCGTTCAGGGTGACGGCTAGCCGCTGCACCTCGTCGTCGCCGGACGGCACCGGCAGCTGGCGGGATTCGTCGGCACCGGTGATCTCTTCCGCGCCGCGGCGCAGCGTCTCGACCGACCGCAGGGTGCGGCCGACGACGTACCAGGTGAGTGCCGCAAGCAGCACCAGGAGCAGGGAGGCGCCGATCAGCAGGGCAGTCCGCAGCGCGTGCGCGCCTTCGCCGATCGCTGCGGCGCCCACGGCTACGACGACGGTCTGCCGGTCGTCGGCCGGTCCGGCCGGCAGGCCGACCACCCGCAGCGGGTCGGTGATGCCGGCACGCGATCCGGGCAGCGCCACCACATGGCCGGCCCGCACCTGCGCGAGCTCGCTCGGCGAGAGCAGCGGCACCAGGTGGTCGGCGCCCGCTGACGCCGCCCGCACCCGCGACCGTGAGTCGATGACCTGCACGACGACGGTGTTGCCGTCGCCGACAGGTAGCGGCTCGGGCAGCGACTGCCCGTTGTTCACCAGCGCGGCCACCGCGCGCGCGGTCCCCCGCGCACCGCCGTCCAGCGTCGAGGTCAGCGAGTGCGTCAGGGTGAAGACGATGAGCACCGCGCCGGCCACCAGTCCGGCGGCCAGGACCGACGTCGCCAGCACGGTCAGCCGGGTGCGCAGGCTGCGGCTTGCCCACCAGCCGCCGCGCGAACTCATCCGCCGTCCGCCGCGAGCCGGTAACCCGCTCCGCGCACCGTTTCCAGCGCGTGCCGGTGAAACGGTGCGTCGATCTTGCGGCGCAGGTATCCGATGTATACCTCGACGACGTTCGCCTCGCCGGCGTAGAACGCGTCCCAGACCGCAGCCAGCAGATCGGTCTTCGGGACGACGTCGCCCGCACGGGCGATCAGGTATTCGAGAACGGCGAATTCCCTTGCCGTCAGGGCGATTTCGATGTCGCCGCGGGTCACCCTGCGGGCCGCGGGATCCAGGCTCAGGTCGCCGGCGGAGTACGGGCCGGGGCGCACCTCGCCGGCGCGCCGGAGCAGTGCCCTGATTCGGGCAACCAGAACGACGAACGAGAACGGCTTCCTGAGGTAGTCGTCGGCGCCGATGTCCAGGCCGTCGGCCTCGTCGTACTCGCCGTCCTTGGCGGTCAGCATCAGGACGGGCACGTCGTCGCCGTCATCGCGCAGCGCACGGCAGACGCGGTAGCCGGAGAGCCCCGGCAACATGATGTCGAGCAGGACGGCGTCGTACCGGCCGGTGCGGGCCGCATCCAGTCCGTCGGGGCCCGTGTGCGCGAGGTCGACGTCGAAGCCCTCCGCCCGCAGTCCGCGCTGCACGGCCTCGGCGAGCCGCACCTCGTCCTCGACCATCAGCAGCCGCACCTGTCCGCCTCCCATCGCGATCCGTCTCGGAACGAGATCATCCGCGCGCAGATGATCTCGGCATACCGCCGCCGCCGGGCGTCTCAGGCTCCTCACAGCTTGCCCCAGGCACTATGGGGTCATCGAAGCATCCACGAGGGAGTGGTCGAAGATGATCTCACGCAGGGCGATGCGATGGGCGGTTCCCGTCGTCGTCGCGATCGCTGTCGGAGGCGGTCTGGCGATCAGCGAGTCGATGTCGGCGTCCGCGGCGCCGACCGACCTGCCCGCCCGCACCCCGGCGCAGCTCGTCACAGCGCTCGAGTCAGCCCAGGTCACGCCGATGTCCGGCACGGTCGTGCAGAACGCGAAGCTCGGGTTGCCGTCGTTGCCGAGTGGCCTCGGCGGACAGGGCAGTTCCGACCTGTCGTCGATGCTGGCAGGCGCCCATACCCTGCGGGTCTGGACCGGCGGCCCGGACAAGGTGCGGCTCGCGCTTCTCGGCACACTGGGCGAGTCCGACGTCGTCTACAGCGGTTCGAACGTGTGGATCTGGTCCAGCAACCACAACTCCGCCACGCATTACCTGCTGCCGTCCGGTAAGCGGCCCGAGCCGGTCACACCGGCGATGACTCCGCAGCAGGCGACGGCGAAGCTGCTCGCCTCGATCTCGCCGACGACCAAGGTCACCGTCGGATCGCCGGTCAGCGTTGCCGGACGCGCGGCATACGACCTGGTCATCGCGCCGCGGCAAGCCGGATCGCTCATCGGTTCGATACACATCGCGATCGACGCCAGGACGCATGTGCCCCTGCGGGTGCAGCTCTACGCGACGGGCGCGACGGCACCGGCGTTCGCAGTCGGATACACGCAGGTCAGCTTCGGCCCGCAGAGTGCGCGTGAGTTCCAGTTCACGCCGCCTCCGGGCGCGAAGGTGACGACCAAGACCGTCGGCGCCCCGGACGTGCGGCGGAGCCATCCGCAGCCGGACGTGACCACGGTCGGAACCGGCTGGAGCACGGTGCTGGTGCTGCACGGCGCGCGCCCACACCAAGAAGGGCGCGGTGGCGGCCAACTGTCCACCGTGCTGCGGGATCTGCCGGCGGTGAGCGGCAGCTGGGGAAGCGGTCACCTGCTCAGCTCCGCCGTCTTCACCGCGCTGCTTACCGACGACGGCCGGGTGCTGATCGGCGCCGTGCCGCCGCGGACGTTGTACGCCGCGGCCAGTAGATGACCACTACCGCCACCCGCGGTAGCGACACCGGAACCGGTCACCAGGCCGGGCCGGTGTCGCTCGCCGTGCAGAGCAGCGGGCTGACGAAACGCTTTCGCGGCGGGCAGGTCGCCGTCGACCATGTCGACCTCAACGTGCCGCAAGGCGCCGTCTACGGGTTCCTCGGTCCGAACGGCTCGGGCAAGACGACGACGATTCGGGTGCTGCTGGCGCTGATCGGCGCCACCGCCGGGACGCACCGGTTGTTCGGGCAGCCGATGCCAGCTGCCGCCGCCACCGTGCTGCCGCGGGTCGGCTCGCTGGTCGAGGGCCCTGCCTTTCACCTGCACCTGTCGGGCGCGGCCAATCTGGCGCGGCTCGACGCCGCCGATCGCACCGCAGACCCGAAGACAGCGCGTCGGCGCATCGACGGCGCGCTCGACCAGGTCGGTCTTGGCGCGGCTGCGGGCAAGCGAGTGCGCGCCTACTCCCTCGGCATGAAACAGCGTCTCGGCATCGCGGCCGCGTTGCTGCAGCCGCGCGACCTGCTCGTTCTCGACGAGCCGACGAACGGGCTCGACCCGCAGGGCACCCGCGAGGTGCGCACGCTGGTATCGCGGCTCGCCGAAGACGGCGCCACGGTGCTGGTCTCCTCGCATCTGCTCTCCGAGGTGGAGCAGATGTGCACGCACGTCGGCGTCATGCACATCGGCAAGCTGCTGTGGCAAGGGTCGATCGACGATCTGCGCTCGCAGCAGTCCGCGCGCGCGCACGTGCAGACCGTCGCGCCGACGAACGCCGTAGATGTGCTCGAGCGGCTCGGTCTGACGGCGGTGACGCGCAACGGAGGGGACGTGTCGGCGGAGCTGATCGATCAGGCGCCGGAGGACGTATGCGCGGCACTGGTCGATGCCGGCGTTCCGGTGCGCCGGTTCGTCGTAGACGCGCCGACGCTCGAGGACGTGTTCGTGTCGCTGACCGGGGAGGGTTTCGATGTCAGCGGTTGACGCCATGCTCGCTCCGGCCCGCCCGCAGCGGGCGGTGAGCACGCGGTTCATGCGTTCGGAACTGTCCATGGTGTTCCGGCGTCGGCGCAATCAGGTCGTGCTCGCCGTCCTGGCCTTGGTGCCGCTGCTGATCGCCATCGCGGTGAAGGTGAGTTCGCCGCACGACAACAACGGCGGGCCGCAATTCTTCAACCACATCACGCAGAACGGGATCTTCGTCGCGTTCGCGGCGCTCACCGCCGTGCTGACCTTCTTCCTGCCGCTCGCCGTCTCCGTCGTCGCGGGTGACGCCGTCGCAGGCGAGTCACATCAGGGCACGTTGCGCTACCTGCTGACCGTTCCGGTGACACGCACCCGGCTGCTCGCCGTGAAGTACGCCGGCGTCGTCGCGTTCGCCTTCGCGGCCACGGCAACCGTCGCCGTCGTCGGCGTCGCGATCGGTCTGATCCTCTTTCCCGGCGACACCGTGACGCTGTTGTCGGGCACATCGGTGAGCCTCACCAATGCGCTTGGCCGGCTCGTGCTGGTCGTGCTCTACATCACCGCCTCGATGGCGGCATTCGCCGCGATCGGGCTCTTCGTCTCGACACTCGTGGAGGCGCCGGTGGCGGCCATCGCCGCGACCGCCGGGGTGGCCATAGCCAGCCAGATCCTCGACAACGTGCCGCAGCTGCACGCCGTCGGGCCCTACCTGCTGAGCCACTGGTGGACGTCGTTCGGCGACCTGCTTCGCACCCCGATGGAGACCGGCGGCGTCGTGCACGGCCTGGTCGTGACGCTCGTCTACGTGGTGTTCTTCTGCTCACTCGCCTGGGCGCGCTTTGCCGAGAAGGACGTCAGCAGCTGAGCCGCCGCGGTCGGCGTTTCGGCGCGGGATCGAGGCCGCCTGCTGCCTAGGCTCGCGACGTGCGCCGCACCGGAACCGTCGCGACCGCCGCGATCGCGGCGCTGCTGTGCGGCGCGTGCCAGGCCGGAGCGCAGGCGACGTCCCCCAGCGGTAGCGTCCCGGCCACCGCCGCGAGCAGCGCTCCGCCGTCGTCAGCGTCGCGGTCGGGCCAGGTAACGCCGTCCACGCCATCCATTCCGCCGGGCTCGAGCGCTCCGGGAAGCACCCAGACCCGTCCCCCGGCGGGGCCGACGACAACCAAGGCCTCGGTGCCGGCGCCGACCAAGGCCTCGGTGCCGGCACCGACCCATCCGTCGAGTCGAACCGGCCCGACCTCGACACAGCCACCGGTGGCCGGGTCCGGCGCCTGCGCCCTGCTGCCGGCACCGACGGTTGCGACGACGATCGGCGCGCGGGAGGCGACCCCCGCGGCCAGCTCGCAGGGTGAGTTCGAGAGCTGCGCCTATGCCCTAGCGACCACCGGCGGGCACGGCACGCTCTACCTCGACACGGCCAACACGCGCGGAACGGCGATATACCAGGCGGCGCTCTCGACGCTCGGGTTCAGCCCGGTGTCCGGTGTCGGCGACGCCGCCGCGTACAACGCCCATGATGGCCGGTTCATCCTGCGTGCCGGCGACGGATTCGTCGGGCTGACGATCCCGGTGGATCTCGCCGGCAGCAGGTTGACGACGCCGCACGGTGCGCAGGGGGCGGCGGTAACGCTCGCTCGCGTGGTGCTCGGCAACCTGGACTGATCCCCCTGTCACCGGCTGCCGTCCCGATTGCCCGCGGCCGGGACGCCGACGTCTACGCCGTGGACGACGACTGGGTGTTGCGCCGGTACCGCAACGGCGGCGACGTCGAGACGGAAGCTGCCGTGATGCGGCACGTCGCCGAGCACGGGTTCCCGGTACCGCACGTGCGCTCCGCGATTGGTACCGACATCGTGATGCGCCGCCTGCGTGGGCCGACGCTGCTGGCCGGACTGATGTCGCTCGACGTCACGGTCGAAGCCGGGGCCGGGGTGATGGCGGCGCTGCACGAGCGGTTGCACCGCATCGAGTGGCCGGGAGGAGGCGGGGTCGTCGTGCACTTCGATCTGCATCCGGACAACATCGTGATGTGTCCCGACGGTCCGATGCTGATCGACTGGAGCAACGCGCGTTGTGGTCCGGCCGAGCTCGACGTCGCGCTGTCGGCGTTGATTCTCGCGCAGGTGGCGACCGATCCCGCGATCGGTCCGCTGGCGGCTTCGGCAGGTCAGCTCTTGGGCGCGTTCCTTGCCGTCGTGGACGATCCGGCGCCGGGGCTGGATGGCGCGTTGGCGGCCCGTCGCCGGAACCCGACCATGTCGGACGCCGAGCTGGCAGGACTGGACGCGGCAGCGGAACTCGTGCTCGCGTCTCGCCCGTGACCGCTGATAGCGCCGTCGCCGGTCGAGCGGAACTGTCGGTTGCGGGTGGGATCGTGCATTTCGACGTCGACGAACGCGAGGAGTGTGGCCGATGACCACAGCGGACGAGCACGAGCTGTTGTTGCACACGCTGCAGAGGCAACGGCGGGCGATTGCGAATGCGGTGTCCGGGCTCACCGAGGAGCAGGTGCGGTCGGTGCCCAGCGCGAGTTCGATGAGCCTGGGCTCGCTGCTGAAGCACGTCGTCGGAGAGCATCGCGCCCTCGGCATCAACGTGGGCGGGGTCGCCGACGTTGGCGACGCCGAGGCGGAGTGGCACTCGGGATGGGTGCTCGCCGACGACGAGACGACCGAGGCGTTGCTGGCGCGGTTCGACGACGTGGCCGCCGAGACCGCGGCGATCGTGCGGGCCCGGAGCCTGGATGACGCCGTCGACCTGCCGGAGGCGGTGCGACGATACCTGCCGCCGGAGACCGAGTTCACCGTGCGCTGGATGTTGCTGCACGCGATCGAGGAGGAGGCGCGACATGCCGGGCACGCCGACGTCATCCGCGAATCGATCGACGGTGCGCACGCGATGCAGCTGGCTGGCACCATCTAGCTGTGACACCGCCCTGCCTGGCTCAGTAGGCTCGCCGTACTCGGGAGGGCTCGCATAGCGGCCGAGCGCGGCGGTCTTGAAACTCGCGGGCCAAGTGTGTGCAGGTGCTTGCGCTCGATCGTTTGCGCAGGACAATCGCGTACTACGGCAGCAGTAGGTGTGATGCGGGGTGCCGCTAAGCGGTCGCGTTGCTGGCGGCGTTGCTGGCTCAGCGATGGCGGGCGACCGGAACCGCAGGGTGGGGGTTGAACCCCCGCCACGAACACCGGTCTGTCGGGCGGGTCGAGCACCCGGGTCAAGCATACGCGAGCGACGTCGCTCACCGGCGTCGTTGTCGGCCACAGCGGCCTCTTTGGCGGTCGTCTAGTTTGGGGCTCGGGAACCGTTCGCCTCCGCCCGACGTGGGCGCCTGCCGAACGACATGCAATTGGGGGACAGATGAGTTCAGCAACCCGCATCCCGGGCGCCGGTACCATTGCTCTTTCTCTCGGCCACGCACAGCAGATAGTGTGGGCGCCGCTGAGCCGCTCTGTCGGCCGGGCATGGAGCACCGTCAGTGCCGCGCTCCATACTCAGTCCGGTCCACAGCGCAGCACAGCTTGGGCCTCGGTGCGGGCCGCCTTAGGCACGGCGGGGCTGCTCGCTTCGCTGGTGTTGATTACCGGGCTGGGAACAGATCTCCACGAGGTGTCGTGGTTCATCTACTACGGATGGTCCCCAGCTGACGTTCCCGTCGGGCAATCGGTGCCGGACGCGCCGGTGTGGCTCGGGTGGGTGCTGGTCTCTGCCGTGGCGCTGCGCTGGTGCCGCATCGCTGCGGTCGCAGCGTGGCTGGCGTTCGCCGGAATGCTCGCGGAGATCGTCACAGGCCTGATGTTCGCTACCGCACAGACGGGCGTCTGGCTCTTCTTGGCGGCAGTGGCAGCATCCGGCCTCAGTCTTTCCCCCTGTTCGTTTCGGGTTATCGCGGACATCGGCAGGCGCCGGATCTTCACCGTCGCGGCCGCGGTCGTGTTCGTCTTGTTCGCGCACCTACTAGGCCATCACTTCACGGCCATCTACGCCATCGCGTGGATCGCGCTCGCCGGCGCGGTCGCCTACGCGGCGCGGCCCCACACGCCGGCCGGCTTTTGCGCCTTGTCTATGTTAGCCGCGCCTGCCCTATCCGCGATCATCACCATGACCGCGACCGACGTGTTCGCATTCAACATCTATCGGACAAATCTCTCGTGGCCTGTCATTGGCATCTTTTTCTACGGGGCGCCCGCTCTCGTCTTGACACTCTTCACCGCAGTGCTTCATAGGCGCGGCGCATCGCTCGATTGACATCATCGACCCGGCTAGTGTTGCGCTATTGAAGCTAGTGTTGCGCTATTGAAGTACGTCTACCGTGGTTGGCGTTCGGGATGATTTGATCGGCGGTCTTGGTCTAGTACGATAGCCGTAGTTCGTGATCATTGATGTTGCTGCTTCCATCGGCGGTAGTGGCATTCGCGGGCGCGGGCTTGATGTCGGCGGCGCCGTCGGGACCAGGCGAGCAGGGTGTCGATGGTGTGTTTGGCTGTCAGGAGCAGGGCGTCGAACAGGCGCCGGAACTCGTTGACGGTCAACTCGATCATGCCTGCGGGTGCCGGCGCGTGCTCGCGTTCGATGGCGGTGGCGACGGCGAGGAAGGCGTGGGCGAGCATCGCGAGGGGGTCCAGCGGCGCCAGGAGGTCCAGCGGCGGACCTGGTGCTGGTCGAGACCGACGAGGCCTTTGGCCGACTGGAAGCTTTCTTCGATGCGCCAGCGTTGCCCGGCCACCCGCACCAGCGTGGACAACGGCACCCGGTGGGGGCTGTAGCAGCGTGGGTAGGCCAGCTCGCCGGTGCCCGGGGTGCGGCGGATCAGCAGGTGATGTTCACCGGTGTGCTCGTCGTCCTCGGGCAGCAGCGCGATCCAGGCCCAGTCGTAGTAGCGCGGGCCTTTGCTGCCCGGCCCGCAGGTGTAGCGCTGCCACGCCGAGTCCGGCACGGCGGCGAGTTCGTCGACACGCATCGGCCCGGCGTGGGTGGGCACCCGCCGATTCGCCGCGACCTGCAGCACGTAGCCGAGGTGATGGTCCCGGATTGCCTTGCGCAGCAGCTCGGTATCGCGTCGCCATTGATCGCCTGACGAACCGACCGGATGCGTGGCCCGCAGGTCTGGTGGTGTGGGAGGTGGGCCGGGCAATCCGGCCCACCTACCCGGTCGGTCTCAGCTGGCATAGCCCAACGGGGCTCGATCAGGTGAAGCGCGCACGATATCCACGTCGGTTCTTGTGGTCAGCGATTCGATCGCCCCGGCACTTGCCCCTATACCTGCCCAATGAGAGTCGACGTCGCTCGTGAAGCACCATCGGTGGTCTGCTGGCCAGGCGAACGCAGGCGGCGGGTAGAAGCCGCCGCCGCCGAACTTCTGTTCCCACTGCTCGATGGCGCCGAGGTCGCCGGCAAATAACACGTACTGCCGGTGCGGGAGCACAACTAGGGGCCCACGAGTCAGCTCCGGCTCGAGGAACGACCCGACGTAGCCGTCCCACACGCAGTAGAAGCACTGCGCGGCGACCTGGGTGTGCTCGGCCAATGCCCTCAGCACGATCCGTGCCTGCTCAATGTCGGACGGATGATCGTCGGGTAGCAGGACATCGGCCTCGGACAACCCTGGTTCGTCCGGGTCTGGCACGTAGCGCAATCTGCCGTACGCCTCGAATGTGGCCGGGCCGAACGTGACGAGGCGCAGCGGATCGGCATCGGTGCTGGCGAGCCAGTCCGCCGCCGACAGGTCCTCCATGCGGTGCAGTGCGACCTCCCACAAAAGCTAGTTCACGACGCAGTTGACGTTGGCCTGGTTGTAGGGCTCTTCGGGCGTGTCATTCTCGCCGTTGACGTCGACGTCGACCTGGTTGCGCCACGAGATAGTTTCGCCCGTCGAGTTGCACGTCACGCGTGCGTTCGTCCTCTGGGCACTGCCTCCACCGGGCTTCAGCGTCTTCTTCGGCGAGCAGGCCTTGCGATACCAATACCCGTCCGTGTAGTACTCGTAGAGGCAATTGTAGACGGTCGCCGTGCTGCCTGAGCAGTTCCCCTTCGTCCACCACCCGTGACCAGACACGTCCGGCGCGGTGTAGTGAGGGTTGTCGCGACCACTCCCCGGCGTGCAGCCACTGTCCGGAGTCACACTTGACCCGCCCGATCCGGCGTTCGCACCCGTAATCGACAGAACCTGACCGTTCTGATCCAGGTAGGTTCCGCCCGGAGCGTCGTTCGGCGCGACACCGGGCACGGCAACTACGGCCGCCGCCTTCGCCGACGAACCATGCACCGTCGAGCCGTTCGATACGGCCGGCGCCGCTGCGAGCACCAGGGACGAAGCGACAAGAGCCACCGCGGTGGCGCCCGTCCTAACCAACAACGCCTTCAGGAACCCTCCCGACATTTATCGCAAACACTTACAAGCAGAGTGCCTACTCCGCACCGAACGTCAAGTCAACGAGTATCCGGCCAGTCGCTCACTGGGAGCCGGTACCCGGTCTCGATTTGGATCTGGTGACAGCGTTCTTACCGGCACGTCTCCCGTGAGTTCAGCCGGGGCGTTGTTTCATCCACCCTTCGACTGTTTCGCGGTGCCACCAGTTCGTGCCGCCGAGCCGACCGTCTGGCGCCGGCGCCCGCTTCGTCGCGACATAGTTTCGCCATGTCGACGGGATGACGCCGACCAGCGTGGCGGCCCGCACGGACACGAGGTCGACCCGCTGGATGGTGACCCGGTCCGCAAGACCGGCCCGGGCGATTCGGCGAGCAGCGCGGTCGAGCAACGCTTGCTCCCCGTCCGCGGCGCGCACCTGCGCCTGGGTAAACACCTCGGCGAAGGTCGTGCTGGCCACCCCGGAACCCGCAAACGACGCGCTGGATCGCTGAGCTCCACCCAGACCTGCTCCCGCCGGCCGATGGGTCACCGGGACCGACGCCGCCAGCGATTCACAGGTCCAAGACCAGTCGCAGGGCTGCATCGACGTGCCGTAGTTCATCGAAGGTGAGGTTGCCCAGGCTCGCGCCGAGACGGGCAGGGTCGACTGCCGCCGTTTGCTCGGCCAGCACGCGTGTCCTCCGTCCGCCGATCTCAACCTCGGGGCGGAAACTTGCCGGACGTGCCGAGGTGGATGTCGGAGCAACCAGCCAGGTCGAAAGCGGGAACTGGTCGGACTGGACGACTACCGCGTACCGAGAGCCTTGCTGCTCGTGCCCGTGGGCGTCTCGAGGCGCACGCAGTAGGTAGACCTCACCACGCACGCAGGCTCTCCATGTCCCGCAGAACTTGTGCCGCCTCAGCGCGGTCTTGCTCGTCGGCGGCCAGCGCCTCGGCCTCGGCACGAAGCGCCGACCGGGCTCGCCCACGAGCCGCGTCGATCAGGGCCGCTCGCACGGCGCTCGACACCGGCGTGCCGTCGCGGGTCAACACCGCCAGAGCTCGGGCCGCGTCCTCATCGGGACGAAAGGTGATCGTGTCAGCCATATACTCAGCGTAACACGGAATGTAAGACGGCCGCTGGCCGTCCCGCAGACCGATCCTCGTACGGTGCGACTTCCGGGTGCACGGTCGGCGGGATCAGCCTGCGTTGGCCGTCGCCTGGTGCTTGGATGTTGGGCATGACCGGTGATGGGGAGCTTCCGCGCGTAGTAAGCGCAAGTCGGGAGATCGCGGCTGACGCTGGGCGGGTCTTTGAGCTCATCGCCGACCCGGCATTACAGCCTCGTTGGGACGGTAACGACAACGCTGCGACCGGGCAGCGAGTCCGCAACGTCGGTGACGTGATTCTCCCGAACGGCGCCGTCCCGGGTCCGGCGTGACGCCCCGCCTCAACGACGCGACAACGTGATTGTCCCCGCGCCCAGCGGCCGCCCAGCGCTCGTGCCCTGCCACCCGGTGGATCGCTCGATGCTGTAGCTGGAATCGGTCGGGGTAGGAGCATCATCGGGTCGTGGAACTGCTGTACGAGACGCCCCGCTATGAGGACGAGGAGGTCGTGCTGACCGGCTACGGCCTCGCTGACGTGGATGATCATCTGGCGGGCGAGGACGAAGAGACGGCCCGGCGGTTCGGCTGGTGGCCGAAGCGGTCGACGGCCGAGACGGTGGTCGCTGCGTTCGGTGTTTGGGCGCAGGACTGGGCCACCGCCGGCTCCACGCGGACATTCGCGGTCAGGGATCGCCGGACCGAGGCGCTCCTGGGCGGCTGTGAGCTCCGGCGCCATGCTGACAAGCCGTGCACGGTCAGCTATTGGACGGCTGTCCAGCAGCGCCGCAAGGGAGTCGCGACTCGAGCGCTGAGGCTGCTCCTGGCCTACGCCACCGACGAGGGGATCGTCGACATCGCCTGCGACGTGGCCGTGGACAACGTCGCATCTCGCAGGGTGACTGAGGCCGGAGGCTTCAGCCGCCGCCCCACGCCGTACACCGACCCGGACGGCCAGGCCATGGTTCGCTACACCCTCCATGGCGCCCAACTGCCAACGACCTGACCCAGTAGCCGATCCCCTTGCGGGCACAGCGGACCTGCGCGGACGCGGCCGAGTTCGCCGAGCCGCACCGGTCTCGTGACCATTCCAGCAGGGATCGACTGGGCGGGACTCCGCACGCGCGGGTCAGGGCTCGCTAACTAACCTCGACTGAGCCGGGGAGGGCCCAGTGGCTACTGTGGCCCGTCTGGTGGTGGCTGACGGCGTGCTCCCAAGTGGGCTATTTCGCTGATCGCCTCGCGGCTGTGTCGCGCCAGATGAGGCGGTGGACGCCGAGGTGCCGCGGTAGCGCGCGCAGACCGGGGATGTAGGGCACGAAGATGAGCACGAGGGTCAGTGCGGCCATGAGACCCCACACGAGGGCGTCGGCATTCCCGGAGGTGGCGAAGGGTTTCACCTGGTACCAGAAGGTGTAGAGCCACATCCACGGCTGGCCGGGATAGTTGCCCGTCTCGTTCATCATTCCCCATTGATCGCCACCGAGGTGATCGGCCCGGGCTTGGCCTTCGAGGTAGGTGCCGTCAGTGAGCGGCAGCAGCGGCTTCGTTTCGTTGCTGCCGTAGAAGGCGTTCGAGGTGGTGAGTACACCTTCGAGGCCGCCGCTGCTCGCCAGGGTCAGGAAGCGACTGGTCAGTATGGGGACGGGCCCGTAGCTGCCCGGCTTGGCCTTGGCCGGATCCCCGTCGGGCACGGCGGCGAGCGCGTCAGCGTACGAGCTCGCCCACTTGGTCTGTTGGGCGGTGCTGGCACGTTGGTAGGTGGTGAGCGCAGTGGCCAGGGCGGTGTCGCCGCTGACGGTCTGCAGTGGGGTGAGGACCAGGTCTCGGGCGCTGTGGATCGGGATCCGGACTCCGCCCCAGCGTTGCAAGTGCAATGGCCCCAGGTCTTGTCCCGGGCCGGCGGTGTTGTACGGCGCTCCATAGGTGGCGCTCGTGCTCGTCCCGGCAAGTTCGGCCGTCGCGGTGGCCACGACATCCGACGGCGCCGCGCGCGCCCAGGCTCGCAGCGACACTGCCTTGCGGTCCGGAGACGAGAACACGGCCACGAGCAGAACGGTCAAGGCCCCCATCACGACCAGGGCGATGACGAACTCTTTGACCAAGTCGTACGGGCGGGTAGGAAACAGATGCGCGTCCGGTGTCGCGTCCCTGGTGGGCCCGGCTGCCCGCGACATTATCGGCCAGCCCCCCCGGGCTGCGCCGGGGCCGCGAGTGACGCATCGGCCGGAGCCGCCATCGGCGTTGCGGGAACCGACTGGTCCCCGAGCGAGTCACGTCGAGTCTCGGAGCTGGCGTCGTTCACGGGAGGCTCGGCGTCAAACGGTGGAACGACACCATGCCGGCGGACGAGAATCACGTGCAGTACGATGAGGACGCCCACGATCAGCGGGAGCAGCATCACGTGCCACAGCAGCATCTGCCCGGTGTCTAACACGTTGAACACGGCGCCCACGCCGACGGCGTTGAGGCCATCCTTGGCTTGCCCGGCCGTCCACTGCGAATCGAAGTTCGTCTGCGACAGGTAGCCGGTGGAGGCCGTGCCGATCGAGCCGATGAAAGCGATCGCCCCGGTCACCCAGGTCAGCCCCCGCTTGCCGCGCCAAGCAGCCATGAAGAACTTGCCCCACAGATGGATCACCATGCAGAAGAAGAACAGTTCCACGCTCCACAGATGGAGCTTGTCCCGGGTCTCGTGGAAGTTGAGGTGGCGGTCCTCCGCCTGATTCCTGCCTTGCGGTAGGTGTTGGGCGACCGCCAAGTCGACCCAGAGACAGGGGACCGCTGTGAAGAAGAATTACCAGATGAACGCTACGAGCGCGACGACGCCGGTGCTGCCCGAGGCAGTGTCAGTCGTGCTGGCTGAGCTGGCCGGTGATGTGAGGGCCTGCTGGCGATGGCCGTCGGGACCGGGCTGCAGGTGATGGCCGCGATGATGAACGCTGACGTCGAGGCGGTGTGCGGGCCGCGAGGCAAGCACGACCCGGCCCGCACGGCAACCCGCCACGGCAGCGAGGCCGGCTCGGTCACCCTCGGCGGGCGTCGGGTGCCGGTAACCCGCCCGCGGATGCGGGCCACGGACGGCTCGGTCGAGTTGCCAGTGGCCTGTTATGAGTTGTTCTCCCAGACCGAGGTGCTGGGCCGGATGGCGATGACCCGGATGCTGGCCGGGCTCTCGACACGCCGCTACCCGCTCGGCCTCGAGCCGGTCGGGCAACGGGTCGAGAAGACGGCTCGGTCGACGAGCAAGTCCGCGGTCTCGCGCCGGTTCGTCGGGGCGACCGAGACCGCCCTGGCCGAGCTGCTCGCGGCCGACCTGTCCGGGCTGGACCTGGTCGCGTTGATGATCGACGGGGTGCATTTCGGTGATCACCTGTGTGTGGTTGCGCTCGGGATCGGCATCGACGGCACGAAACACCCGCTCGGGCTGGCCGAGGGGTCGACGGAGAACACCAGCGTGGTCACCGATCTGCTGACTGGGCTGCGGGACCGCGGCCTGAACACCACCCGGGCGATCTTCGTCGGCATCGACGGCGGCAAGGCGTTGCGGGCCGCGGTGGTGCGCGTGTTCGATCACCCGGTGATCGGTCGATGCCAACTGCACAAGTTGCGCAACGTCGCCGACAAGCTGCCCGATCACCTGGCCTCGACCGTCACCAAACGGATGCGTGCGGCCTACCGAGCCGAGACCGCGATCCTGGCCGAAGCGCAGCTCGAAGCCCTCGCTAAGGAACTGGAGCGCACCCACCCCGGCGCGGCCGGCAGC
>QHCD01000033.1 GCA_003244255.1 Pseudonocardiales bacterium | reverse complement strand
CCGAACGCGTCGAGCTGGAATTGCTTGTTGACCCAGTTGCCGATCAGGTCGGAGCCGCCCGGATAACCGGGCAGATCCAGGTCTCGTTGGTCGGGCACCCGCCCGCCGGTCGTGGTGTACGCCGGAGCGAGCCGCTCGCCGTGCTCGAGCAGCCGCGCGGCGGTGAAGCGCACGGCGTCGTCGACGAGCGGCCACGCGCCGGCGGCGGCCGCGGCCTGACCGGCATAGCTCTGATCGCGGATCCACACGTAGCGGTAGTCGTAGTTGCGGCCAGCCTCGGCGCGCTCGGGCAGGCTCGTCGTCGCGGCGGCGACCATTCCTCCGGATGCGCTCGTCAGGCCGCGCAACACGGCGTAGGTGTGTCGAGTGTCGGTCGGCGCAATCGTGCGTTCCAGTAGTGGAACGCCGTCCTGCCAGGCGGTTTCGGTTGCTCGCCACGCGGCGTCGGCGTCGGGCGGTGAATCGGGAAGCCGCTGGTCGCTCACCTCGAGTACGAGGTCGTGATGCGCACCGACCGGGACGGTCAGTTCGAGGCCGAAGCAGCGGCTGCTGCGGGGTCCCGTCAGCTGCGCGTCCGGTGCGCCCGTCCACCGCAGCCAGAGTTCGCCCGCGCGGGCCTCCCACACGTCGCCGTCGCGACGGATCGCGCGCAGCGCCGACGTTCCGTAATCGGCACAGGGATCGAGCCGGATCACCACCGGTGCATCGCATTCTTTCGCGAGGATCCGACGCAGCAAGACCGCGCGGTGCGAGTCGCCCGGCATCGCCAGCGCCTCACGCGACTCGTACATGCCAGCCGACGTGACCCAACGGCTGTGCCAGATCAGGCTCCCCGGCTCGTAGTAGCCGCCCCATACGAACCTGTTGCTGGGCGTGATGGCATAGCCACCGTGGCCGCCGATGAGCGCGTTGAACACCGCGCCGCTGTCCCAGCGCGGAGCACACATCCACACGACATCGCCGCGCGGCCCCACGATCGCGCCCCGCTCCCCGTCGGCCAGCAGGGCGTATTCGCGCAGGGCCTGCGGCGGATACGCGTCGGCGTCAGCGGCGCGCGTCACGAGCGGTTCGCCCGCGCGGCCTGCGCCCCCAGCACGGCGAATACGCCCGCCTGCAGTGCGCTGCAGGTCGCGAGCCGCCGGCGCGAGCGGTCTAGTACGGCGAGTGCCACCATGCTGGTCGCGTGGGTTGCATCGATGCACGCGCCCAGCGTCAGCATCGCCCGGCCGGGCCGGACGGTCAGCGCGATGCCCTGGACCAGTTGGCGGGCGCCCAGCACCCGGACCACCCACCCCGGCGGCGGCGCTCGCCTCGGATCGACGATCGCGCTCAGCCGCTCCGGCCGCGCCATCAGACCCATTCCAACGGCGACACCGCCCATGCCAAGAACACGACCGAGATCGGTCATCTGGCGCGCCTTCGGAGCACTGCCGTGGTCACGGCAGCCGCCAGTCCCGTGGCAGCCGCCCCGAGCACGCCGTGATGCTGCGATGCCCACAGCTGCGGGTCGCCGGCATGTGCGGTGGAATCGAACACACCGTGCGCGCCGTAGTCCCGCCCGTCGGGGCCGTCGGCGGGATGCCACAGATTCGACGGCGCGTCGGGGTCTCGCCGCTGCGAGGTCTGCTGCGATGAGAAGCCGGTGCGTCCGAGATACCGGTCGAGAACGCCGGGTGCGACGGCGTTCGCGGCCAGGGTTCCCACGGTGCTGGTGCCGACCCAGTACTCGCGCCGTCGTGGATGGTCCGCGGCGTAGACGACTGCGCGAGCGGCGAACTCTGGCTGGTAGATCGGCGGCACCGGCTGGGCGTGGCGTGGCAACCGGGACAGCACCCAGGAGAATTGCGGTGTGTTGACCGCCGGCATCTGAACCATCGTCACCCGCACGTTGCTCTTCTCGTGGAGCAGCTCGCACCGCAGTGCCTCGTGGAAGCCCTGGACGGCGTGTTTGGCGCCGCAATAGGCGCTCTGCAAGGGGATCCCTCGATAGGCCAATGCCGAGCCGACCTGGACGATCGTGCCGCGGTCGCGCTTTTTCATGTGCCGCAACACGGCCTGGGTGGCGTATACGTAGCCGAGATAGCTGACCTCGGTGACACGCCGGAACTCCGCGGGCCGAATCTGGTCGAACGGCGCAAACACCGAGGTGAAGGCGACGTTGATCCATACGTCGATCGGGCCGAGGTCGCGCTCGACGCGATCGGCAGCGGCGGCTACGGCTTCGGCATCGGCGACGTCGGTCGGGATCGGCACCGCTCGCCCGCCGGCAACCTGCACATCGTGCGTGGCGCCGGCGAGGCCCGCTTCACCGCGCGCGATCAGCGCAACCGTCGCGCCTCGCCGCCCAAATGCTTGGGCGACGGCTCGGCCGATGCCCCCGCTGGCTCCGGTGACGACCACGATCTGTGCCGGCATGTGCGCTTCTCCGTTCGGTTGTCTGTGGCTCGGGACACCAGGTCCAGGTACCCGATTCTGTGCCGGGAGCCTCATCCGGTAGCCGGATCCAGACTGCCGAGCGTCTCGGCGAAGAATGCCAGCTCCAACCGCAGCAGGTTCTCGGCGATCACCTCCTGGGGGGTCATGTGGGAGATGCCCGAGAGCGGCAGCACGCGGTGCGGTCGCCCGGCGGCCAGCAGCGCGCCGGACAGCGCCAGCGTGTGCGCCACCACGACGTTGTCGTCGGCCATCCCGTGGATCAGCATCAGCGGGCGGCCCAGATCCGGCGCGAGGGGGAGCAGCGATGACCGTTCGTAGTTCGCCGCCGACTCGGCCGGGTCGCCGAGGTAGCGCTCGGTGTAATGGGTGTCGTAGAGCCGCCACTCCGTCACCGGCGCGCCCGCGACGGCGGCGTGGAACACGTCGGGGCGACGCAGCACGGCCAGCGCGGCGAGGTAGCCACCGAAGGACCAGCCGCGGATCGCGACCCGCTCGAGGTCGAGGTCGACGTAACGCTCGGCGACGGCGTGCAGGGCGTCGACCTGGTCCTCCAGCGCGGGGGTGGCGAGATCGCCGGCAACGGCGCGATCCCACGCCGCACCCCGGCCCGGCGTACCCCGGCCATCGGCGACGACGACGGCGAAGCCCTGGTCGGCAAGCCATTGCGAGGCGAGATAGGCCGACCGCGCCGCGCGCACCCGCTGCGCGTGCGGACCGCCGTAGGGGTCGAGCAGCACCGGCAGCCGGCCGCTGCCCCGCCGGTAACCGGTGGGCCAGAGCACGGCGGTGCGCAGCTCACGGGTTCCCGCGCGCAGCATCGTGACGCGCGGCTCGATCGGCGCCACGGCGGCATGGTTGGCGATCGTCGCGAGCGGGGCGCCCTCGCGCAGCACGCGGGTGGTGCAGCCCGGCGTGTCGAGGTCGGCCGACGTGATCGCGACGATTCGCCCGGCGCGCGCGGCGGTGTGCACCCCGGCCGTGTCGGTGAGCCGGCACACCGCCCCGGCAGGATCGGCGAGGTAGACGTGGCTCTCGACCGGCTCCGTCGAGCCGGTGAACAGAACGCCGTCGTCGTCGACGCTGAGCACGGCGTGCACCTGCAGGCCCACATCGCTGACTGCGCGGTCGTCGTACATCAGCCGGCGCGTGTCGTCGACGTCAGCAGTTCGCACGAAGGTGCCGCCGACGAAACCGGGCACACCGGCTACCAGGTCCACCCACGCGGTGTCGGTGTCGTCGGCGCGGACCGGTTCGGTCTCGCCGGTCGATGGGTCGGCACGCAGGTATCGCAGGGTGCGCTGGTCGCGGGCCTGCACGGTCGCGACCAGGCCGTGAGCGGACCATAGAACGCCTGCCAGGTAAGGGAACCGCACGTTGTCCCGGTCGACCTCGATTCGCGCGCCGTCGAGCCCGACGACGTGCAGGCTCACCTTCGCGTTCGGCGTTCCGGCCGCGGGATAACGATGCTGCGCCGCCGGCCGCTCGGGATGGGCGGGATCGGCGATGTGCAGCAGCGTCACGCCAGCCGCGTCGACCCGTGCGACGGCGAGAGACTCCCCGTCGGGTGCCCACCAGAAACCGCGCGACCTGCCCATCTCCTCGGCGGCGACGAACTCGGCGAGGCCCCAGCTGACCTCTGCCCCGTCCGGCTCGGCAAGCCGTCGCCCGTTGCCGCCGTCGACGTCGACAACGCACAGCGAGCCGCCGCTGGAGTAGGCGATCCGCCGGCCGGTTGGATCGGGGTGGGGGTCGGTGACGCCGGGTTCCGCCGGCAGTTCGCGCACGCCCTCGGCGGTCGCGACCCACAGTCGCCCTGCCAGCGCGAAAACGATCACGGTGGCGTCGGCGCTGGTGGCGTATGCCGTGACGCCGCCGGCCTGCTCGCGCGCGCGCTCGCGCCGCCGCCGTTCCGCCGGCGGAACGTCGTCTTCGGCGCCGCCGAGCAACCGGTCCGGGTCGGCGATCAGCCGCTCCACCGCCTCGCCGCGCAGGTCGAGCTCCCACAGGCAGGTGACGGGATCGGTGCCGCCGCCGGAACGCAGGAACAGCACGCGGTCGCCTTCGTCGACGACGGCGACCTCGCGCGGCGCGCCGAGGGTGAAGCGGCGGGTCCGGGCGGACAGGCGCGGGAAGCTCTCGGTGTTCATCTGCGCGGCGGGCATGCGCCGCATCATTGCAAGTCGCCTCAGCCCGCGATCGCGCGGCCGAGCGCTGTGGCGGCCGCCAGCACCGGACCGGCGAGGACCGCGGCCGGTCGCCTGCCTAGCCGGTCGACCGGCCCGGACACCGAGACCGCGGCGACGACCGTGCCGCCAGCATCGCGCACGGGCGCCGACACAGATGCCACCCCCTGAGCGCGTTCGGCGACGCTCTGCGCATAGCCGCGACGGCGTACGTCGGCGAGCACGCGAGCGGAATAGGCCGCGCCGCCGAGCAGCGCCGCGACATCGTCGGGCGCGGACCATGCTGCGAGCACCTGCGCTCCGGAGCCGGCGGTCATCGGCAGCCGGGTACCCACAGGCACGGTGTCGCGCAGACCCTGCGGCAGCTCCGACGCCGCGATGCAGATGCGCTCGCTCCCGATCCGGCGGTAGAGCTGCGCGCTCTCGCCGGTCTGGTCTCGCAGCCGGCCCAGCACCCGGTCGGCTTCGGCGAGCAGCGCGTCCGGGCCACTACGGGCCAGCTCGCCGAGGGCCGGGCCCGGAGCCCAACGTCCGTCGGCGTCGCGTGCCAGCAGCCGATGGGTCTCGAGTGCGACGGCGATGCGGTGCACGGTCGCGCGCGGCAGGCCCGTGGTGACGACGAGTGCTGCCAGTCCCATCGGTGAGCGCGCCGTCGCGTGCAGGATCGTGACGGCCTTGTCCAGTACTCCGATCCCGCTAGACTGTCCCATGAGGCGATACTACGGTCTCGTATGGTGAGACACAGTAGGCGAGGAGGTCAGCAATGGCACGGACGTTGGCGGCGAAGATCTGGCAAGAACACGTCGTGCGTCAGGCGTCGGGCGAGCCGGATCTGCTCTACGTCGACCTGCATCTCGTGCACGAGGTCACCAGCCCGCAGGCGTTCGAGGGTCTGCGCCTGGCCGGACGCACCGTGCGCCGGCCCGACCTCACCATCGCGACCGAGGACCACAACGTGCCGACCACTGGCGCCGGAGAGCCGATCGCGGACCTGGTGTCGCGCACCCAGGTCGAGACGCTCCGGCGCAACTGCGAGGAGTTCGGCGTCCCCCTCTACCCGATGGGTGACGCCGCCCAGGGCATCGTGCACGTCATCGGCCCGCAGCTCGGCCTCACCCAGCCCGGCATGACGATCGTCTGCGGCGACTCGCACACCAGCACTCACGGCGCCCTGGGCGCGCTGGCCTTCGGCATCGGCACCAGCCAGGTCGAACACGTGCTGGCCACCCAGACGCTGCCCATGGACCCGTTCAAGACGATGGCCGTCACGGTGCGCGGCCAGCTGCCCGATGGCGTCACGGCGAAGGACGTGATCCTGGCGGTGATCGCGACGATCGGTACCGGAGGAGGGCAGGGACATGTCATCGAATACCGCGGCGACGCGATCGAGGCGATGTCGATGGAGTCGCGGCTGACGGTCTGCAACATGTCGATCGAAGCCGGCGCCCGCGCCGGCCTGGTGGCACCGGACGAGACGACCTTCGGCTACCTGAAGGGCCGCCCCTTCGCGCCGTCGGGTGACGATTGGGAGATCGCGCTCGCCAGCTGGCGGGAGCTGCGCACCGACGACGACGCCGTCTTCGACAAGGAGGTCGAGATCGACGCGACCCGGCTCGAACCGTTCGTCACTTGGGGAACCAACCCCGGGCAGGGCGCGCCGCTCGGGGGCGAGGTGCCCGATCCGGCGTCGTTCGACGACGACGGGCGTCGCACAGCAGCCGAGAAAGCACTGGCGTACATGGACCTTCGGCCTGGCACGCCGCTTCGTGCCGTCACCGTCGACACGGTGTTCCTGGGATCGTGTACGAACGGCCGGATCGAAGATCTGCGCGCGGCGGCCGGAGTGCTCGCCGGACGGCGGGTGGCGGGCGGCGTCCGGATGCTCGTGGTGCCAGGCTCGATGCAGGTGAAGGAGCAGGCCGAACTGGAGGGTCTAGACGCCGTATTCACCGCCGCGGGTGCGCAGTGGCGCTCGGCCGGATGTTCGATGTGTCTGGGCATGAACCCCGATCAACTCGGGCCGGGCGAGCGGTCGGCGTCGACGTCGAACCGGAACTTCGAAGGCCGCCAGGGACCGGGCGGCCGGACCCACCTGGTGTCGCCGCAGGTAGCAGCGGCCACCGCCGTGGTCGGCCGCCTGGCCGCGCCCGCGGACCTGAGCTAGACAGACCACTAGCCCGAGGAGATCGGCGATGGAGAAGTTCACCAACCACACCGGCCGGGTCGCGCCGCTGCGCAACAGCGACGTCGACACCGACCAGATCATCCCGGCCAGCTACCTCAAGCGGGTCACCCGCACCGGATTCGAGGACGGGCTGTTCGCGGCCTGGCGCAAGGCAGTGCCGGACTTCGTGCTCAACCGGCCCGAATACGAGGGCGCCACGATCCTCGTCGCCGGCCGTGACTTCGGCACCGGATCCTCGCGGGAGCACGCGGTCTGGGCGCTGCGGGACTACGGCTTCCGGGTCGTGATCTCGCCCCGTTTCGGTGACATCTTCCGCGGCAATTCGCTGACGGCTGGACTGCTGACGGTCGTCGCCGATGCCGACGTCGTCGAGCGGCTCTTCGCGCGCGCGGAAGCCGATCCGGCAAGCGAGGTGACGGTCGACCTCGGCAAGCGCACGATCGAAGCCGGTGACATCCACGCCGCTTTCGAGCTCGACGACTACACCCGGTGGCGGCTGATGGAAGGCCTCGACGACATCGGCCTGACCCTGCGGCACGCCGAGGACATCACCGGATTCGAGGTGCAGCGACCGTCCTGGCGCCCGGTGACGACGTCGCGATGAGCGCTCCGCCGACGCGGATTCGCCTGTCGCGCGGGCGATTCGACGTCATCGCCGGGCCTTCGAGTCCGATAACGGCCCGACGTGGGACGAAACACGCTGCGACACAGGCATTTCTGTGCCCTCCGGTCGTTGTGTCGCGCGCATTTGCCGCATAGCGTTCCCGCAGGTCGGCCGAACAGGCCGGGGATCGTCCTGGAGGGACATGTGAATAAGGCCCAGCTCGTCGAGGCACTCGCAGCGCGGCTCGGCGACGACAAGAAGTCAGCGGCGGCGTCGGTCGACGCCCTGGTCGACACGGTGATCCGCACGGTGTCCAAGGGCGAGAAGGTCTCGATCACCGGATTCGGTGTGTTCGAGAAGCGGGCCCGTGCGGCCCGCACCGCCCGGAACCCCGCCACCGGAGACACGGTCAAGCTGAAGAAGACCTCGGTGCCGGCGTTCCGCGCCGGTCAGGGGTTCAAGGAGGTCGTCGCCGGAACGAAGAAGCTGGCCAAGGTTGCGGCGCCCGCGAGGTCCGCGACCGCGTCGGTCAGCAAGAACACGGCCAAGCGGACGACCGCAAAGACCACGGCCCGCAAGTCCGCAGCCAAGAAGACGACGGCGCGCGCGAGCGCCGCCCGCAAGACCGCCGCCAAGCGCGCGCCCGCGCGCAAGGCCACCGCGCGCAGGACCAGCTCGCGTCGGTCTCGCTGACGCACCCGCTGGCACCGAACGGCCCAGCCCCGCAACGGGACCGGGCCGTTCGGTATCCGTCTGTGCTTGCCGAATGTGGGGGTCTGCCGCACTACACCGGCGGCGCGAGATCGCGGTAGTAGTCGGCCCACCGCAGTCGCTCACCGTCGAAGCACAACGCCCACACGCTCCCCTTCGCGGCGGCGAGCCTGCGTAACCGCACTCCGTCCTGGAACGCGATGGCCTCGATCAGGGCGGGAATCGCACCGCCCTGGCTGCACACGACGCTGGTCTGGCCGCGGCCCCCAATCGCGCGCAACCGCGCGATGCCAGCCGCGAGGTCGTCGGCGCACGCATCCTCGGTGAGGCACTCCTCCTTGCGCACCTGGACACCGAGATCCTCGGCGACGCCATCGACCGTCTGCCGGCAGCGCAGCCGGTCGGCGGCGTGCACCCGCAGGGGGTGCCATACCCACAGCGCGGCTCGTAGCTGCGCGGCCTGCCGCCGGCCGCGCGCGTCGAGCGGCCGACTGCGGTCGGCACCACTCCAGTCGCTATGGCTGCCCGCTGACGCGTGCCGCACCAGCAGGACGACGCAGGTCGCGGACCGGCCCCCCGCGAAGGCTTCTAGCACCGCGCGATCGCGGGTGTACGTCAGCCGGTCCTCGGCTGCGGACACTTCGAGCCACTCCCCGCCATCGACCTCGGCGTTGGTTCGGAACTCACCGGACTCCGCGCGCATCGCCCAGTAGGCAACGGTCTTCGGCACGCCGTCGAGGAAGTACCGCTGTCGCGGCAGCCGGCGTTCCAGGGCGGCCCGCAATCCCGTCTCCTCGTGCACCTCGCGGTGCGCGGTCACGACGGGGTGCTCCCGCTTGCGCAGCTTGCCCTTGGGCAGCGACCAGTCGTCGTAGCGCGGGCGGTGCACCAGGAACACCCGGCGCTGGTCGCCGTCGTTCCGCCACACGACGCCGCCGGCAGCCAAGATCTCCACGTCGGCCGGGCTCCGGTTACTCCGCGCGGCTCGCCAGCCGGCGGACGAGTTCTTCCTGGTAATCGCGGCGTCCCGGTCCGGCGACGTGCCGCCATTCGCCGTCCGGGCCGAGGTCCCAGCCGGCGGTGTCATCGGCCATCGCGAGCTCGACCACCTCCTCCAGGTGCTCGGCGGCCGTCGGCTCGCTGACCCGGACCAGCACCTCGACGCGGCGGTCCAGGTTGCGGTGCATGAGGTCTGCGCTGCCGAGCAGGAATTCGGCGTCGTCACCGACTCCGAAGATGTAGACCCGCGAGTGCTCGAGGAACCGCCCGACGATCGATCGCACCCGGATGTTCTGCGAGAGGCCGGGAACGCCCGGGCGAAGCGCGCAGTTCGTGCGGGTCAGCAGGTCGATCGGCACGCCCGCGAGCGACGCGCGATAGAGCGCGTCGATCGTCACCTCGTCGACCAGGTGGTTGACCTTGATCCGGATCCGCGCCGCGCCGCCGGATCGCGCGATCTCGGCCTGGTGCTCGATGCGCTCGACGATGCCGCTGCGGACGCCCTGCGGCGCGACCAGGAGCCGCCGGTAGGACGGCTGCCGCGCGTAGCCGGTGAGCACGTTGAACAGCGCGGTGAGGTCCTCGCCGATCGCCGGATCGGCCGTCAGCAGCCCGAGATCCTCGTAGATCCGCGCGGTCTTCGGGTTGTAGTTGCCGGTGCCGATGTGGCAGTAGCGGCGCAGCGCACCGGCCTCCTGACGCACTACCAGCGCGATCTTGCAGTGCGTCTTGAGCCCGATCAGGCCGTAGACGACGTGGCAGCCGGCACGCTCGAGCGCGCGCGCCCAGGTGATGTTTGCCTGCTCGTCGAACCGAGCCTTGATCTCGACGATCACCACGACCTGCTTGCCGGCCTCGGCGGCGTCGATCAGGGCGTCGACGATCGGCGAATCACCGGACGTGCGGTAGAGCGTCAGCTTGATGGCGAGCACGTGCGGATCGGCCGCGGCCTGCTCGATGAACCGCTGCACGCTGGTCGCGAAGGAGTCGTAGGGATGGTGCACGAGCACGTCGCCGTCGCGCAGGACGGCGAAGACGCTGCGCGGTGACTCGCCCTCGGTGAGGCGCGGATGCGTGGCCGGGACAAACGCCGGGCGTTCGAGCTCCGGCCGGCCGACGTCGGAGAGCTGCCACAGCGCGGAGAGGTCGAGCAGGCCCGGTGTCGAGAACACGTCGGCCGCCCCGACATCGAGCTCGCGCACCAGCAGCTCGCGCACTCGCGGCGACATCGACTCGGCGACCTCCAGCCGGACGGCCGGCCCGAATCGGCGGCGGGCCAGCTCCCGTTCCAGCGCCTGCAGCAGGTCCTCGTCGCGGTCCTCGTCCACCTCGAAATCGGCGTTGCGGATGACCCGGAACACGTCGTGCTCGACGACGCGCATGCCGGGAAAGAGGGTCGGCAGGTGCGCCGCGATCAGGTCCTCGAGCGGCAGGAAGCTCACGGCGGCTCCGGAGCGCGCCGCCGTGGTGACCTGGCCGGATTCCGTCACGGCCACGAACCGCGGCACGTTGTTCGGCACCTTGATCCGGGCGAAACGCTCTACGTGCCCATCCGGATCGCGAACGGTGACGGCGAGGTTCAACGACAGGCCGCTGATGTAGGGGAAGGGGTGCGCGGGATCCACGGCGAGCGGCGTCAGTACTGGGAAGATCTGCTCGCGGAAGTAGTCGTGCAGCCGGCCCCGTTCGGCCTCGCCGAGATCGTCCCAGTGCGCGAACCGGATTCCGTGCTCGGCCAGCGCCGGCGCCACCTGCTCGAGGAAGCAGCGGGCCTGCCGTTCGGCCAGTTCCTGCGCACGCTCGGAAATCCGGGCCAGCTGCTCGCGAACGGTCAGCTGGTCCATCGAGCGCACCGACAGACCCATGCTCTGCCGGCGTTTGAGACCGGCCACCCGCACCATGTAGAACTCGTCGACGTTGTTCGCCTGGATCGCGAGGAAGTTGACCCGCTCCATCAGCGGCTGGCTCTCGTCCTCGGCCAGCGCGAGGACCCTGGCGTTGAACTCCAGCGACGACAGCTCGCGGTTGCCGAAGCGGTCCTCGGGCAGCGCGGGTACGGCGTCGGGTGGCGCCAGGGTGTCCGGCCCGGCGGTCGGTGCGGCGTCCCGCTCGGCGGTCGATGCGGCGTCCCGCTCGGCGGTCGATGCGGCGTCCCGCTCGGCGGTCGGTGCCGTCTCGGGCTGGGCGCTCATGGGTCCGATCATGCCGCCCGCAGGTGAACATCGGGTAGCGTCCCGCCGTTCAGCGCGACGTGCAGGCCATCAGCGCGGCGGTCGCAGGGCCGACGCCGAGTGCGAGCGCGCTGGCGAGCGCAGCCGGCGTGTCGACATCGGATCGCAGCGACGGCCAGTCACCCAGCAGCTCGACGGCTCCCGATGCCAGATGCGCCTGCCGGGAGGCTGCGCCGTAGTGCGGGTCGAGCTCGACACCGGCTCGGGCCGCGAGCAGGGCCGTGCCGTCGCCGTCGAGGTCGGTGACGAACGACCGCCGCGCGGTCGCAGCGACCAGTGCCGAGTCGAGCTCGGCCGGCCGCAGGGCAGGCAGGTCGCTCGCGATGACGCCGACGCCGTCGGCCGCTGCGAGATCCCCCGCGACGCCCGCGCCGTGTCGCAGCGCCGGGTTCAGTCCCGCATCGGGCCGGTCGGGCACGACGTGGGCACCGAGCTCGGCGAGCGGGCCGATCGCGTCGTCGTCGTCGGTGACGACGACGACCCTGGCCACCGAGCCTGCGGCGAGCGCCGCACCCACGGTGTCCAGGGCGAGCGCGAGCACGAGTGCATGCCGATCGGCCCGGATCGAGCCGTCGGCGAACAGCCGCGACTTGGCCAGGGGCAGGCGTTTCACCGGCACGACGATCGACCACTGCATAGCGGTGTCATCGTCGCAGGTACCCGGCCTGTTCGGGCGCCGAGTGGTGAGGTTTGCGGGCAACCGGGTGGGGAAAATCCCGCAGAGCTCACCACTCGGCGAAACGACCAAGAGCAAGATGGCCCGGTGCGAACTCCTCGATTCCCGGGCCGCCGCCGGCCCGGATTCTGGATCCGCTCCTGTGTGATCCTGCTGCGCCCGCTCGACGGCGTCGTCTTCAAGCTCCGCTTTCACGGCACCGAGCACGTTCCGGCGACCGGCGGCGTGATCCTCGCGGTCAACCACGTGTCCTACGCCGACCCGCTGATCTTCGTACGGTTTGCTTGGGACGCCGGGCGGATCCCGCGCACCCTAGCGAAGGAGAGCCTGTTCGGCGCGCCCGTCTTCGGCGCCGTGTTGCGGGGCGCGAGGCAGATCCCGGTGAGTCGCGGCTCGGCGCAGGCAAGCGGGTCGCTGCTGGCGGCGGAAGAGGCGCTGCGCGACGGCGAGTGCCTGTGCATCTACCCGGAGGGCACCGTGACCCGCGATCCGCAGTGGTGGCCGATGCGCGCACGCACCGGCGCCGCCCGGCTCGCCCTCGCCACGGGTGTCCCGGTCATCCCCGTCGCGCAGTGGGGGGCTCAGCACTTCTACGACCGGTACAACCACCGGTTCTCGCCGCTGCCGCGCAAGCGGGTCACGTACCTGGCCGGGCCTGCGGTCGACCTGTCGGAGTTCCTCGGCCGGCCGATCACGCAGGAGCTGCTGCGGCAGACCACGGACGCGATCATGGCCGAGGTGCGGTCCCTGCTCGGCGAGATCCGCGGCGAGACGCCGCCGTCGACCTTCTGGACGCCTCCGGAACGCGACGCCGCACCGCACGAGACGCCGCGAGATCGCAGTTGAACACCGGTCTGCCGGCGCGTCGAGGTGGCGAACCGCGATCTCGGCGGGGGCACGTCGCCGTGCTGGGCGCGGGGTCGTGGGGCACCACGTTCGCGAAAGTGCTGGCAGACTCCGGCGCCGATGTGGTGCTCTGCGCCCGCCGCCGGGAGCTGGCCGACGAGCTCGCGACCACGCGGGAGAACAGCGACTACCTGCCAGGGGTGCGGCTGCCCGACGCCGTCGACATCACCGCCGACCCGCGAGCGGCGCTCGCCGGCGCCGACGTCGTCGCGCTCGCCGTGCCATCGCACACGCTGCGCGAGAACCTGGCCGGTTGGGCGCCAGACCTGCCCGCCGACGCCACCCTGCTCAGCCTGTCCAAGGGCATCGAGATCGGCACCGCGAAGCGGATGAGCGAGGTGATCATCGAGGTCACCGGCGCCGCCCCCGAACGGATCGCCGTCGTCACCGGTCCGAATCTGGCCGGCGAAGTCGCCGCGGAGCAGCCGACCGCCAGCGTGATCGCGTGCGTCGACCACGACCGCGCGAGCGGGGTGCAGGCGATCTGCCAGGCGCCGTACTTCCGCCCGTACACCAACACCGACGTCGTCGGCTGTGAGCTCGGCGGCACCGTGAAGAACGTGATCGCACTGGCCTGCGGCATGTCCGACGGCCTCGGGTTCGGCGACAACACCCGGGCCAGCCTGATCACCCGCGGCCTGGCCGAGACGGCGCGCCTCGGCGCCGCGCTCGGCGCCGACCCGACGACGTTTGCCGGGCTTGCCGGACTCGGCGATCTGGTCGCCACCTGTACCTCGCCGCTCTCCCGCAACCGGACGGTCGGCGTCCGGCTCGGCGCCGGCGAGGACATCACGAGTATCAAACGCGGAATGCGCCAGGTCGCCGAGGGAGTGCTCTCCTGCCGGGCCGTCGCAGACCTGGCGGCGCGGGCCGGAGTGGAGATGCCCATCACCGACCACGTCGTCCAGGTCTGTCACGAGGGCATGCAGCCGGCCGACCTGGTCGCCAAGCTGATGGGCCGGAACCCGCGGCCGGAGTGAGCCCATCCTGGCGGGTGACCCTGCCCGGAGCGGCGCCTCTGCCGGCCCGGCCGGCCCCGTTAGGGTCGGTTGCATGTCCGAGTCGGGGCGGGTCAGGGTCGCGGTCGTATTCGGCGGACGCAGCGGCGAGCACGCCGTATCGTGCCTGTCGGCGGCGAGCGTGATGCGCCACCTCGATCCGCGGCGATACGACGTCGTGCCGGTTGGCATCAGTCGGGCGGGCCGGTGGGTGTTGCAGAGCGGCGACCCGGCCCGGCTCGCCGTCAGCGATGGCGCGTTGCCTGAGGTCACGGGCGGGGCGGGCGTCGTGCTGCCGCCCGACCCGACCGCCGGTGGGCTCGTGGTCATCGAACCGGGCGAGGCCACGCGCCTGCTCTCCGGCGTTGACGTCGTGTTCCCCGTGCTGCACGGCGCGTACGGCGAGGACGGCACCATCCAGGGCCTGCTGGAGATGGCGGGCATTCCCTACGTCGGCGCCGGGGTGCTCGGCAGCGCGGTCGCCATGGACAAGGAGTATGCGAAGAAGCTGCTCGCGGCCGCCGGACTTCCGGTCGGCGACTACGAGGTGCTGCGCGCCGGCACCTGCCTGTCCGACGACGCGCGTGCCCGGCTCGGCCTGCCCGTGTTCGTCAAGCCCGCGCGCGCGGGATCCAGCGTCGGCATCAGCCGCGTTACCGACTGGACGGGGCTCGAGAGCGCCGTGGCGCTGGCCCGCGAGACCGACGACAAGGTGATCGTCGAGGCGGCGATCACCGGCCGTGAGGTCGAGTGCGGGGTCATCGACGACGTCGACGGCGGCCCGCCGATCGCGAGCCTGCCCGCCGAGATCAGGCTAGTGCGCGGGCACGACTGGTACGACTTCGACGCGAAGTACCTCGACGACGCGTGCGAGTTCGACATCCCGGCGCGGCTGCCCGAAGCGGACATCGAGCAGATCCGCTCGATGGCCGTGCGCGCGTTCACCGCGCTCGACGGCGCGGGGCTGGCGCGCATCGACTTCTTCGTCACCGACGCCGGCCCGGTGCTCAACGAGGTGAACACCATGCCGGGTTTCACCGACATCTCGATGTTCCCCAGGGCCTGGCAGGCGAGCGGCATCGAGATCGGTGAGCTGCTGGATCGCTTGCTCGGGGTTGCTCTGCGCCGCCCGCGGCGGCACGGGTAGCTACCTCGCCGGCCCTGGTCGGATCGCCGATCTCGGCATGACCTTGGTGATCGCCGCGCCGACGTCGACCAGCGGGCCCTCCGCGGCGTAGAACTCCGGGACGTAGACCGAGACGTAGACGGTGTGGTCGACGGCCGTCCAGGTGCCGCCGGACTCGGCGTTGGCGAGCGACCACTGCACGTCGTTTACCGACGTCAGCTGCTGCCCGACGACGAAGGTTGACGGCCGCGACACGCCGCAGTGCACGATCACCGGCGGCACCCCCCAGGCCTGCACGTACTGCGTCTGCGCCGCGACGGTTCGACGGCGGAGGCCGGAGAGCTTGTCGGGCAGCGCGGCGAGGAACTGCGGGCAGTACCTGTCGCCCACCGCGGTGCGAGGCACGGGGGAGACGGTGATCGCCGGCTGCTGCGCACCGCTCGGGGTCGAGGGCGGGGCCGGCTCGGCGCCGCCCCGGCTGTGCCGGGCGATCAGGAACAACAGCAGGGCGAGAAGGACCGTGACGGGTACGGCGGTCGCCGTCGCGATCCCGGCAGCCCGCCGGCGGCGCGGCTCGATTGCGGCTCGGTTCGGTTGCGGCCCGGTCCCGTGTGCTGGGCCGGATCCTAGAAGTGGACGATCGGGCAGGTCAGCGTGCGGGTGATGCCGTCGATGCCCTGCACGCGCGCGACTACCAGCTTGCCGAGCTCGTTCACGTCGGCCGCCTCGGCGCGCACGATCACGTCGTAGGGGCCGGTGACGTCCTCGGCGAGCGTCACGCCGGCGAGATTGGCGATCTCGGCGGCCACCGACGCGGCCTTGCCGACCTCGGTCTGGATGAGGATGTACGCCTGGACCACGGCGAGCCCTTTCGTCGTCGCTGGCACCGGCTGGAACCCAGCTGAACACATTGCGGTGAACTGCTCGCAGAACTTACCGCACGCCAAGGTGGTCACTCGACGTCGGGAGCTGTCCACCCTGGACAACCTTCCGGTCGGCCCCACTAGTGGTCTGTCTGGGATATGACCTGGCGGTGCCTGTGGCGCCTGGATCACCACATCCACCGCGGCATATCCCAGACAGACCACTAGTCTCGCTCGCATCCTGGAACCTGGTGCGCCGGAGGTTGCCGTGGGAGTCGTCACGATCTCGGCGTCGTACGGCGCCGGTGGGCACGAGATCGGTCCGGCGGTGGCCAAGCAGCTCGGGCTGCCGTTTCTCGACCGCGCGATCCCGGCGGGCGTCGCCCGCAAGCTCGGCGTGCCGATGCACGACGTCGAGGGCAAGGACGAGGCGGTGCACAGCGGTCTGTGGCGGGTGTTCGCGTCAATGGCGGCTGCGCCGGACTTCGCGGGGTCAGCCGGCGCCGGCACGTCGATCGCGGACGAGCGGTTGCTGCGCGAACACACCGAGGAGGTGTTGCGCGAGATCGCCGCGGGAGCTGGCGGCGTGGTGCTCGGCCGGGCCGGCGCGATCGTGCTTGCCGACGCCCCGAACGCCCTGCACGTCCGGCTCGACGGACCGGCGCCGGCCCGCGCAGCGGCGCACGCCCGGATCGCCGGCATCGACGCCGAGGCGGCCATGCGCGACCTGCGCGACAACGACTCCGCCCGCCATGCCTACGTCAGGCACTTCTACCGCAAGGACGCTACCGACGCCCGGCACTACCACCTGGTGATCGACAGCTGCGCGCTCTCGTGGGACGTCGTCACCGACCTGATCGTGGCCGCGGCCAAGTCACGGGGCGTCACCGCCTGAAAGGGGGGCCAGGCCGGCCCACGGCTCAGACCGACCGGCTCAGACGGGCGGCTTCGGGTCGTACTGGATGCCGCGCCGGGTCGCCCGCGCTCGGTCGGTACCGGCCAGCCGGTCGACCAGGTGCAGGGCCATGTCGATCCCGGCGGAGACACCGGCCGAGGTGACGATGTCGCCGTCGTCGACGTACCGGTCGTCGGGCCGGATCGAGATGCTCGGGTCGATCGTTGCCAGCTCGTCGATCGCGGCCCAGTGCGTGGTCGCGGGGCGGTTCCGCAGCAGCCCGGCCGCGGCGTAGACCAGCGCGCCGGTGCAGACGCTGGTCATCAAGGTGCCGGTGCGCTGCTGCGCGCGGACCCACTCCAGTCGCGCATCGTCGCGAAGATGCGGTCTGGTGCCGAGCCCGCCCGGATACACCAGCACGTCGATCGCCGGTAGCTCCTCGGCAGGAGAATGTGGCTGCAACACAAGGCCTTTCGCGCACCTGACCGCGCGGCCGTCCGACGAGACGAGCGACGCGCGGTAGCCGTCGTCGGGGAAGTTCTGAGTCCACAACGCCAGCACCTCCCACGGTCCGACGACGTCGAGCTCCTCCGCGTCGTCGAAGCAGAAGATCGCGATCTGGCGCAGCGATGGAATGGTCACGGATCGATCTTGCCGGGCGCCAGCTCAGCGCGGCATCGGCACCACCCGCAGTTCGGGCACGTCGACGTTGTGCACCACGGCGCCGAGCGCGGTGGTGGGATCGCCGGACGCCGCCCAGAACGCGAGCCTGATGTTCGCGTCGAAGCGCAGCTCGAGCACGAGGGTGCCCGAGCTCGTCCAGCCGACCCCCGGCATCTGCTTCGGTGCGAGCCGGACCCCGTCGACCACGATGTCGTAGCCGGCGGCGATGTCGAACACGCGCACGGTGCCGTAGCTCGCCGGTTGGGCGTCGGTACCGATCCTGCCGCCGATCACGAAGGCAAGCCGGCGGCTGTCCGGGCTGAAGCTGCCCTCGACCGCGAGCTGCACGTCGGGAACCGGCTCGATCCGCTCGTCGCCCGTCACCAGATCTTCGACGACGAGCTCCCCGGACGTCGTCGACCAGGCGACGTGGTCACGGTTGACCGCGATCACCGACGTCACGTTCGGCGGCGACACCGGCTGCAGACCGCTTCCGGTCAGCCGCATCACCTGCACCGTGCCGGCCGGTGCGGTGGCGGCCGACACCGGCGTGGTGAGGATCAGTCCCTGGTCGGTGCCCGCCACGACGCCGACGTCGTCAGGCTCGACCAGTGCGGTGCGGACCACACCCGTAGCCGACACGTCCTGCAGCAGGTACGGGCCGTTGTCGGGTCGCCCGTATGTCGCCGTCCAGATCGAGTCGCCGTCGGTGCCGGGGAAGATGAAGTCGGCCTGGCCAAGGCGCGCCACCCGGCCACTGCCGTTAAGCGACCACACGGTGCCGACGGCGGCCGTTGTCCCCGCGATGGCGGTCACCAGGGCCGCGATGCCGTGGTCGAGCGGCACGATGTCAAGCACGCGTTCGCCTGGGGGGACGGGGATTCGGTGGTCGGCGGTGACAGCGCCGGTCGCCGTGTCCACGACCTGGACGGCACGCGACCCCGGCACCGCCAACCGCAGTCCCGGCGGGCCGTGTCCCGGCGACGCCGTAAGCACCGGGTCGCAGGGTCCGCAGGCCAGGCCGGGATCGGGCGGCGGCAGGCTGAGGCTCGGCCGGGGTGCGGCGATCGAGGTCCCGGTCGACGGCGGACCGGAGGACGACACCGCCGCGGGGTGGTCGCCGTGCGGGTGATTCAGCAGCGCCGCGATCACGGCGACGAGGACGAGCACGAGAAGGGCAGTCGCGCCAGGCCAGCGGCGCGGTGGCCGATCCGGATTGCCGCCGCCGATGACGTCGGCGTCGTTCGCCACCGGCGATCACCCCCCGCGCATCACCGGTCGCCCTGACCACTCAGCCGCGGGTAACCTTGCCGGCCTTCAGGCACG
>QHCD01000032.1 GCA_003244255.1 Pseudonocardiales bacterium | reverse complement strand
CCGGTGGCGCCCCGGTGAGTGATCGGCGGGTACGGGACTACAGCCGGGTGCTGTTCGCCAGCGCGTCCGACGAGATCCCCGATCGGCAGGGCCGGATCACCATCCCGCCGCCGCTGCGCGAGTTCGCCGGGCTGGACCGCGACTGTGCCGTGATCGGCGCCAACACCCGGGTGGAGATCTGGGAGCCCGGCGCCTGGGAGCGCTACCTCGCCGAGATCGAGGGCAGCGTCGCCAACATCGAGGAGGAGGTGCTGCCCGGGCTGGTCTGAGCGGTCGCGGCTGACCACCCGGTCACCGCGGGCTCCCTGGCACTTGGTCTCCACCCGTTCCCGGGTCCTGGCGCACCTTCCCCGGTGCCAGGTAGTCCGGCGGGTGGGGACCACGACGCACGACCCGTCCCGAAACCGCTGATGTCTCGCACCGCGACGCAGGAGGAGCCGATGACAGCGACGGCCTACACCGGGCCGGCCGGCTCGGTGTTGGGGTTGCCCGGCCCCGCCGCGGCGCCCGCTGCCGGGCCCGGAGCCCCGGCGCCGGCGGAGGAGCAGCGACTGCCGCCAGTGGAGCAAGCGGCAGTGGAGCAACTCGCCGTCGCCCCGCAGCTCCCGTTGGCCGCCGACGTCCGATCGAGCCTGCTGCTACTCGCCCTCGCCATGCTGGTCATCGCTGGGACTCCACTGCTCGCCGTCCTGCTGGCGAAGGCCTGATCGTGGACGGCGGGCGCGGCGCGCACGTGCCCGTCCTGCTCGACCGGGTCGTCGCGCTGCTCGGCCCGGCATTGGCCGGGCGGCCCGCCGTTGTCGTCGACGCGACGCTCGGGCTGGGCGGTCACGCCGAGGCGCTGCTCGCCGGCCATCCCGAGCTCACCCTGGTCGGCCTCGACCGCGACCTCGAGGCGCTCGAATCAAGCCGGCGCCGGCTCGCCGACTACGCGGGGCGAATCCACCTGGTGCACACGGTCTATGACGCGATGCCCGCTGTGCTGTCGCGGCTCGGTTACCCGCGGGTCGACGGAGTGCTGCTCGACCTCGGTGTGTCCTCCATGCAGCTCGACGAGCTGCGGCGCGGGTTCACCTACTCCGTCGACGCGCCGCTTGACATGCGGATGGATGCGACGGCCGGCCCCACCGCCGCCGACATCGTCAACAGCTATCCCGCCGAGCGGCTGGCGGCGGTCCTGCGGGAGTACGGCGAGGAGCGTTTCGCCGCCCGGATCGCGCGGGCGATCGTGGCCGAGCGGGGCCGGGAGCGGTTCGCCGGTACCGCCCGGCTCGCCGAGCTGGTCAAGGACGCCGTCCCCGCCGCCACCCGCCGGACCGGCGGCCACCCAGCCAAGCGCACCTTCCAGGCATTGCGCATCGAGGTCAACCAGGAACTGGCCAGCCTCCAGCGCGTGCTGCCCGCCGCAATCGACGCTCTCGCAGTGAAAGGACGCATCGTCGTGTTGAGCTACCACTCGCTGGAGGACCGCGCCGTGAAGCGCGCCTTCGCCGCCCGGGCCCGGGGAACCACGCCGATCGACCTGCCGGTGGAGCTGCCCGGGTCTGCGCCGACCCTGCGGCTGCTGACCAACGGCGCCGAACGGCCGTCGGAGCGCGAGCGCACGACCAACCGCCGTGCGACCTCGGCCCGCCTGCGCGCAGCCGAGCGGGTTCGCGAGGCGGCATGACCGCCTTCAGCGCGTCCGGCGTCGTCGGGCGGGCCCGGTCTGCCCGCGGACGGCTCGCACCGGCGACGGCGCCGCGGACGCCGTTCGTGCTGCTCATCCTGGTCGTGCTGGCCGCCGGGCTGGTGCTGCTGCTGTTCGTCAACACCGTGACGGCCTCGGGGTCGTTCCGGGCGCGCTCGTTGCAGCTGCGCAACGACGCGCTGGTGCTCAAGCAGCAAGAGCTGCAACGACGGATCCAGTCCCTGTCGACGCCGGAGCACCTCGCCGCAGCCGCCGCCGCGCTCGGAATGGTCGCGGGCGGCGACCCGACCTTCATCGTGATCGGCCCCGGCGGCCACACCAAGGTGCTCGGGCACCCGGCGCCGGCCACCGTCCCGCCCCCGCCGCCGCCCCCGCCCGGAGGTACGAACCGATGAGCCAGCAGCCACCGCGCTCCCGCCGCCGGACGGCACCGTCGCCCACCGCGCCGCGCCGACCGTCCTCCCGAACGCTGCGGCTCGGCAGCGGCTCGCGGCGGCTCACGGTCAGCTTCGTCGGCGTGGTCGTGCTCGTGCTCGTGCTCGGCGGACGGCTGGTGCAGCTGCAGGCCCTCGACGGCGCCACCTACGCCTCGGCGGCACAGCAGTCCCGGCTGCGCACCACGGACATCCAGGCGACGCGGGGGCAGATCCTCGACCGCAACGGCGAGGTGATGGCCTACAGCGTCGACGCCGACGCCGTGTTCGCCGACCCGTCGATGATCATCGAGCCGTTCTCGGTCGCGCAGCGGGTCGCGCCGATGCTCGGGGTCCCGGTATCGACCGCGCAGCAGGCCATCGTCGCGGCATCGGCACGCGGCAGCCGGTTCGTCTATCTCGCGCACGACGTCGACCCGACGATCGCCGAGCAGGTGATGGCACTGGGCATCGAGGGAATCGGCACGCTTCCCGAACCCGAGCGCATGCATCCCGACGGCAGCATCGGCGCCAGCGTCGTCGGATTCACCGACCGCGACGGTCACGGCCGGGCCGGCATCGAGCAGCAGTTCGACAAGCCGCTGTCGGGAACGCCGGGCCGGCTGACGGTCGAGGTCGGCCAGGGCGGCGAGGTGATCCCATCTGGCGTGCACAAGGAGACGGCGGCGGTGGCGGGATCGACCGTGCGGCTGACGATCTCGAGTGACCTGCAGTACGTCGCCCAGCAGGCCCTGAACCAGGCGGTGCGCTCGACCGGCGCCAGGGGCGGCCAGGTCACGGTGATGGACGCAAGGACCAGCCGAGTCCTCGCGATGACATCAGACCCGACCTACGACGCGAGCGACCCGGGCGCCTCGCCAGGCCCGCTGCTCTCCAACCCGAACGTCTCCGACGTCTTCGAGCCCGGCTCGGCCAACAAGATCATCACCTTCGCCGCGGCGCTGGAACGCCACGTCATCACGCCGAGGACGGTGCTGAACGTTCCCGGTGAGCTGCAGGTCGCCGACCGCACGATCCACGACGACTGGGTGCACAGCCCGGTGCGGTGGACGGCGACCGGCATCCTCGCCAAGTCCAGCAACATCGGGACCCTGCTGATCGCGCAGAAGCTCGGGCCGAAGGCCTGGGACGACTACGCCAAGGCCTTCGGTGAGGGCTCGACCACGGGCATCCAGCTGCCGACTGAGAGCGCGGGCCTGCTGCCGGCGATGAAGGACTGGTCGGGGAGCACCTTCGGCAACCTGCCGATCGGCCAGGGCGTCGCGGTCACCAGCCTGCAGCTCGCCAACATGTACCAGGTGATCGCGAACGACGGCGTGCGCGTCCCGGCCCGGATCGTGCAAAGCGTTACCGCGCCCGACGGCAGCGTGGCCCGGGCGACGGCGCCGGCCGGGCACCGCATCGTGTCGGTGCAGACGGCCCGCACACTGCAGCAGATGTTGCAGATGGTCACCCAGGAGGGCGGCACCGCGCCGAAGGCGGCCATTGCCGGCTACACCGTCGCCGGCAAGACCGGCACCGGCCAGCAGCTGAACCCGGACGGCACCTACTCCAACTCCAACTACTGGTCGACCTTCGCGGGGTTCGCGCCGGCCGACAATCCGGCGTACGTGATCTCGGTGATGGTCGACACGCCGCAGACCGACTACCTGGGCGGCGACGTCGCCGCGCCGCTCTTCGGTCAGATCATGACCTACGCGCTGAAGGCGGGCGGGGTGCCGCCGACGGGGGCCCGGCCGGCGTCGCTGCCGCTCTACCCGTGATGGACGGACGTCGCGTCCGGCGCCGGTAGTCTTGCCTGTCGTGCCAGCACCGATCGCGCCGCTGCGACCCGCGCGACCGGCGGCGCACCCGCTGGGAGCCGTCGCCGCGCGACTCGACCGGCAAACTGCCGGTGTCGCCATAGATGCCGCCGAGCACGTCCTTGTCACCGGGATCGCCCATGCCGCTGCCGCCGTCGTGGCCGGTGACCTCTTCATCGCCCGGGCGGGGTCGGCCGCGCACGGCGCCGACTATGCGACGGAGGCCGCCCGCCGCGGCGCGGTCGCCGTGCTCACCGATCCGGCCGGAGCGGCGCGCGCGCGTGCGAGCGGCCTGCCGGTGCTTGTCGAGAACCGGCTGGGCTCGGTGATCGGACCGCTGTCGTCGTGGATCTACGGCGACCCGTCGCGCCAGCTGGCCGTGCTCGGCGTGACCGGCACCAGCGGCAAGACCACGACCACCTTCCTGCTCGAGGCGGGACTTCGCCACGCCGGCATGGTGACCGGGCTGCTCGGCACGGTCGAAACCCGGATCGCCGGGCGAACCGAGCCGAGCGTGCGCACCACGCCGGAGGCGCCGGAGCTGCAGGCCGCGCTCGCCGTGATGCTCGAGCGCGGCGCCACGGCCGTGGCGATGGAGGTGTCCAGTCACGCACTCGTGCTCGGCCGGGTCGACGGCACCCGGTTCGCCTCGGCCGGGTTCAGCAACCTCTCGGCGGAGCACCTGGACTTCCACGCCGACATGGACGACTACTTCGCGGCCAAGGCGTTGCTCTTCGACGGCCGCAGCGCGGCCGAGGTGGTGAACGTCGACGACCCCTGGGGCCGCCGACTGGTCGGCCCCGGCACGGTGACGGTCTCGGCCGCCGGTGCTGCTGGCGCGCGTTGGCGGGCCGGACCGATCGGCGCCGACGACCGCGGGTCGTCGTTCGCCGCGGTCGGTCCGGACGGCGGGTGGACCGCTGTCACCCTCGGGCTGCCGGGACGGTTCAACGTGGACAACGCGCTGCTCGCGCTGGCGATGCTCGACACGGTCGGCGTGCCGGTCGCCGAGGCGGCCGCCGCGTTCGCCGCCGTGCGGGTGCCCGGCCGGCTGGAGCGGGTCGACGGACCGGGCACGCCGATTCGCGCCTACGTCGACTACGCCCACAAGCCGGCCGCGCTCGAAGCCGTCATCGCGGCGCTGCGGCCCTCGACGTCGGGCCAGCTGATCGTCGTCGTCGGGTGCGGCGGCGACCGGGACCGGGCCAAGCGCCCGATGATGGGCGACGTGGCCGCGCGCGGATCCGACCTGGTGATCATTACCGATGACAACCCGCGCTCGGAGGACCCGACCGCGATCCGGTCCGAGATCGAATCCGGGGCGCGCGCTGCCGGCGCCGCGCCGTGGACCGTCGTCGGCGACCGCGGCGCCGCGATCGCCGAGGCCGTGCGGCGAGCGCGGGCCGGCGACACGGTGCTTGTGGCCGGAAAGGGCCACGAGCAGGGACAGGAGGTGGCGGGTACGGTCCGGCCGTTCGACGACCGGATGGTGCTGCGCGCCGCTCTGGCCGACGCCGACGCCGCGGATCCGGCGTGATCGAGATGACGCTCTCCGACGTCGCGGCCGCGACCGGGGGACAGCTCGAGGACGGTGCGCTAGGCCCTGCGCTGGTGACCGGCGTCGAGTTCGACTCTCGGTCGGTGGGCGCCGGCGGCCTTTTCGTCGCCGTCGCCGGAGACCGTGTCGACGGGCACGACTTCGCGGCCGATGCGCTGCGCGCCGGTGCCGTCGCGGTGCTCGCGGCGCGGCCCGTCGGTGGACCGGCCGTGATCGTCGGCGGCAGCCCGGTCGAAGCCCTGGGCCGCCTCGCGCACGCGGCGCTGGCCCGGCTGCCCGGTGTCGACGTCGTCGGCGTCACGGGGTCGGCGGGCAAGACGACGACAAAGGACCTGCTGGCCGCGCTGCTCGCCCGGCTCGGTCCCACCGTGGCGCCGGCCGGCTCGCTGAACACCGAGATCGGCTACCCGCACACCGTGCTCCGGTGCACTGTGGACACTCGCTATCTCGTGCTGGAGAGCGGCGCGCGAAGGATGGGTGACATCACCGCACTGTGCCGCATCGCGCGCCCGCGGTTGGCCGCCGTTCTCAATGTCGGCAGCGCACACCTCGGCGAGTTCGGCTCGCGGGAGGCGATCGCGGCCGCGAAATCCGAACTCGTACAGGCGCTTCCGGCCGCGGCAGCCGGCGGCGTCGCGGTGCTCAACGCCGACGATCCGCTGGTCCGGGCGATGTCGACAACCACCCCGGCCCGCATCGTGCTGTTCGGCACCGCGACCGATGCCGACGTGCGTGCCGCCGACGTAACGGTCGGCCCCGACGGCCGGGCGTCGTACACGCTCGTCGGGGGCGGCCAGAACGCGCCGATCCGGCTGGGTCTTGTCGGCGAGCACCAGGTGTCGAACAGCCTTGCGGCCGCGGCGATCGCGCTCGAGCTTGGGCTGCCGCTGCCCGCCGTCGCCGACACGATCACCGCCGCGACGCCGGCCAGCCGGTGGCGGATGGAGGTCGTCGAGCGGTCCGACGGCGTGCTGCTCGTCAACGACGCCTACAACGCCAACCCGGAATCGATGCTGGCGGCCGTGCGGACGCTGGCGGGGCTCGGCGCCGCACGTCCCGGCCGGTCGATCGCCGTGCTTGGCCCGATGGCCGAGCTCGGTGCGGCAACGGAGCGCGAGCACAATGCACTCGGGCGTTCGGTGGCCGCGCTCGGCATCGACCGCCTCATCGTCGTCGGAGCCGATGCGGGTGGGATCTACGACGGTGCGCGCGCGGCTGGCATGCGGGGGGAGAGCTCGACTCATGTGCCCGACATCGCGGCAGCGGCCGACGTCGTCAGCGCCGATGTCCGCTCCGGCGACGTCGTGCTGGTGAAGGCGTCGCGGTCGGTCGGGCTCGAGCGGCTCGCGCTGGATCTCGCCGGCCGGACCGACGGCGGGGCCGCCGAGGTGACGCCGTGAAGTCGGTGCTGATCGCCGCCCTTGTGTCGCTGCTCTTCTCGATCCTCTGCACGCCGATCGCCGTGCGGATCTTCCGCGGCGGCGGCTTCGGCCAGGAGATCCGCACCGAAGGCCCGCGTTCGCACATGGTCAAGCGGGGCACACCGACCATGGGTGGAACGGTCATCATCGTCGGCACCGTGCTCGGCTACCTCGTGGCGCACCTGGTCGTCGTCACCCAGCCCGGCCGCGGCCCGACCGCGTCCGGGCTGCTGGCGCTCTCCCTGATGGTCTTTCTCGGCGCGGTCGGGTTTGTCGACGACTTCGTCAAGGTGCGCAAGCAACGCAATCTCGGCCTGTCGAAGTCGGCGAAGCTGATCGGCCAGGTGGTCGGCGGCGTGGGCTTCGCCGTCCTGGCGCTGCAGTTCCACCGCGGTCCCAAGGTGGCGCCGGCGTCGGTACACCTGTCCTTCGTCCGCGACATCGCGGCGATCAGCTTCGGCGGCGTCGGATTCGTGATCTTCGCGCTGCTGCTGGTCGGCGGGTTCTCCAACGCCGTCAACTTCACCGACGGCCTGGACGGCCTGGCGGCCGGAAGCTCGGTGATGGTGCTCGGCTCCTACGTGATGATCTCGTTCTACCAGTTCCGCAACCTGTGTGGCGTCGCCGGCGCGAAGGGCGGTTGCTACGTCGTCCGAGACCCGCTCGACGTCGCTCTGGTGGCGGCGGCGGCGATGGGTGCCTGCTTCGGGTTCCTCTGGTGGAACGCCCATCCGGCCCGGATCATCATGGGCGACACCGGATCGCTCGCGCTCGGCGGACTCGTCACCGCGCTCGCGATCCTCTCGCGCACCGAGATGCTGCTGTTCGTGCTCGGCGGCCTGTTCGTACTCGAGATCCTCTCGGTGGTGCTGCAGATAGCGGTGTTTCGGACCACCCGCCGCAGGCTGTTCAACATGGCCCCGATCCATCATCACTTCGAGCTGGCCGGCTGGCAGGAGATGACCGTCATCGTGCGGTTCTGGATCGTCACCGGCCTCGCGGTGGCCTTCGGGCTCGGCGTGTTCTACGCCGAGTTCATCTCCTACGGGGTGCAGGGATGACGCCGCCGGTCTCATCGCTCGCCGGCCGCCGGGTCGTGGTCGCCGGCGCCGGCCGCTCCGGCATCGCCGCCGTGCGCGCGGCGCTCGACCTGGGTGCCGTCGTCACCGTCACCGACCCGACCGGGGGGTTGCCGGCCGATCTCGCCGGCGCGGTCACCGTGGTCCCGGAGCTGGACGCGCCGCCGGCTGGGACGGACCTGGTGATCACCTCACCCGGGCTGCGGCCCACACACCCCTTGCTTCGATCGGCTCTCGACGTCGGCCTTGAGGTGATCAGCGAGGTCGAATTCGGCTGGCGCATCGCCGAACCACCGCGCCCGGACTGGCTTGCGGTCACGGGCACCGACGGCAAGACGACGACGGTCGGCATGCTGTCCTCGATGCTGCAAGCGGGCGGGCTTAGCGCCGTCGCGGCCGGCAACATCGGCGATCCGGTGACCGATGCGGTGCGTGCCCGGCCGGCTCACGCCGTGCTCGCCGTCGAGCTCTCCAGTGCGCAGCTGCACTTCTGCCCGACCATCCAGCCGGTCGCGGCCGCGATCCTGAACCTGGTTCCCGACCACCTCGACTGGCACGGCACGTTCGAGGCCTACGCCGCCGACAAGGGCTCGATCCTGCGTCCGGGTGCGACGGCGGTCGTGAACGCGGACGACCCGGCTGTCGTCGCCCTTGCCGCCGATTGCTCCGACGTCGTCGCGTTCACCCTCGGCGAGCCGGCGAACGGGCAGCTGGGCGTGGTCGGTGACTCGCTGGTCGACCGCGCATTCGACGTGGCGGAAGGCGCTATCGGGTCCGCCGGCGGCGGCGTCGAACTCGCTCGGTGCGGCGACATTCCTGTCTCCGGCCGGCACAACGTCGCGAACGCTCTGGCTGCGGCCGCACTGGCTCGACGCTACGGCGTGCCCCCGAAGGCAATCGCCGCGGGATTGCGCGCGTACCTCCCGGCCCCCCACCGCAATGCGGTCGTCGGCGTCGTAGCCGGAGTGTCCTATGTGGACGACAGCAAGGCGACGAACCCGCACGCGGCGGCGGGATCGCTGACGTCGTACCCGCGCGTCGTGTGGATCGCCGGCGGGCAGCTGAAGGACATCGACGTCACGCCGCTGGTGGAATCCGTGCGCCGCCACCTGGTCGGTGCGGTGCTGATCGGCGTCGACCGTGCTCGCATCGCGGACGCAATCGCGCGACACGCGCCCGACCTGCCGGTCGTCGACGTGTCCACCAGCGACGATGGGGCCATGACCGAGGCGGTGCGGGCAGCGGCGCGGCTGGCGGGTGACGGGGACACGGTGCTGCTCGCACCTGCCGGCGCGTCGTTCGACATGTTCACCGACTACGCGGCTCGGGGCGACGCGTTCGCAGCGGCGGTGCGGATGCTGGAGGGGGAGTGACCCGGACCGACGCCGCGGCGGACGAGCGCACCACCAACCAGCAGCCGTTCTTCGACCGTCCGCTCGCCTCGCTGCACATGCTCCTCGTCGCGTCGGGCCTGCTGTGTGTCATCGGCGTCGTGATGGTGCTCTCGGCCTCGAGCGTCGATGCCTATCGCACCACCGGTTCGGCGTTCGGAATCTTCACCAAACAGCTGCTGTGGCTGGCGATCGGCATTCCGACCTTCTGGATCGCGGTACGCATCTCGCCACGCGCCTACCGGCGGCTCGCGTATCCGGCGCTGCTGCTCGCGTTCGTCGGGCTGATGGCGGTGCTCGTCCCCGGTGTGGGTATTCTCTGGCACGGCGCGCGCCGCTGGATCGACCTCGGTCCCCTGCAGGTCCAGCCCTCCGAACCGGCGAAGCTGGCGCTGGCCCTCTGGGGCGCGGACCTGCTGGTACGCAAGCAGAACCGGCTATCGCAGTGGCGCCATCTCGTGGTGCCGTTGCTGCCTGTCGCGCTCGCGATGTGCGCGCTGGTGATGTTCGAACCGGATCTTGGTACGACGCTGTGCATCGCCTTGGTGATCTTCGGGCTGCTGTGGACGGCCGGCGCACCGTTCCGGCTCTTCGGCTCGCTCGCGGTCGGCGCGATGGGCATCGTCGTCCTGCTGATAGTGCACGAGCCTTACCGGCTGCGGCGTGTCGTCAGCTTCGTGCATCCGTTCCAGGACCGAAGCGGCAACGGTTTCCAGGCGGCCCAGGGCCTGTCGGCGCTGTCCACCGGCGGCTGGTTCGGCGACGGCCTGGGACAGAGCCGGTTCAAGTGGGGCCTGTTGCCGAACGCCCACACCGACTACATCTTCGCGATCATCGGCGAGGAACTCGGCCTGGTCGGGTGTCTGGTCGTCCTCGGTCTCTTCCTCGTCCTCGCCTACGCCGGGTTGCGCATCGCGCGCAACGCCACGGAGCCGTTTGTGTGCCTGGTGACCGGCGCCGTCACGGCGTGGATCCTCGGGCAGGCGTTGATCAACGTCGGTTACGTCGTCGGCCTGCTGCCAGTCACCGGGATCCCGTTGCCGCTGATTTCCTTCGGCGGCACCTCGCTAGTGCTGACCCTGTTCACCCTCGGCATGTTGGCGTCCTTCGCGCGGCACGAGCCCGCGGCGGCAGCAGCATTGGCCAACCGTGGGAAGGTGGCCCGGGCGCTGCGGCTGCCGGCGCCGAGAGCGGGACGCGCCGGCCCGGAGCGGGTCGTCGGCCGGGCCGCGCGCCGTGCCCGCGCCACCGCGGCGCGAGCCGCCTCGACCAAGGCGACCGAGCACCGCGAACGCCGCTCGGGCAACGTCGGGCGGCGCCCACGGGTGCCGGACGAGGCACTGCGCTCGACCGGCACCGAGGGAATCGCCGGCCGGTGACCGGTCCGGGCCATCATCCCGCAGCGGCCACCCGTCCGCTATCGGTCGTCCTCGCCGGCGGCGGCTCCGCCGGGCACATCTCGCCCGCACTCGCGCTGGCCGCCCGGCTGCGCGCGGACGACCCCGCGGTGCGGATCACCGCCCTCGGCACCGCACGGGGACTTGAGACCGACCTGATGCCCAAGGCCGGCATCGCACTCGAGCTGATCCCGTCGGTGCCGCTGCCCCGCCGGTTCTCCCTGGACCTGGCTCGGGTTCCGGGCAGTGTCGTCGGGTCGGTTCGCGCCGCGGGTGCTGCCCTGCGTCGCGCCCACGCCGACGTGCTGGTGGGATTCGGGTCCTACGTCGCCCTGCCGGCGTACGTCGCCGCCCGCCGGCGCGGCACGCCGTACGTCGTGCACGAGAGCAACACACCACCGGGACTCGGCAACCGCATCGGCGCGCGATTCACGCCGTACGTCGGCGTTGTCGACACGCGGATCACGCTACCCAACGCGACGGTCGTCGGAATGCCGCTGCGCAAGGAGATCCGCGAGCTCGATCGTGCCGCGCTGCGCTCGTCGGCGTGCGAGCGGTTCGGGCTCGACCCCGCGTTGCCGACGCTGCTCGTCACGGGCGGATCGCAGGGTGCGCGCCGACTCAACGACGCCGCCCTCGCCGCCCTGCCCGCCATCGCCGACGCCGAGGTTCAGGTGCTGCACATCGCCGGCCGCGGCAACGACGTCACGGCTGCCGACATCCCCCGTGGCGGCCCGGCATACGTGCTGCTGCCCTACGTCGAGGAGATGGAGCTCGCCTACGCCGCCACCGACTTCGCCGTCTGCCGTGCCGGTATGAACACCGTCTGCGAGATGACCGCCGTTGGGATGCCGGCGGCGTACGTGCCGCTGCCGATTGGCAACGGCGAGCAGCGGTACAACGCCGAGCCGGTGGTAGCCGCGGGCGGCGGGCTCCTCGTCGCGGACGAACTGGTGACTGGTGAGTGGATCATCGATACCGTGCTGCCGCTGATGCGTGCCGACGAGCGTCTCGCCCGCATGTCAAGCGCTGCTGCATCACTCGGCCGGCGCGATGCCGATGCCGCGCTGGCCGAGCTCGTCTACCGGGCGGCCGGCAGATGAAGCAGCGCCGACGCGATCGTTTCCGTGGAGGCGCCGTGAGCAGCGCCGACGCGATCGTTTCCGTGGAGGCGCCGTGAGCAGCGTCGACGCCGATCTCGGACGGGTGCACTTCGTCGGCATCGGCGGTGCTGGTATGAGCGGGATTGCGCGAATCATGCTCACGCGCGGCATGCAGGTGTCGGGCAGCGACGCGAAGGATTCCGCTGTCCTCACGGCGTTGCGGGCTCTCGGCGCGACCGTCTACATCGGACACAGCGCACAGCATGTCGCCGCCGCCGACACCGTGGTCGTCTCGAACGCGATCCGTCCCGGCAATCCCGAGCTGGCCGCCGCCCGCGCGGCCGACCTCCGCGTGTTGCCGCGCGCGGGCGCGTTGGCGTGGGTGATGCGCGGCTATCGCGGCGTCGCGGTAGCCGGCACCGCTGGCAAGACGACGACGACGTCGATGCTCACCGTCGCCGCGCAGCGGTGCGGAGCCGACCCGTCGTTCGCGATCGGGGGTGAGCTCAACGAGTCGGGATCCAATGCACACCATGGCAGCGGCGAGCTCTTCGTCGTCGAGGCCGACGAGAGCGACGGATCGTTCCTGCTGCTCTCGCCGTACGCCGCGATCGTGACCAACGTCGAGCCCGACCACCTCGACCAGCACGGCACGGCGGCTGCCTACGTCGCCGCCTTCGACGACTTCGTCGGCTGCATCGATGCCAGCGGCATTCTCGTCGCCGGGGTCGACGACGCCGGCGCGCGGCGGGTCGCCGTCCTCGCGCGCGATCGAGGCCTGCGCACCCGGACCTACGGCGTCGCGCCGGATTCGGACCTGCGGCTGGAATCGGTCGCCGTCCGCCGCGACGGCACGACCTACCGAGCGGTGGTCGACGGCGCGTTTATCGGGCCGGTGGAGGTCTCGGTCACCGGTCACCACATGGCGCTGAACTCCGCCGCCGCGCTGCTCGCCGGGATGGAGCTCGGCCTGCCGAGCGGCCAGCTGCTCGAGGGGCTGCGGGCGTACCGCGGCGTGCACCGGCGATTCGAGCTGAAGGGACGTGCGGGCGGCGTCACGGTGTACGACGACTACGCCCACCACCCGACCAAGGTGCGAGCCCAGCTGCACGCGGCCCGCGTCGTGGCCGGGCAGGGCCGGTTGATCGTGGCGTTCCAGCCGCACCTGTTCAGCCGGACCAAGGCGTTCGCCGCCGAGTTCGGCGCGGCGCTCGGCCTCGCCGATGAGGTGGTGGTGATGGAGATCGCCGGCGTGCGGGAGGATCCGCTGCCCGGCGTAACCGGCGCGCTCGTCGCCGGCGCCGTCACGCTGCCGCCCGAACACGTCCATTACGAGCCGTCGTGGACTGCGGTCGCTCCGCTGGTCACGCGGCTCGCGCGCCCCGGCGATCTGGTTATCACGATGGGCGCGGGCGACGTGACGATGCTCGGCGCAGAGGTGCTCGCGGAACTGGAGGCGACAGCGTCATGACGACGACGACGGGCCGGGAACAGCGCCCGGACCGGTACCCCGGGCAGCCCGCAGATCGGGGCCGGCTGGTACACACCGGCTGGCGTCGGTTCGTGCACTGCCCCGAGCTGCGCCTGCCCCACCTGCCCCACCGTGGCCGACCCCACCTGCCCCAGCTGCGGCCGGGTCCGCGACGGTGGTTCGGGCGGCTTCGGCATCGGCCGTCGCGGCGCGGCCTGCTGGTGACGACCGCCGTCGTCGTCCTGCTGCTGGTCGCCGGCGTGGCGGTCGCCTGGTTCACTCCCCTCACCGACGTGAAGTCGGTCAGCGTAGTGGGCGCCGGTCGGCTCGACGACGGGCAGGTCCTCGCGGCGGCGCAGGTGCCGCGGGATCGCCCGCTGGCACGCATCGACACCCAGGCGATCGCGCGTCGGATCGAGGCGCTGCCGCCGGTCGAATCGGCGCAGGTGCACCGGCTGTGGCCGAACCGGCTACTGATCGACGTGCACGAGCGGGTCGCCGTGGCGTATGCCGTGACCGCCGGTGGGTTCGAACTCCTCGACGCCGGCGGCACCGCCTTCGCCGCGGCGCCAACGCCGCCCGCCGGCCTCAGCAAGATCGTGCTCGGTCCGGTCACCCGATCCGCCTCCGCGGGGCCGGCTCCCGGGCCGGGGAGGGCCGCCATCAGGGCCGCGATCACGGTGGCCGTCAGCCTTCCGGCGGCCGTCCGGGCGATCACCGTGTCGGTCTCGGCCGGCACACCGGAGGATGTTCGGCTCGCGTTGGCCAAGGGCCGCACGGTGATCTGGGGGAGCGCCACCGACAACGCGGCCAAGGGCCGCATCCTGCCGACACTGCTCACCCGGCCCGGCACCAGTTACGACGTCAGCGGGCTGCCGACCGTCGTCGTGCGCTGAGATCGGCGGTCGAGGAAAAGACACCTCCGACACGCGGGCGCGGTGATTGAAGCGGCGCCTGTTGTTTCCTACTGTCCGGCGTGTCGGTAACTTGACATAACTATAACCGTCTAGTTGAGAGTAAGAGTCGTGCTACCCGCGCGGACAAGAGAGGCACATCGATGACCCCTCCGCAGAACTACCTCGCGATCATCAAGGTCGTCGGCATCGGCGGCGGCGGCGTGAACGCCATCAACCGCATGATCGAGGTCGGACTCAAAGGCGTCGAGTTCATCGCGATCAACACCGACGCTCAGGCGCTGCTGATGAGCGACGCCGATGTCAAGCTCGACGTCGGCAGGGAACTCACCCGCGGCCTGGGCGCCGGCGCCAACCCCGACGTCGGCCGACAGGCCGCCGAGGACCACCGTGAGGAGATCGAGGAGGTTCTCAAGGGCGCCGACATGGTGTTTGTCACCGCCGGCGAGGGCGGCGGCACCGGCACCGGTGGCGCACCGGTCGTTGCCGAGATTGCGCGAAAGCTGGGCGCGCTCACGATCGGCGTCGTCACCCGGCCGTTCACGTTCGAGGGCAAGCGCCGGGCCGGCTCGGCCGAGACGGGCATCGAGGGCCTGCGCAACGAGTGCGACACGCTGATCGTCATCCCGAACGACCGGCTGCTGCAGATCAGCGAGTCGAACGTCACGGTGATGGATGCCTTCAAGAGCGCCGACCAGGTGCTGCTCTCCGGTGTGCAGGGCATCACCGACCTGATCACGACCCCGGGCCTGATCAACCTCGACTTCGCCGATGTGAAGTCGGTGATGAGCGGGGCGGGCTCGGCGCTGATGGGAATCGGCAGCTCGCGCGGCGACAACCGCGCCGTGATGGCCGCGCAGACGGCGGTGGCGAGCCCGCTGCTCGAGGCGAGCATGGACGGCGCGCGCGGCGTGCTGCTCTCCATCTCCGGTGGTTCGGACCTTGGGCTGTTCGAGATCAACGAGGCGGCCACGCTCGTCGCCGAGGCGGCCCATCCCGACGCCAACATCATCTTCGGCGCCGTGATCGACGACGCGCTCGGCGACGAGGTGCGGATCACCGTCATCGCCGCCGGCTTCGACGGCGGGTCCCCGACGTACAAGCGATCCGAGCCGGCCCGTCGGGCGATCGAGCGGGAAGCGCCGGCGCTGGCCGGTGCCGTGCCGGCGGCTGGCGCGGCGGCATCCGCCCCCGGGCCGGCGACGGCGGCTGCGCCCCCCGCCCAACCCGGTCAGCGGCCAGCGCATCCGCCGGTGCCGGTCGGTGCCAGTCGGGTGAACGGCCGCCGGCCGGCCGAATTCGACGACGACCTCGACATCCCCGATTTCCTCAAGCCCTGAGCTGCCGGGTCTCCGCGGAGTGCGCGCACGGCGCGTCGTCACCTCTCGGCGCGGCGGGGCGAGCGCGCCGCCGTACGACACGTTCAACCTCGGCGGCAGCGTCGGTGACGATCCGGCAGCGGTCGCGGCGAACCGGGCTCGGTTGGCCGCGGAGCTCGGACTTGCCGACTCGGCGCTGGTGCTGATGGGCCAGACGCACAGCGACCACGTGCGCGTGATCGATGCCATCCCGGGCGGACTGGTGGGCTGTGACGGCCTGGTGACGGCGGTGGCGGGTATCGCGCTGGTAGCCCTGGCCGCCGACTGCGTGCCGATGCTGCTCGCCGACGAGCGGGCCGGCGTCGTCGGCGCCGTGCACGCCGGCCGGCCCGGTTCCGTGGCGGGGATCGCCGAGCGGGCGGTCGAGGCGATGGCCGGTGCCGGCGCGGGCGTCGACTCGATCGACGTGCTGCTCGGACCGGCGATCTGCGGCCGCTGCTACGAGGTACCCGCGGCGATGGCCGCCGACGGAGAACACCGGCTGCCCGGGTCGGCGTGCCGCACCGCTGCGGGCACACCCGGGCTCGACCTGCGCGCCGGCCTCGCCCGCGCCCTGGTCGGCCTCGGCGTCGCGCGCGTCGTCGTCGACCCGCGGTGTACCGCCGAGGATCCGGAGCTGTTCAGCTACCGGCGCGACGGCGTCACCGGCCGGCACGCGGGCGTTGCCCTGCTCGTGCCGCCGTGAGGATCGGCAACGGTGCCACCGAACTCGACGCGCGCGGGCGCGAGATCGCGGCGAATCTCCAGGCGGTCACCGGGCGGATCGGGGGCGCCGCGCGCGCCGCGGGGCGGGATCCGGCGTCGGTGCGGCTGGTCGCGGTGACCAAGACCTTCGGTGTCGACGACGTCCGCAGGCTGGCCGCACTCGGCGTCACCGACGTCGGTGAGAACCGCGACCAGGAAGCAGCGCCGAAGGCCGCGGCGGTGCCCGCGCTGCGGTGGCACTTCATCGGGCAGCTGCAGCGCAACAAGGCCCGATCGGTGGCGTCGTACGCGTCGTGCGTACACAGCGTTGACCGCGTCCGACTCGTGGCGGCGCTGGATCTGGCTGCACAGCAGGCAGATCGCACTCTGGACATCTGCCTGCAACTGCGCCTGGACGACGACCCGGCACACGGCGGGGCGGCGTCGCGGCAGCTCCCGGCGCTGGCCGACCTCGTCGAGGAGGCCGGTTCGCTCCGGCTCGCGGGGGTGATGTGCGTGCCGCCGTCAGGCGCCGATCCAGACTCTGCTTTCGCTGCTGCGGCAGCGATTGCGGCCGATCTGCGGCGCACACATCCGACGGCGAGCATGTTCTCGGCCGGCATGAGCGGCGACCTCGAGGCGGCAATCAGAAACGGCGCGACACACGTGCGTGTCGGCACGGCGTTGCTCGGCGGTCGAGAGCACTTTCTCGGGTAGTGTCCGCCGCAAGTCAGCACACCCGAGGAAGAACAGCACACCCGAGGAAGGACGCCCGAATGGCCAACGCCATGCGGAAAATGGGGATCTACCTCGGACTCGTCGAGGACGACGAGCACCGCGGCGAGAGCGACTACGAGGGATACACCTACGACGACGCCGGCACTGCCGCGGCCAAGCCGGCGCGGTCCGAACGCGCCACCGCGCGCCCGTCGTGGGCCGACCTCGCGGCGTCGCAGCCGGCATACGACGAGTCGACGCCGACCCGCATCACGACGCTGCACCCGCGCACCTACAACGAGGCCCGCGCGATCGGCGAGCAGTTCCGCGAGAGCGTGCCGGTGATCATGAACCTCACCGAGATGGACGACGCCGACGCGAAGCGGCTGGTCGACTTCGCCGCCGGCCTGTCCTTCGGGCTACACGGCAGCATCGAGCGGGTTACCAACAAGGTCTTCCTGCTCTCGCCGCAGAACGTCGACGTCACTGCCGAGGACCGGGCCCGGATCGTGGCCGGCGGTTTCTTCAACCAGTCCTAGCGGGGGGCCGTCCGCCGCCCGCGTCTGTGGACGATCCGCCGCCGCTCAGTTGATCATGCGCTTTCGGGACAGCGAAACGGCGTGTCGCGTCCCGAAAGCGCATGATCAACACCGAGGGAGAGGGTCGATCGGCGGTGCCGGCGGCCAGCGCTCGGTACATTGTTGTGGTGAGCCAGGTGTGGCAGGCGCTGTACTTCGTGCTGCTCGTCTTCTTGTTGCTGCTGATCGCCCGTTTCGTTGTTGAGTGGGTGATGCAGCTGGCCCGGCGCTGGCGGCCGAGTGGGGTGATGGCCGCTGGGCTCGAGGTAGTCTACTCGGCCACCGACCCGCCGCTGAAGCTCCTGCGTAAGCTGATCCCGCCGCTCCGGTTGGGCGGCGTCAGCATCGACCTTGGGTTTATTGTGCTGTTCTTCGCGATCTACATCGTGATGGGTGTGGTTGCGAGTCAAGGTTGACCGCTCTCTGCGCCAGCCGCGTTACCCGCTCGCCCTGCACCACGCTGCCGTACCGACTGCCATGAGGTGATCCGATGCCGTTGACCCCGGCCGACGTCCACAACGTCGCCTTCAAGAAGCCGCCGATCGGCAAGCGCGGCTACGACGAGGATGAGGTCGACGAGTTCCTCGACCTGATCGAGGCCGAGCTGTCCCGGCTGATCGAGGAGAACAACGACCTCAAGTCCCAGATGGCCCACAACGGCGCCACCCCGCGTACACCGCATGCCGGGGCGGAGCAGCCGGACGACGCCGCGAGCCGGCCCGCTGCCCCCGAGCGCGGGCAGGGGGTCGTGACCGCACCCGAGGCCAAAGAGGCGCCGGCTGGTCCGGCCGGTGGCGAGGCCGATCACACCGCCGCCGTGCGGATGCTTACGCTCGCGCAGGAGACCGCGGACAGGCACATGTCCGAGGCCAAGGCGGAGTCCGAGCGGATCCGTCGCGAGGCGCACGCCGAGGTCGAGCGGCTGGTGACCGAGGCCCGGACGAAGGCCGACTCGCTGCACGGCGACGCTCGTACCCGGGCCGAGACGCTCGAGCGGGACGCCCGAACCAAGGCTGCGGCGCTCACCGCCGAGGCGGAGCGACGGCACAGCGACGTGATGGGCAACCTGGACCGCCGCAAGGGCGAGCTGGAGAAGGTCATCGAAGAGCTGCGCGCGTTCGAGCGCGACTACCGCACCCGGCTGAAGTCCTGGCTGGAGAGTGAGCTGCGTGACCTCGAGCGGCACGGCTCGGCCGAGCCGGTGGGTGGTCCGCCGGCGCGCCCGGGCGGCCAGCCGGCCGCAGCCGCCGTCCCGGCAGCGCAGGCTGCCGGGCAGCACGGCCAGGCGCGCCCGGCCGGCACAGGCTACGGTGCGCACAGCGGCGCCCAGACCGGTACCCAGACCGGCGCCCAGACCGGTACCCAGACCGGTACCCAGACCGGCGCCCAGTCCGGCAGCAGCGGTAACAGCGGCGACAGTGATCGGGACGATCGGGCCGATGGGCAGGGCGGTCAGCACAGTCAGGGCTAACGACGCGGCGCGGTCCGGTGCGGTGAGCACGCGCTCTGCGCACCGCGACCGGGCGCCCTGCCGCGTGCCGGGCCGGCGGGCAGCGGGCGGTTCGCGATGATCGTGCTCAGCCTCCTCGGCGTCCTGGGCTCGGCGGGGTTGCTCGTGGCCGGCCTGACCAAGCACAGCGATCCGTTCGTGTTCGGCTCACTGGGCGCGGCGGGACTCGCTGCCGCGCTGATCGCCGTGTCGGTAGCCCGGCGGCGCGGCGAGGCGGCGACCGCGCCCCGGCAGCTTCCAATCGCGCTTTCGGGGTACGACGACGCGCCGCACCTCGCGCCGGCGATCGAGAGACCGCCAACGCCGCCCACGGCGACGCATCGGTTCGCCGACCCGGACCGGCAGCTAACCGAGGCCGGCCGGCCGGCGTCGAAGTCTGAAGCACCCGCGGCGCCTCCCGCGCCCATCACGCCCACTCCGCCGGTCGCGCTGCGGCCGCCGTCGGCGCCGGCCGAATCCGATGCCGGGACCGACCGGCCCGCCGGCGGCGAGCCGGCACCGGCCGGGATGGCGGATCGCCCGGATCCCCCGGGGGAGCCAGCAGTCGAGGACACCACAGCCACCGACGCCCTGCGGGTGCTCGACCTCTCCGATGAGGTTCAGGTGATCGACGAGCGGCCGCGCTATCACCTGGCCGCTTGCACGCACGTGTTCGGCCGGACGACGATCGCGCTCCCGATCTCCGCCGCCCGAGCTGCCGGCTTTACCCCGTGCTCGCTGTGCCGGCCCGACGCCACCATCGCGGCGGCGGCGCGGGGCGAGCGCAGCACCTGAGCTGTTGCGGCCGACCGTGACGACCGGCTCGCCGAGCCGCCCCGCCGTCCGCCACCTCACCCGCAATGCGCGGAGCGCGGCGTGAGCAACGCCGTCGGCCTGGGCATCCTGCTCGGCTGCGCGGTGATCCTCGTCTCGGTGCTCGCGGTCCGGACCTCGACGCGCTTCGGGCTGCCCACCCTGCTGATCTACCTCGGCCTTGGCATCGCCGTCGGCGAGGCCGGGCTCGGCGTGCGCTTCGACAACGCCGATCTGACCCGCACGCTCGGGCTGTCCGCCCTGGTCCTGATCCTGGCCGAAGGCGGCCTGTCCACCGACTGGTCCACGGTGCGTCGCGCCGTTCCGGTCGGTGCGGTCCTGGCGACGCTCGGCATCGCAATCAGCGTCGGTGCGACGGCGGCGATCGTCGTCGTCGTGCTCGGCGTGGGCTGGCGTTCGGGCATCCTGCTCGGCGCGATCGTCTCCTCGACCGATGCGGCTGCGGTGTTCGCGACGCTGCGGCGACTGCCGCCGCGGCGCCGGCTGGCAGCGATCCTCGAGGTCGAGTCCGGGTTCAACGACGCGCCAGCGGTGATCCTGGTGATCACGCTCTCCGGACATCCCGGAACGTTGCCCCTGCACATCGCCGGGCTGGTGGCCTACGAGCTCGCCGCCGGAGCAGCGATCGGCCTCGCGATCGGCGCTCTCGGTGCGCTGACCCTGCGCCGGATCGCGCTCCCGGTCGCCGGGCTCTACCCGATCGCGACCGTGTCCTACGCGGTGCTTGCGTTTGCCGTCGCCGACGTCGCGGGTACGTGCGGATTCATCGCCGTCTACGGCTGCACGGGATCTACGTCGATGAGCTGCGACTCCCCGACGGGGCGGCGTTCTCGCTCGTCGTTCGGCGCAGCGAGAGCTTCGTTCCGGGGGGCGAGACCCGGCTCGCCCGCGGCGACCAGCTGCTGATCGTCGTCACCCGCCGGGCTCGGGAGGCGACCGAACGGCGGCTGCGCGCGGTCAGCATCGGCGGCCGGTTGGCCCGGTGGCAGTTGCCGACGCCTGAGCGCGGGGCCGGCCGCCGCTCCCAGCCCACCAATCGACGGCCCGGGCGCCCTGATCCTGGCTGACCGGGCTACCGGGCGGCGGGCCGCCACCTCCCCGCCGGCGTGTCGGAACGGACTCCGGTGGCGAGCGGGCAGGCCGGCTCGTATCCTGAGCGACCACTTGTGATCTTCTCCGTATCCGGCGGGCGCACGCGTGTGCGCCCGCAGGCGAGCGAGGGCGGTGCCGACGGTGGCGAGGCAATCCAGGGGCCAGGCTGGCGGCCCGTCCGTGGCCGGGTCGCCCCGTTCGGGGACAACCCGGCCCGCCGCGACCCGGCCGGCCAAGACGGCGCAGACGAAGCGGGCAGCGCCCGGCAAGACGACGTTGCCGAAGCCGGCGGCGCCGAAGCCGGCAACCAAGGCGGCCGCCAAGGGTGCAGCGGCACGGAGGACCGCGACGAGCCGGCCGGCTGCGAGGACGGCAGCGGCAACGAAGTCGGGCGCACGCAGCGCAGCGGCAACGAAGACAGCGTCGACCAAGTCAAGGACAAAGAAGGCAGCAGCAGGAAAGGCACCAGCCAGAAAGGCACCAGCCAGAAAGGCACCAGCCAGGAAGGCACCAGCCAGGAAGGCACCAGCCAGGAAGGCACCAGCCAGGACAGCCGCGAAGAGGGCGCCAGCGAAGAGCGCACCGGCGACGAAGGCGGCGCCCGCCCGGCGGCCGGCGAAGGCACCGGTTAGAGCACCGGGCGCATCGGCAGCTACCCGCTCGGCCAAGGCCGGCCGGGGCGGCGGCGGCTGGACCAGGGCCGAGCTCGCGGCGGTGCGACGCAGTCTCGGCGAGCAGTTGCTGGAACTCCAGGCCGAGTACACCGAGTCACTCGCCGAGCTAGAAGACCTCCAGCAGCGCGCGAGCGACGGCGCGGGAGACGACCAGGCCGACGCCGGCACGAAGACCTTCGAGCGCGAGCAGGAGATGTCACTCGCTAACAACAGGCGCGAGCTGCTCTCCCAGACCCAGCACGCGCTGGACCGCATCGACGCCGGAACCTACGGGCTGTGTGAGAGCTGCGGAAAGCCGATCGTCAAGGCGCGGCTGCAGGCGTTTCCCAGCGCGACGCTCTGCGTGGCCTGCAAGCAGCGCGAGGAACGTCGCTGACGAAATCGCCTACTGGACCACCTACCGGACCACCTACTGGGCCATCCACTGGGCAGACGGACCGGCCGCCGGAGCAGCCGCGGCACCGGCACCGCACCGTCCCCAACCGGCGGCTTACCGCGCAGACCCTGGCGATCGCTGTGCTCGTGCTGATCGTCGACGTCGTGAGCAAGATCATCGTGGTGGCCAAGCTGGCCGGTCGCCCGCCAGATCGAACGCTCGGCGGCGCGGTGTACCTGGTGCTCACCCGCAACAGCGGTGCGGCCTTCTCCTTCGCCGCGGGGGCGACCGTTGTCTTCAGCGCGATCGCGGCGGCCATCATCGTGCTGATCGTGCGGGTGTCCTCCAGGCTCGGCTCGCGCGGCTGGTCGGTGGCCTTTGGGCTGATCCTGGGCGGAGCAGCGGGCAACCTGTCCGACCGGCTGTTCCGCGCTCCCGGGCCGCTGCGCGGTGCCGTCGTCGACTGGCTCAGCCTGTTCTCCTCTGATGGCACCGGCTGGGCAATCTTCAACCTCGCCGACGCCGCGATCGTCGGCGGCGGCGTACTCGCCGTGCTGTTGATGTTCCTCGGCGTCGAGTTCACCGGCGGACGGTCCGGCCGGGCGTCGTCCGACTGAGACCGGCACCCGACACGGGCCGGTCGTAGTGCCCAACCGACGGGCTTGCACGGCCGGCCGTGCGACGATGCCGGCGTGAGCTCCCCGACGACGTCGCACCGGTCGTTGCCCGTCCCCGACGGTCTGGACGGACTCCGGCTCGACGCCGCGCTGGTGCGGCTCTTCGGCTTCTCCCGCGGCCGGGCGGCCTCTCTCGTCGACGGCGGGACGGTGCTCGTCGACGGCGCGCGGATCGGCAAGGGCGACCGGGTGCACGCGGGCGCGTGGCTCGAGCTGGAGCTGCCCGACGAGCGACCGGCCACCGCACCACCCGCACCCGTCGTCGGTCTGTCGATCGGCTTCGAGGACGACGACGTCGTCGTCGTCGACAAACCGGCCGGCGTCGCCGCGCATCCGAGCCCGGGCTGGGACGGCCCCACCGTCACCGGCGGGCTCGCGGCGATGGGGGTGCGGGTTGCGAGCGGCGGCGCGCCCGAGCGGGCCGGCGTCGTGCACCGCCTCGACGTAGGAACCACCGGCCTGATGGTGCTGGCCAAGTCCGAGCGCGCCTACTCCGTGCTGAAGCAGGCCTTCCGGCAACGCGCCGTCGACAAGCGGTACCGCGCCCTCGCCCAAGGCCACCCGGACCCGACCGATGGCACCATCGACGCGCCTATCGACCGGCACCCGACGCACGACTGGAGGTTCGCCGTCGTCTCCGGCGGCCGGCCGAGCGTCACGCACTACCGCACCATCGAGGCCTTCCGGGCGGCATCGCTGCTCGACGTCGGCCTGGAGACCGGCCGCACCCACCAGATCCGGGTTCATCTGGCCGCCGTGCGCCACCCGCTCGTCGGCGACCTCACCTACGGCGCCGACCCGACGCTCGCCGGGCACCTCGGCCTCGCCCGCCAGTGGCTGCACGCCGCGAGCCTTTCCTTCGACCACCCGCGCACCGGTGAGCGGGTGTTGTTCCAGAGCCCCGATCCGGCCGACCTGGCTGCCGCACTCGGGATAGCAAGGGGGGAATCGTGACCGTCGTCGGCGCCGACGCCACCATCACCGGTATCGCCCGGCTGCTCGGCGTGGTGCTGGTCTGCTACCTGGTGGCGGGCCAGCCGCTGCTGGGCGCCTGGAACGCGCGGCGGTTCGAACGCCAGCTCGCTGCCGGATCCGCTGGCGCATCCGTTGCCGCATCCGTTGCGGGACGATCCGCGCGCATGCACCGGTACTCGCGCTCGATCGCGCTGGAGTGCGTCCTGATCGCCGGCGCCCTGATCGTCGTCGGTACCGGCACCGGCCTGCGCCTGTCCGATGTCGGCATCGGCTGGCCCCGCGTCAGCCACGGCCACGCGCCGTTCACGATCGTCGGTGCGCTCGGTGTCGTTGGCAGCATCGGTGTGCTGATAGTGCTGCGCCAGCTGGCGACGCAGCGCCCGATCGCGATGTCCGGACCGCCCGCCGTCACCCGACTGGCCCCCACCGACGATTCCGAGCGGCGCCGTTTCGGCCTGCTCGTGGTCACCTCCGGCCTCGGCGAGGAGCTCGCCTACCGCGGCGTCCTGCTGGGCGTGTTCGCCGCCATCGCCCCGGGTATCGCCCCGGCGCGCGCCGTCGTCGTCGCAGCACTGGTCACCGCTCTCGCGCATGCCTATCAAGGCGTCTCGGGGATGCTCACCAACGGGGTGGTCGGCGGCTGCCTCGCCGTCGTCTATCTCGGCACGGCAAGCCTGCTGCTGCCGGTGCTGCTGCACATCGCGCTCGATCTGCGACTGGTCGCGGCGGCCAGCCGGGGAGCGACGCCGGCGCCGGCCAGGCTCGCGGCCGCCAAGGTGTGAGCGAACCCAGTGTGCGCGAACCCGGTGTGAGCGAACCCGGCGCGAGCGAACCGGTCGTCCGGGCGGTCCGCGACTCCGATTCCGCCGCGCTGATCGCGCTGATCGCCGGCTGCTTCGCCGAGTACACCGGCTGCGTGCTCGACGTCGCAACCGAGGAGACCTGGCTGCGCGAACCCGCCACCGCGTACGCACGGGCCGGCGGGGTGATGTGGGTCGTCACGCAGGGCGGTGCCGTGGTCGCCTGCATCGGCAACAAGCCGGCCGGCCCCGGCGAGCGGGAGCTGAAGAGCCTGTACGTCGCCGCGTCCGCGCGCCGGCACGGCCTCGGCAGCCGGCTGGTCCGGCTGGTAGAGGGCGCCGCGCGCGAGCTCGGTGCGACCACGGTCGTGATGTGGTCGGACACCCGGTTCACCGATGCGCACCGGCTCTACCGTCGGCTCGGCTACGACCAGCCGGGGAGCACCAGGGAACTGCACGACCTCTCGGGCACGATCGAGTACTTCTTCAGCAAGGCGCTGGCAGACACGCCATCCGCCGCGCGCGGGACTGTCGGCGAAGCGGAGTAGAAAGGGTCTTCGCAACTTCGTCCCGGAGGTCAGGTTCGTGCCGAGCAGTCCCGCCATCGCGAACCCGGCCAAGGGCGATCCGGCGGGGACCGGCGGGCAGTTCGTGCACCTGCACGTGCACACCGAGTACTCCATGCTCGACGGCGCGGCCCGGCTGGACGACCTGTTCGCCGAGACGGCCAGGCTCGGCATGCGCGCGCTCGCCATGACCGACCACGGCAACGTCTACGGCGCCTACGACTTCCACCAGAAGGCGATCACTGCCGGCATCACGCCGATCCTCGGCATGGAGGCCTACCTCGCGCCGGCCAGCCGGTTCGACCGGACCCGGGTTCGCTGGGGGCAGGGCGGCGAGGACGACGTCTCCGGCGGCGGCGCCTACACCCACCTGACCCTGCTGGCGGAATCGGCCGCCGGCCTGCACAACCTGTTCAGGCTGGCCTCGCTCGCAAGCCTCGAGGGCTTCTTCTACCGGCCGCGGATCGACCGCGAGCTGCTGGGCGAGTACGGCGCCGGGCTGATCGCCACCACCGGCTGCCCCGGCGGTGAGGTGCAGACCCGGCTGCGAATGGGCGACGTCGACGGCGCCCGCCGCTCCGCCGGCGATCTGGTCGACCTCCTCGGCGCCGGCAACGTCTACCTGGAGATGATGGATCACGGCCTGCCGGTGGAACAGCGCGTCCGCCAAGACCTGCTGCGCCTCGGCCGCGACCTCTCCCTGCCGCTGCTGGCCACCAACGACCTGCACTACACCCACGCCGCAGATGCGCGTGCCCACGAGGTCCTGCTGTGTGTGCAGACCGGCAAGACCCTGGCCGACCCCGGCCGGCTCCGATTCGACGGCGAGGACTACTACGTCAAGGCGCCGCAGCAGATGCGGACCACCTTCCGCGAGCTGCCCGAGGCATGCGACAACACCCTGCTCGTCGCCGAGCGGATCGGCTCCTACGCCGAGGTCTTCGCCCCTCGCAACCTGATGCCCCGCTTCGGCGTTCCCGACGGGCACACCGAGCAGACCTGGCTGGAGTCGCAGACCCAGCTCGGACTGGCCCGCCGGTACCCCGGGGGCGTTCCGGCCGATCGCAGCGAGCGGGCCAGCTACGAGCTCGCGATGATCGGCCAGATGGGCTTCCCCGGCTACTTCCTCGTCGTCGCCGACCTGATCCGGCATGCCCGCGAGAACGGCATCCGGGTCGGCCCCGGCCGCGGCTCGGCCACCGGCTCGCTGGTGTCCTACGCCCTCGGCATCACCGAGCTGGACCCGATCGAGCACAAGCTGTACTTCGAGCGGTTCCTGAACCCCGAGCGGGTTTCGCCGCCGGACATCGACCTGGACTTCGACGAGCGCCGTCGCGGCGACATGATCCGCTACGCCACCGAGCGCTACGGCGACGACCGGGTGTCCCAGATCATCACCTACGGCACGATCAAGGCCAAGCAGGCGATCAAGGACGCCAGCCGGGTGCTCTTCGGACAGCCCGGCTATGCCATCGCGGACCGCATCACCAAGGCGATGCCCAGGCCGATCATGGGCAAGGACATCGCGCTCGCCAGCATCTTCGACACCGGCCACGCGCGCTACGGCGAGGCCGGCGAGATCCGCTCGCTGTACGCCGCGGACCCGCAGGTCACCCAGATCCTCGACACCGCGCGCGGGCTCGAGGGCCTCAAACGGCAGTGGGGCGTGCACGCTGCGGGAGTGATCCTCTCGGCCGAGCCGTTGATGGACGTCATCCCGATCCAGCGGCGCGAGGCGGACGGCGCGATCATCACGCAGTTCGACGCCGGCCCGTGCGAGTCGCTCGGCCTGCTGAAGATGGACTTTCTCGGCCTGCGCAACCTCACCGTCATCGACGACTGCATCCGAGGTGTCCGGGCCAACCGCGGTGTCGACGTCGACCTCTCCACCCTCGCCCTCGACGACGTCGCGACGTATAAGCTGCTCGCCCGCGGCGACACCCTCGGCGTCTTCCAGCTCGACGGCGGGCCGATCCGAGCCCTGCTCCGGCAGATGGCCCCCGACACATTCGAGGACATCGCCGCCGTCAACGCGCTGTACCGGCCGGGGCCGCTCGCCGCGAAGGCGCACATCGAGTACGCCGACCGCAAGAACAACCGCAAGCCGCTCACGCCGCTGCACGCCGAGCTGGCCGAGCCGCTCGCGGAGATCCTGGACGAGACCTACGGGCTGATCGTCTACCAGGAGCAGGTGCAGGCGATCGCCCGCAAGGTCGCCGGCTACACCCTGGGGCAGGCCGACCTGCTGCGCCGCGCGATGGGCAAGAAGAAGCGCAAGGAGCTGGAGATCCACGCCGAGCGGCTGTGGGAGGGCATGCGCGAGCGCGGCTACTCCCGGGGCGCCTACCAGACCCTCTGGGACACCCTGCTTCCCTTCTGTGACTACGGGTTCAACAAGTCGCACACGGCCGGCTACGCCCTCGTCTGCTACTGGACGGCCCACCTGAAGGCCAACCACCCGGCCGAGTTCATGGCCGCCCTGCTCACCAGCGTCAAGGACGACAAGGAACGCAGCGCGGTCTACCTCGGCGAGTGCCGGCGGATGGGCGTCACGGTGCTGCCGCCCGACGTCAACTCCTCCGAGTCGGACTTCGCCCCCCGCGGCGCCGACATCCGGTTCGGCCTGTCCGCGGTCCGCAACGTCGGCGCCAACGTCGTCGCGTCGGTGGTCACCACGCGCGAGTCGAAGGGGAAGTTCGTCGACTTCGCGGACTTCCTGCGCAAGGTCGAGGCGACCGTGTGCAACAAGAAGGTGGTCGAGTCGCTGGTCAAGGCCGGTGCGTTCGACTCGCTCGGGCACTCCCGGCGCGGGCTCGCGTCGGTGCACATGGAAGCCATCGACGCGTGCCTGGACACCAAGCGGAACGAGGCGGTCGGCCAGTACGACCTGTTCGGCAACGAGCTCGGCGGCGCGGGGGGCGGCTCGTTCGACCTCACGGTGCCGACCGGGGAGTGGAGCAAGGCCGACCTGCTCGCCTACGAGAAGGACATGCTGGGCCTCTACGTCTCCGACCACCCGCTGCTCGGACTCGAGCACGTGCTCGCCGGTGCCGCCGACTGCTCGATCGGCGATCTGGTCGCCAGCGGTGGCCCGGCCGGCACCGGCTTCGGCTCAGACCTCGAGCGCTCGCACGTCACGGTCGCGGGCATCCTGTCCTCGGTCACGCCGCGGATCACCCGCGGCGGGGAACCGTGGGCCCAGGCGGTGCTCGAAGACCTCGGCGGGTCCATCGAGGTGCTGTTCTTTCCGAAGACCTACGCCAGCGTCGGCATCCAGGTTGCGACCGACTCGATCGTGGCGATCCGCGGCAAGGTCGACCGGCGCGACGACGCGCTGAAGCTGATCGCCGTCGAGGTGAGCATCCCGGACGTGTCCGCGCGGGACCGCGGTCCGGTGGTGATCTCGCTGTCGACGAACCGGTGCACCCAGCCGCTCATCGCCCGACTGAAGGAGGTGTTGGGCACGCATCCCGGCGCCACCGAGGTTCGGCTGGCGCTGCAGAACGGTCCCCGGCGCACCCTGCTGCGCCTCGACGACCGCCTGCGGGTGGCGCCGACGTCGGCGCTGATGGGCGACCTGAAGGCGCTGCTCGGTCCGGGGTGCGTCGCGACGGCCGGCGGCGGTGCCGCGGTCTGAGGCCGGTCTGAGGCCGGCCGGGCGCCCTCGCCTGAGACACTGGACGACGTGGACGAGGTGGACGACCTAGAGCCGAACGCTGTCGTCGCCGACGCGCCGGGCGACCTCGGTGCGGCGCCGGACCGGTGGCGGCCGATCGCGCCGGTCACCTGGGCGACGGTCACCTGGCGTGGCGCCCGGCCACGGGCCCACGAGTTCGCCGACGGGGTGGCGGTGATCGCGGCGCTGGCCGTGATCGGGCTCGGTGTCGCCTGGGTGTGGGAGCAGCTCAGCCCGCGGCTCGCCTATCGGGTCACCAAGCCCGGGCTCGCCTACGAGCTGAGCGTCGAGTCGGAGAAGCTGTTCGCCGCCGACGGCTGGTTCGCGGTCTGCGGCACCGTCGTCGGCGTGGTCACCGCGCTGGTCGGGTTTCGGGTCTTCGCGCGCTCTCGCGGGCCGCTGATGCTGCTCGCGATCGCCGTCGGGTCGCTGGCCGGCTCCGTGGTCGCCTGGCGATTCGGGGACTTTCTCGGCCGGTTCCCGACGCACGGGCAGGCGAACGCGATCCTGCATCACGTCGGCGCGATTCTCGACCAGCGGCTGTCCATCCGCGCCAAGGTGGTGCTGCTGTTCCAGCCGATCGGCGCCGTCGTCGTCTACGCGATCTGCATCAGCTTCGCGCGCCACCCCGACCTGTCCCGCGGCCGCCCGCCGCCCAGGCACAGCGCAGCGCACGCGCCGGACGCACCGGCCTGAGCCGGCCGCCCACGACCGGGTGGGCGTCAGCCGGTGTCGACGCGTGCCTCGAGTTCGGCGAGCGACGTCGGGACCGCGTGCAGTTCGCGCACGAGCACGGTCTCCCGCGCCAGCAGCGCGACCTCGGCGCGCAACCGAGCGGCGGTGTCGTCGAGTTCGAGCAACGACTGCCGGTCCTCCAGGGTGAGCAGGGTCGCCGAGGCGACCAGGTAGGAGAGCACCGAGGGCTCCTCTGGGAGCTCATAGGGCGTGACCTCCGCGCCACCGGTGGCAGCGATCGCGGCGAGGTAGCCCTCGAACAACTCACGCACCCGCGCCGCGAGCACGGTCGCCTCCGGTCCGGCCGGCAGCTCGGCCGGGAGCCAGTCGACGTCGCCGATGAGATACGGCGCCTGCTCGGTGTCCACCTGCCGGAGCCGGAACCGTCGCACGCCGACCGTCACCAGGTCGTAGGTGCCGTCGCTGCGATGGTCGACTCGGCGCAACTCCGCCGCGCACCCCACCGGATGCAGCGCCCCGATCGCGTCGGCGCTGGCGTCGTGACCCTGCCGGATGGCGACGACGCCGAACCGCCGGGGTTCGTCCTCTGGCCCGTCGAGCAGCGTCCGCACCAGCATCCGGTACCGCTCCTCGAAGACGTGCAGAGGCAGCAGCACGCCGGGGAAGAGCACGGATCCCAGCGGGAACAGCGGGAGGGCCTCGGGCACGGGTCAAGCGTAGTGACTGGCACCGCCTGCCGGCGCCGGTCGCGAGCGCGTTCGCCCAGCGTGAACGGAACCGGCCGATACCCTGGAGCGAAACGTCCGTCGCCGGGAGGATCCCGCCGTGCTCCGCCGTACCGACCTGCGCGAGGCTCGCGGCGATGTCCGCGCGCTGCTGCCGCGAGCCGTGTTCGACGTCGATGCCGCCGCGGCCACCGTCGCCCCTATCCTCGCGGCGGTGCGCCAGCGCGGCAGCGAGGCGGTTCTCGAGTTCTGCGAGCGTTACGACGGCGTCCGCCCACCCGCGCTGCGAGTGCCCGCCCGGGCACTGACCGACGCACTCGCGGCGCTCGATCCAGACGTGCGAGCGGCGGTGACGACTTCGATCGAGCGCGTCCGAGCCGTGCACGAGGCGCAGCGCCGCCACGACGTCACGGTCCAGGTGGCCCCCGGCGGCACGGTGACCGAACGGTTCGTGCCGGTGGCGCGGGTCGGCCTCTACGTTCCCGGCGGCCTCGCCCCGCTGGTGTCGAGCGTCCTGATGAACGTCGTGCCGGCGCGGGTTGCCGGCGTCGGCTCTATCGCGGTCGCGTCCCCTCCGCAGCGCGAGCACGGCGGCCTGCCGCACCCCGCCATCCTCGGGGCGTGTGCGCTTCTCGGCGTGCACGAGGTCTATGCCGTCGGCGGCGCGCAGGCGATCGCGATGTTCAGCTACGGCGTGTCCGACTGTCCGGCGGTCGATCTCGTGACCGGTCCCGGCAATGTCTACGTCGTCGCAGCCAAACGCCTGCTGCGCGGAACGGTCGGCATCGACGCCGAGGCCGGCACCACCGAGATCGCGGTGCTCGCCGACGACTCCGCGGATCCCGGTTACGTCGCGGCCGATCTGATCAGCCAGGCCGAGCACGACCCCGCGGCCGCCGCACTGCTCGTCACCGACAGCTCCGACCTCGCCGATGCCGTGGACGCGGCGCTGGAAAGCCTTGTGCCGCAGGCAAAGCACGCCGAGCGCATTGCAATTGCGCTAACGGCCCCGCAGTCAGGCGTGGCGCTCGTGCGCGATCTCGTGCACGGCGTCGAGGTGGCGAACGCCTACGCCGCCGAGCACCTCGAGGTCATCACCCGTGATCCCGAGGACATCGCGGCACGGGTGACGTCGGCCGGCTGCGTCTTCGTCGGGCCGCATGCGCCGGTGTCGCTCGGCGACTACTGCGCGGGCTCGAACCACGTGCTGCCCACCGGCGGGACCGCACGCCACACCGGCGGGCTCTCGGTGCAGTCCTTCCTGCGTGGCATCCACGTCGTGCGTTACGACGCCGCCGCGCTGGCCGCCGTCGCCGACGCCGTCATCGCCCTTGCGGACGCCGAAGACCTGCCCGCGCACGGCGGGGCGGTGCGCGCCCGGCTCGCGCCGTGAGAGCCGAACCGGCGTCGCAGCACACATCGCTGGAGGACCTGCCGCTGCGCGACGACCTGCGCGGGAGGCACCCCTACGGCGCACCGCAGCTCGACGTAGCGGTGCGGTTGAACACCAACGAGAACGCCTTCCCGCTGCCGGCGCAGGTGACGGAGGCGATCGTCGACGCCGCCCGCGAGGTGGCGCCGGAGCTGCACCGGTACCCCGACCGCGACGCCACGGCACTGCGCACCGATCTCGCCCGCTATCTCCACCGCCAGTCCGGCGTCTGTTTCGGCGCCGAGCGGGTGTGGGCCGCGAACGGGTCGAACGAGATCCTGCAGCAGCTGCTGCAAGCCTTCGGCGGTGCCGGCCGCAGCGCGCTCGGCTTCACGCCGTCGTACTCGATGCACCCGATCATCGCCGCGGGGACTGCCACGACGTGGCGCGACGGCCTGCGCGACACGGATTTCGGGGTGTCGCTGGACCGCGCGGTCCGGGCCGTGCGCGAGCATCGGCCCGACGTGGTGTTCCTCTGCTCGCCGAACAACCCCACCGGCACGGCGCTGTCGCTCGACATCATCGCGGCAGTGGCCGACGAAGCGCCCGGCATGGTGATCGTCGACGAGGCATACGCCGAGTTCGCGCGGGTCGGCGTCCCGAGCGCGCTCACCCTGCTCGCCGGGCGCCCGCGCCTGGTGGTCACGCGCACCATGTCCAAGGCATTCGGCATGGCCGGGCTGCGCCTGGGCTACCTTGCCGCGGATGCCGCCGTCGTCGAGGCGATGCAACTGGTTCGGCTCCCCTACCACCTTTCGGCGCTGACCCAGGCCGGCGCACGCGCGGCCCTCGGTCAGGCCGATGCGCTGCTGCGTACGGTCGAGGCGGTCAAGGTGCAGCGCGATCGCATCGTCTCCCAGTTGCGCCGACGCGGGCTCGAGGTCGCCGACTCCGACGGCAACTTCGCGTTGTTCGGCGAGTTCCCCGACGCGGCGGCGGTGTGGTCGGGCCTGCTCGAGCACGGCGTCCTCGTGCGTGACGTCGGCGTACCCGGCTGGTTACGGGTCAGCGCCGGAACCGCGCCGGAGGTGGACAGCTTCCTTGCCGCCGTCGACGCCGTACTGCCTAACGCCGGTCGAGAGCACCACGGTGGTAGCCCGGGCCACCGCCTAGAATCCGGGAATGAGCCGGACCGGACGCATCGAGCGCACGACCGCGGAGTCGAGCGTCAAGGTCGCGATCGACCTCGACGGTGACGGTCTGGCCGACGTTCGCACCGGCGTCGGGTTCTACGACCACATGCTCGCCCAGCTCGCGAAGCACGGCGGCTTCCACCTGGTGGCCCACACCGAAGGTGACCTGCACATCGACGCGCACCACACGGTCGAGGACACCGCGATCGCATTGGGCCAGGCGCTGTCCGAGGCGCTGGGTGACCGCAGCGGGATCACGCGGTTCGGCGATGCGCTGGTGCCGCTGGACGAGGCGCTGACCCAGGTAGCGGTCGACGTGTCCGGGCGCCCGTACCTCGTGCACGACGAGCCGGCCGTGATGGCCAGCGCGGTCATCGGCGGTGACTTCCCGGCCACCCTGGTGCGCCACGTTTGGGAGTCGATCGCGAGCTCCGCGCGGATCGCGCTGCACGTACGGGTGATCAGCGGCCGCGATGCCCACCACATCGCCGAATCGCAGTTCAAGGCGGTGGCTCGCGCGCTTCGGGCCGCGGTGGCGCTCGACCCTCGCGTCCACGGCGTATCGAGCACCAAGGGGGTGCTCTAACCGATACCCAGGTCGATCCGCATACCTGCCGGGCCGCCCCCCAACCGTTGACGCTCTGCGGTCGACGTGCTCTACTCGAATGGTGCCGTATGGCGAGAGGAGGCGCTCTTTTGAAGCGAGCCCGTGGCTGCCGTGCCTGGGTGCTCCGCGCCAGTGTCGCGGATGCGAGCGGTGGCGATCGGGATCGCCGCAGCGGGCGTCGTGGTGGCCACTCCGGGCGTTAGCGTCGCTAACCCTGCCTGTTCCATCGGCGGGAACTACAGGCCCGGTCAAATGTCAACCTACGATCAGCTGGCTGGCATCAGAGGCGCGATTACGGACCCCGGCGGAGCCCAGCTACTCGGCAGCCCTGGCAATGAGTTCTACCAAGAGCACCTTCTAGCCTGGATGGAAGAGCTGAACGAGCACCCGAAGGGCCCGTGTGGTGCGGGTAATTCGATGTGCTGGATACAGGTGGGCGTCGGCATGGGCGAGGTCGGCGCCAATTACGGCCCGTGTTACACCTACGCAAAGAACTACACCGGATTATGGCAGATCTACTTCGAGGGCATCGGCGCTGGCGGAGTCGCAAACTGCGTTGACGAGTACTTTCCTAACATCCAAATTCGTCAGAATTCGTCGCCCAACTTTACGCTATCTTACGACGGCGGAGTAGGCTACACTGGCCAACCTCAGTTCGAGGCGTATGTCATTGACAGATCCGGACACTATGTGTTTGTCGATAGCGGTGAACTGTACTATCCGGCAAATCACGTCCTAGCAGCGGCGGAGATCGGGTCCGGTGTCTCGGAGGCGTGTCCATCGCTGACTAACGGGTTCCCCTATCAGCATTTCGGGACCGGGTATCAGGGCGGTTATTCAGATGTGAGTCTGCTGAAGGTAGAGAATCTGACGAGCGCCTTTGAGGTATGGGGCGCGCACCGCATTACTACGGTGCAACGTCGTACAGCAACGACCCATATTGGTATACGCCAGTGCCCGGCACCGCACGAGGCGCATTTCGAACTAATGGCCCGTCGGCATCGCCACCACCCTGACGGGCGTCGCTTCAAGGATGGGTGGCCTGCCGGCGTTCGCCAACCTTTGACATGACCCAACCTTTGACATGACCTTGGCCGAGAGGGGGCCCCGATGGTGCGTGTGGCGGCGATGGCTGCGGCTTCAACGCTGCTGACCTTGTGCGCGGCGTGCGGGGACCCGACCGGCGGTGCCGCCGGTCCGGGGGAGCATGCGCTGCCGTCGCCGCACGGGTACGCGCGGGTACAGGCGACGCTGCAAGAGGAAGTCACCGTTCCGGCGGGTTACGGCCCCATCAACAATTTGGTCGGGGACCATAGCGGGGCTGGAGCCTGGTTCTGGGACGCAAGTGCCGATGAAGACACGATCTTCCATGTCACTGCGGGCCGGCTCACGGCTTGGCCGGCAGTGGCGGGGGCGGCCTTTGTGCCGGCTCGAGCTAGAGGCGCACTGGCGGCGGGCCCGAATGGCGCCATCTGGCTAGCCGTCAACGACGCGTTGGTCAGGCTGGACCCACGCACGGGAGCCACTGACTCGTGGAGCATTCCGGCCGGGCGTCCAAACCGACCGGCGGCAGATCACCTGCCACCCGGCTTGGTAGATCAGGGCGCCGCCGACGCCTTAGCCGTGTCGCGCACCGGCACCGTTGCAATCGCGAGCACCGGCGAAAGCAGCGTCGCAAAGTTCCGACCTGCCGACCAATCATTCAGCCAGGTCCTGCTACCATCCCCGAGCGACCTGCCCAGAGGTTGTCCCGAGCGTCGTAGA
>QHCD01000031.1 GCA_003244255.1 Pseudonocardiales bacterium | reverse complement strand
CGACGACCGCTTGAAACCGCCATGCACTTTCGGGACGCTTTTTCGGCGTGTCGCGTCCCGAAAGCGCATGATCAACAAGCGGGGCTCGGACGCCGGAGGGTCGAGTGTTTGGGTTCAGCCGCAGAGCCGGGCGGCCGCGTCCTCGGGGGCGACATCGTTGACCCAGACGGCCATACCGGATTCGCTGCCGGCCAGGTACTTCAGCTTTCCCGGCGCCCGGCGCACGGTGAAGATCTGCGCGTGCAGGTGCACGTCGTCGCGGCCGGAGTGAACCGGTGCCTGCACCCAGGCGGCGATGTACGGCGTCGGCGTTTCAAACAGTGCGTCGAATCGGCGCAGCACATTGACATACGTCGAGGCGAGATCGGCCCGTTCATCGGGCGTGGTCGCGGCGAGGTCGGGGACGTGTCGGCGGGCGGCGATGTGCACCTCGAACGGCCAGCGGGCGGCGAACGGCACGTAGGCGAGCCAGTGCTCGCCGGCGACGACGACCCGCACGCCGTCGCGCTCCTCGGACTGCAGCAGCGAACACCCGAGGCAGTCACCGGTGCGCTCGCGGTGTCGCCGCCCGGCGTCGGCGATCCGCGCGACCAACGGCGGCACGAACGGGTAGGCGTAGATCTGGCCGTGCGGATGCGCCAGCGTCACGCCGATCTCGACCCCGCGATTCTCGAACGGGTAGACGTGCTCGACGCCGTCTCGCGCCGACAGTTCGGCCACCCGATCGGCCCACGCCTCGACCACCATGCGGGCACGTTCGGTTGGTAGCTGGGAGAACGACGTGTCGTGGTCGCTGGTGAAGCAGACCACCTCGCAGGATCCGATGGCCGGACGAGCCAGAAACGGCGCGGCATCCACGGCGGCGCCGGTCGCCGTCGTCGTGAACGAGGGGAACCGGTTCTCGAAGACGACGACGTCGTAGGACGGTGCGGGGATCTCGGTGCGACGGCCGTCTTGCGACGGGCACAGCGGGCACTCGTCGGCCGGCGGCAGGAACGTGCGGCTCTGCCGATGGGATGCGATGCCCACCCACTCCTCGCGCAGCGCGTCCCAACGGATCTGCGACGCGTTGGAGGCGGCCCCCAGTCCACGCTCGTCGATCCACCGATCCCGACCGGTGTCGGGCGCGGTGTCGAAGTAGAGCAACCGCCTGCCGTCGGAGAGCGTTGCTGAGCTGCGGTAGACCTCCATCGGCCCGCAGCCTACTGACCGCAATGCCAGCGCGCCGGAACGCATCCGGGCGGCGGCCATTGACCGAGTAAGTGAACGGCGATTTACTAACTTGATTCGCGAGGCGAGGAGGCAGCGCATGGTCGACGACGCGGAACTGCGCGGACGGGTGGCACTGGTGGCCGGGGCGACCCGCGGTGCCGGGCGGGGGATCGCGGTCGAGCTCGCGCGCGCCGGCGCCGTCGTCTACGCAACCGGCCGCAGCAGCGTCGATGCCGGGCGGTCGGAGATCGGCCGCCCGGAGACGATCGACGAGACCGGCGAGCTCATCCGCGCCGCCGGCGGCACCGGACATGCGCTGCGCGTAGATCATCTGCAGCCTGACGACGTCGGCCGCCTGATCGAGCGCATCGACGCCGAGCACGGGCGGCTCGACATCCTCGTCAACGACATCTTCGGCGGCGACCGGTACGCGCAGTGGGACAAGACGCTCTGGGAGCACGATCTCGACGGCGGCCTTCGGTTGCTGCGGATGGGCATCGACACGCACCTGATCACCAGCGCGAAGGCGCTGCCGCTGATACTGCGCCACGACGGCGGCGTGCTGATCGAGATGACCGACGGCACGACGGAGTTCAATCGGGCCTTCCGCCGCGGCGTAGGCCTCTACTACGACCTGGTCAAGGCGGCGGTGGGGCGGATCGTCGTCGGGCTGACGGCCGAACTCGAAGACGCCACCTGTACGCCGCTTGCGGTCACGCCCGGCTGGCTGCGATCCGAGCAGATGCTGGAGAACTTCCGCGTCACCGAGACGACGTGGCGAGACGCGCTGGAGAAGACGCCGCACTTCTGCTGCTCTGAGTCGCCGACGTATGTCGGGCGCGGGATCGCAGCGCTGGCAGCCGATCCCGGGGTCGACCGCTACGCCGGCAGGACGGTTTCCAGTGCAGAACTCGCCCGCACGTACGGCATCACCGACGTCGACGGCACCCAACCTGACTGCTGGCGCTACGTCGCGGAGATCCAGAGCGCGAAACGGCCGGCCTCCGAACGCGGCTACCGCTGAGTGCCCCAGGCGGCCAGCACCGCGTCGAGGTCGGCGCTCGCGCGGGCAACCAGCGACCCGCGCGGCTCGACCGACCAGGCGAGCCGGGTGCCCTCGCCCAGCGCGAACAGGATCCGCGCCGCCTGCTCGGCGGGAGGCGCGGCGTCGAGGTCGCCGGTGTCGATCGCGTCGTCGGCGAGCTCGGTCAGCCGTCGCCGGACCACCCGCCACCCGCGCGCGAGCAGAGCGCGCATATCGTCGTCCTGCAGGTCGACCGCGAGCGATGCAAGCTGCCGGGCCGTGTTTGCGGCGTTGTCCAGGTCGGCAAAGCCCCACAGGGCGGCCGCACGCAGTCGCTGCAGTGCGGTGTCGTGGCCCGCCGTCGCCTCCGCCATGCCGGGGCGGATCGAAGCGACCCAGCGCCGGTTCATCGCCAGCATCAGCTCGCGCTTGGATCCGAACCGCTTGATCAGGGTCGCGGCCGACACGTCGGCTCGGTCCGCAACCCGCTGCAGCGTGAAGCGCGAGGGACCGCTGGTGCTGAGCACGGCGCCCGCGGCCGAGAGCAACTCCTCGTCGTCGGCGATACGCGGACGCGGCATCGTCGAAGTCAACCACGCCGTCGGCGCGCGCTTGCATCGGTTTGCGGTGCGGCTTCGACGACGTCGGGACCGGTGCCACGATGATCCGATGACCGAGCCCGCCCGCCGACGGGTCTGCCTGCTCCGTGCGCTCTCGAGTCGCCGGCTCGCCGGGGCGCGCGCGCGGCCGACGTGACGGTCCTGGTCGATTCCGCGCTCTGGCCGCGCGGCGGCCGGTTGTGGGCGCACCTGGTGAGCGACCAGAGCTACGCCGAGCTGCACGACTTCGCCCGGCGGTTGGGCATCCCGCAACGAGCGTTTCAGGGCGACCATTACGACGTCCCGGCCGAACTGCGGGACCGCGCGCTCGCGGCCGGGGCGGTGCCGGTCGGGTCGCGCGAGCTGCTCACCCGGCTGCGCACCGCCGGCCTCCGCCGCGCGCGGCGGTCAAGGGAGTAGCAGTGCGCTGCTACCCGGCATGTTCGGGCGACCGGCGCAACCTTTTGCCGCGCCCGGGCGTCTTCATAGTGGGCGAGCACATCGGGGGGCGGCCGACGACGCCGGCCGCGCCTGGGGCGACCGCATCGGGGGCGGTCGCCCACCCCCTCACTCGTCGCCGCGGAACACCGGCGCGGGATCGATCTCGTCGCCCGGATCGGTCAGCGCCAGCACCTCGTCGCCGGCGTGCAACACGAGGTCGCTGCCCACCGGCACCAGCCGGCCGGCCCGGGTCACGATGCTGATCCACAGTGATTCACCGACGGCGAGGTCGCGCACGGCGCTGCCGTCGGCGGCGGATCCCGCCTCCACGACATACCGGTGCAACCCCTGCGGCTCGTCCCGCAGTCGTAGGCCGGCCGCCCACGGTTCGGGCTCGACGGCGCGCATCGGCACGCCGACCCGCCGCGCGATGGTGGGCACCAGCCCGCCCTGGACGATCACCGAGAACGCGACGACGACGGCGATGACGTCGTAGACCTCGGCGGCATGGGCGATCCCGGAGGAGAGCACGAAGCTGCCGAGCAGGATCGGCACCGCGCCCTTCAACCCCGACCACAGCACGAAGATCCGCTCCGGCCTGGACAGGCCGATCGCAGCGAGTACGAGGCCGCCGAGCACGGGCCGCACCACGAGCGCGAGCAGCGCAGCGATCGCGAGACCGTAGCCGAGCGCGTGGCCATGCCGGAAGTGGCTGAGGTGCACGGTGAGCCCGAGCACCGCGAACGCCACGATCTCGCCGAGCGTCGCGAGCGAGGAACAGAACCGCTCGATCTCCGCCTTGTACGGCGCCCGCTCGTCCCCGACGACGATCCCGGCGACGAACACGGCCAGGAAACCCGAGCCGTGCGCCACGGTCGCGACGCCGTAGAGCACCAGCGCGCCGGCGAGCGCACGGATTGGATACAGCGCAGCGTTCGGCAGCGGGATCCGGCGCATGAACGCCAGCAGCAGGACTCCTCCGACGACGCCGATCGCAAGGCCGATCGCCATCTCGAGGGCGAACTGTTGCGCCACGCCCAGAGCCAGGCGCGCGCCACTGCCGCTCGCGGTGAGCAGCCCGATCATCAGCGCGATGCCGACCGGATCGTTGGCGCCGGACTCGCCCTCGAGAATGGTGCCCGCGCGGCCGCGCACCTCGCGATTGCCGAGCACGGAGAAGACGACAGCGGGATCGGTGGGCGCCAGGGCGGTGCCGAGCACCAGCGAGATCTTCGCGCCTAACCCCAACAGCGCGTGCGCGATCAGCGCCACGCCGGCCGTCGTCACGGCCGTCCCGACGACGCCGAGCCAGACGATCGCCCCCGCGGCCGACCGTAACCGCGCCATGCCGATGTGCATGCCGCCGTCGAAGAGGATGATCGCGAGAGCCACCGTGACGATCCGCTGCACGGTCGTCGTCGACAGGTCATAGAGCGACGGCGCGAGATCGGAGAGCACGGCCGCCGCGATCAGGAAGATCGCGGGCGCCGGCACCCTGATGCGCTCGGCCAGCCGGTTGGAGAGCACCGCGACGATCGCCGCGCCGGCCACCACCAGAACGATCAGGCCGAAGGTACCGACGTCCTTCATGGCTGCGATGGCTCCGATCCGGGCGCGTGGCGACACGTTGCCGACCAGGCTTCCCGGCGCACCGCCGAGAAGGCTACCCGCCACGGCGTGCGGCAGGACCGTCTCGGAACCGTGTTTGCCGCCCGCGGCGCACGACTACCCACACGGGGCGTGAGTCGGTCGCCGTCGACTCTGCGGAATACTCACCGGCAGGACGGATCGTTCCGGTGCCACGACAACGGGCGGTAGGTGCAATGGCAGGCGAGCCGACGGCCGTGCTGCCAGGCGGGGTGTTGGTTGCGCTGGCGACGCCGATCGACGACCACGGTGGGCTCGACGAGCCTGGGCTCGACCGGCTGATCCGCCGGGTGGTCGACGCCGGCGTCGTCGGCATCTGCCCGGCCGGGTCGACCGGCGAGGGTGCCCGACTCACTCGCCCGCAGCGACGGCAGCTGGTCTCGGCGGTGCGCGCCAGGATCCCGGACGGCATGCCGGTGATCGCGGGACTGCCCGTGACGACGCTCGACGACGCGCGTCTGGAGCTCGTCGAAGCCGGCGCCGCAGGCGCGAGCGCGGCGCTCGTTGCCGCGCCGTCGTACTACCCCGCCTCCGACGACGACCTGCGCCGGCTCTATACCGAGCTGGCGGACGCCGCGCCGGTGCCGATCGTGCTCTACAACATTCCCGTCTACACCTCGATTCCGATCCCACCGGAGATCGTGGCCGAGCTGGCCGGCCACCCGAACGTCGCCGGGATCAAGGACAGCAGCCGGGACATGGAGTACCTCGAGGACGTCGTCTACCGCACCAGGGATCAAGACTTCCGAGTGCTCACAGGCAGCGACACGCTGCTGTTCGCGAGCCTGCTCGTCGGCGTGCACGCCACGATCGCGGCGAGTGCGAACCTGGTGCCAGCGCTGGGGGTTGGCATCTACGACGCCGTCGCGCGCGGCGATCATGATGGCGCCAAAGACCTGCAGCGCAAGCTCTTCAACGTCGTTCAGGCGTGCCGGCGCGGATCCGCCCCGGCCGGATGGAAGGCGGCCCTGCAGATCGAGGGTGTTTGCTCGGCGCGCATGGTGTCCCCGGCGTCGCGGCTCTGCGACGAACTCTGGGCGGATCTAGAGAGCGATCTCGCCCGCCTGCTGTGACGGCCACGTGCCGGCGGCGAGCACCTCCGTGTGCGGTTCTTGATCATGCACTTCTGGTACGCGACACGCCGTTGAAGCGTCCCGAAACCGCATGATCAACAGCGAACGCCAGCGCTGTCTGACTGGGAGCTGATCCGAACCCAGTCTCTAGTTGACATGTGACTTTATGGTCACCTATTCTGACCGCATGGACGCTGTGTTCAAGGCCCTCGCCGATCCGACCCGGCGGCGGCTGCTCGACGAGCTGTTCCGCGAGGACGGCCAGCCGCTGCGCGCACTAGAAGCACGCTTTGACATCACCCGGTTCGGGGTGATGAAACACCTGAAGCTGCTGGAGCAGGCCGGCCTCGTCGTCACCAGGCGGCGCGGCCGGGAGAAGCTGCATTACCTGAACCCCGTTCCGATCCGGCTCGTCCACGACCGTTGGGTGAGCAAGTACGCCGAGCCGTGGGCCGCCGGCCTCAGCGGCCTCAAGACCAGACTGGAGACCCCGATGGAGAAGGTATTCGAGATCTACATCCGCACCACCCCGGAACGCCTCTGGGAGGCGATCACAGACTCCGAGACCAGAGCCAAGTTCCAGTTCGGTACCAAGGTCTTCTCCGACTGGACGCCGGGATCGCGGGCCGAGTACCGGTCGGGCGACGGCGTCGTGCTCGGCGAGGGCGAGAACCTCGAGGTGGACCCGCCGCGCCGGCTGGTCTCGACCATGAACGCGCTCTGGGACGACGACGTGAAGCGCGAGGGCACCTCCCGGGTGACGTGGGAGATCGAGCAGGTTGCCGACTCCTGCCGTCTCACCGTCACCCACGACCAGATGCGTGAGGGAGCGAACAGCCAGCTCTACGGCGGCTGGCCGATGATCCTGTCCGGGCTGAAGACCTGGCTGGAGACCGGCGAGGTGCTGACCACGCCCGGCTCGCTGATGTACAGCAACGGCTGAAGTCGAGCAGGAGCAACAGCGGTTCGGGCTCTTGACTCGCCCTGGCGCCGCCCAGCGGCGCCAGGCGCGAGCCGCCCGACCCGTGGCGGGCAGCGGGACTGCTCAGCCGGCGAGGATGTCGTCGGCGTCGACGATGGTGTAGGCGTACCCCTGCTCGGCGAGGAACCGCTGCCGGTGGGCGGCGTAATCCTGGTCCAGGGTGTCCCTCGTGACGACGGTGTAGAAGTGCGCCGGCCTGCCGTCGGCCTTGGGGCGGAGCACCCGGCCGAGCCGCTGCGCCTCCTCCTGGCGCGAGCCGAACGTGCCGGACACCTGGATGGCAACGGCGGCCTCGGGCAGGTCGACGGAGAAGTTCGCGACCTTCGACACGACGAGCGTGCGCACCTCGGCGTTGCGGAACGCGTCGTAGAGCCGCTCCCGTTCGCGTGTCGTCGTCGAGCCCTGGATCACCGGTACCCCAAGGGTTTCACCGAGCTCGTCGAGCTGATCGAGGTACGCGCCGATGACGAGGACCTGGTCGTCGGGGTGTCGATCGATCAGCCGCCGTACGACGGCGATCTTGGTGTGCACGGTTGCCCCGATGCGGTAGCGGTCCTCGGGTTCGGCCGTCGCGTAGAGCATCCGTTCGGCATCGGTCGGCGTCACGCGCACCTCGGTGCAGTCGGCCGGCGCGATCCAACCCTGCGCCTCGATGTCGCGCCACGGCGCGTCGTAACGCTTCGGCCCGATGAGGGAGAAGACGTCCCCCTCGCGGCCGTCCTCGCGAATGAGGGTGGCGGTGAGGCCGAGCCGGCGCCGGGACTGCAGGTCGGCGGTGAGCCGGAAGATCGGCGCGGGCAGCAGGTGCACCTCGTCGTAGACGATCAGGCCCCAGTCCCGGGAGTCGAACAGCTCAAGATGCCGGTACTCACCCGCGCGCCGCGTCGTCATGATCTGGTACGTCGCGATCGTGACCGGCCGGATCTCCTTGCGCTCGCCGGAGTACTCGCCGATCTCCTCCTCGGAGAGCGACGTCCGCGCGATGAGCTCGCGTTTCCACTGCCGGCCGGCGACGGTGTTCGTGACCAGGATTAGCGTGGTCGCCTTCGCCCGCGCCATCGCCGCGGCTCCGACGAGCGTCTTGCCCGCGCCACACGGCAGCACGACGACGCCGGAGCCGCCGTCCCAGAAGTTCGCGACCGCCTCCTGTTGATACGGCCGAAGCGCCCACCCTGTCTCGTCGAGGTCGATCGCGTGCGCCTCGCCGTCGACGTAGCCGGCGAGATCCTCGGCCGGCCAGCCGACCTTCAGCAGGGCCTGCTTCAGCCGCCCCCGCTCGCTCTGGTGCACGATGACGGTGTCGTCGTCGACGCGCGGGCCGAGCATCGGCGCGACCTTCTTGCTCCGGATGACCTCTTCGAGCACGGCGCGATCCAAGGCCACCAGCACCAGGCCGTGCGCCGGGTCCTTCTGCAGCTGCAGCCGGCCGAAGCGTTCCATCGTGTCGGCGACGTCGACGAGCAGGGCCTGCGGCACGGCGTAGCGGCTGTAGCGCACCAGCGCGTCCACGACCTGTTCGGCGTCGTGACCGGACGCGCGGGCGTTCCACAGGCCGAGCGGGGTGAGGCGGTAGGTGTGCACGTGCTCGGGGCTGCGTTCGAGCTCGGCGAACGGCGCGATCGCGGCGCGCGCGAGCGCGGATGCGGGGTGGTCGACCTCGAGCAGCAAGGTCTTGTCGGACTGGACGATCAGCGGGCCATCGGTCACCGGCCGATTATCGCGCGCCGTGCCGACCTTTCGGCGCCGCCGCCGCTCCTGCTCGCCGCTCCTGCTCGCCGCTCCTGCTCGCCGACTGAGTAGAGATCGACGTATCGGCAGCCGTCTCGACGTCGATCTCTACTCAGTCGCCGGGTTGGGTCGCCGGGTTGGTGGGCGGGCGGGTTGGTGGGCGGGTTGGTGGGCGGCGGGCCGTCGGCTGTGGATAACGGCCGCCGGTGGGATCGGTGGCCCGCACAGTGGTCGGGTGTCGGAGCAGCCCGCGCCCTTTACGGTCGCCGTCGCCCGCCGCCACGGGCTGACCCAGCGACAGCTGTCGGGTCGGGCGTGGCGCAGGCTGTTGTACGGCGTCTACGTCGCCGAGAGCGTGGGGCGCGGCGACCACGGCACAGCGATCGCGGCCGGCGCGCTGGTGCTCCCGCCACGGGGCGCGGTATCGGGCCGGTCGGCGGCGTGGTTGCACGGCGCCGACGTGCTGACCAGCCCTGACGCCAGCCTGGAGGTGACCGTCCCGTCCGCTCGCAACGCCCGCCGCGCGGCCGTTCGCATCCGTCGGTCCGAGCTCGCGCCGTCTGACATCTGCATGATCGACGGGGTTCGGACGACGACACTCGTGCGCACCGCGTTCGATCTGGCCCGGCTGGAGCGCCGCGTTGAGGCGGTGGTGTGCCTGGACGCCCTGCTGCGCGTCGGCCTGTCGACGGCCGCGCTCGGGCGCTACCTGGCGGCGCGGCCGGGATGGCGTGGGGTACGACGTGCCGCGGCCGCGATCGAGCTGGCCGACCGACGGGCGGAGACCCCGATGGAGTCGCGGCTGCGGGTCATTCTGCGCGATGCCGGCCTCACACCGGCCGTGAACGCACCGATCCGGGTCGGAGGCGAGTGGCTGCGTCCCGACCTGCGGGTCGGGTCGGTCGTCGTCGAGTGCGACGGCTCGATCCACCGCGAGCCCGATGTGTTCGCGGCCGACGCCCGCCGCCAGAACAGGCTGGTGAACGCCGGTTTTGTTGTGCTCCGCTATACGGCCAGCGACATCTACCGCCGCCCCGACGTGATCGCGACCCAGGTACTGGCCGCCGTCGCCGCCCACCGTCCCCGCTGACTGAGTACAGATCGACGTCCCGCGGCCGGCAAACACGTCGATCTCTACTCAGTCAGCGAAAAGAGAATCCTCGTCGCCGAGCAGGGCGACCGAGGTGATCCGGTGCAGCGCGAAGGTTCGGGTCTCCTGGCGGCGGTGATCGAAGCCGTGCAGGTAGCCGCCGCTGACCGAGATCGGCTCGACGATGCGCTGGCTGGCCGCCCCCTGCGCGTTGACGTAGCCGAGCCAGACCGGCCGACCCTCACGGCTTGCCGCGCTGAGCAGCGCGAGCGTCGACGCCGTTGTGACGCCGGGCACGCCGGTCACCGACTGCGCATGCCGGACCCGCCGGACGGCGTCGTCGCCGGCCCGCACGGCATGCACCAGCGCCATCAGCTGGTCGTCGGTCGGCGCGCCGTTGCTGCTGACCTGGACCGGTCGGGGCAGCCGTTTGGCCCGCCGGGCGGCGGTGGTTCCCGAGAGCCTGGTGCCTTCGGCCGACTCCGCCGTGGGTGCGTATCCCTGCTCCCGCAGGCCGGTCAGTACGTCGGCGACCGGGGCACGGGACAGCGCGACGGTCGGCGCGATCCGGCGCAGCCTCAGGTGCTGCAGCCGGCGGTCGGCGACGACCTGACCGAGCAGCGCTTCGTCGTCGCTGCGCAGGTACGCGGTGGCGGTGCCGGCACGCAGGGCGCCATGCCGGCGGCCGACGTCGTCGATGAGGTAGGTGAGCGCCTGCGGTACTGGTGTCCGCGACCGGGCCGCGAACAGCTCGTGCAGCTCGGCCGCGGTGCGCCCGGCGTCCAGTGCGCGCCGGATCGTCGACGACGTCAGCCGGTAAACCGTTGCGCCCCCGGAGGATTCGACGTCGGCCACCAGGCCGATCGCGCGCTCGAGCTCGGGCTCGAGCGGTCCGGGGGCGACGACGGTGAGATCGGCCTGAATCAGCACGTGGTCGATCGGTGCCGGGAGAACGCCGGCGAGCCGGTCGGTCGGGTCCGCTGCATCGAGCAGCGCCCGGCCGTAGGACGTGAGCGCACCGCGACCGGTGACGCCCAGCGTCTCCGCCTCCGCGCGGATGTCGCGCACCAGCCGGTCGTGCCACGGGCCGGCTGCGCGCGGTGCACGCCAGGCCAGCCGCGCGGCGAGGTCGTCGTTGGACGCCGTCGTCCCGACCGGCAGCTCGGCGACGGCGTCGAGGATGCGACGGCGCAGTGCCGGTGCGCTGGTGCGCTGGACGTCCACGGACAGCGCCGCGGCCGGGCGGTCCCGGTCGTCGCGCTCGCCGACGAGGCTCGGCACCCGCGCCATGGCGAGCCACGCGTCCGCGATCGCGACCCAGCGGGCGGCCACGGGCGACTCGGCCCAGCGGTCGTAATCCACCGTCGGCACCCACTCACGATCGACGCCCGAACCCCGCTGATCGACCGTGAGCAGCCCGGCCGCCGTCGCCACCTCGAGCAGGAGCGCGGCGGTGCCGTCATCCGTGTCGGCGCCGCGCGCGAGGCGGCGCAGGTCGCGCACGCCGACGCCGCCCTGCCGGAGCTGGCGCGGCGCAGCGGCTGCGCATGCGTCGAGGAGCAGCGCTAGGGCGCGCAGCGCCGCCAGCACCTGGCCGACGCCGGTGGAGTCCACAATGGACGGCCCGATGTCGGTCGTGACGACATCGGGCGGTTCGACGGCGACGTCGCCGAGGGGTGTCTCCCCCCGCAGGGCCAGGCCGACCTCGCGCGGCAGCTCGACCGTCTCGTTGTCGATCGCGACCAGCAATCCGCGGCCGAGCAGCCTGCGCACCGGGCTCGGATCGGCGGCATCCGGTGTCCGCCGGGCGTGCCGCAGCGATCCGAGCGGTGGCCCCGCGGCGAGCTGGTGCAGGATGTCGCGTTCGCCCTCGTCGCACCCCGCGACGAGGGCCCGGATGCGGTCGTGGTCCCTGTAGACCTCGGCGACCTTGGCCGCCGCGACCGGTTGGGACAGCCGGGGCAGACCGACCGCGCGCAGCAGCGGAGCGATCTCGACGTCGGTGTGCCCGGCGAGACACTTCGTGACCGGCCGGCCGAGACCGGCGGGAGAGCCGCCGACCGCCTCGCGTGCCTGGCCGACGATGTGGACCTCGTCGTCGTCGCCCCACACCACGGCCAGCGAGCGGAGCCGCTCCAGCGCAGCCGACACCTGCTCGGCCGTGACGCCGGCTCCGATCATCCGCTCGACGTCGTGCGCCGACGTCGGCGCGTCGAGCAGCACCAGAGCGTCGACGACGGCGAGGGTGCGGGCGTCCAGACCGTCGAGCGCCCGCTGGATCGAGACCCGGACCGCGAGCCGGCTCGCCGTCACACCGAGATCCGGCGGCGCGGGTACGGCGATGTCGGGCCGCACGCGGAACAGGGCCGCGAGGTCGTCGTCGGAACGGGCCCGGAGCCAGTCGGTGAGCGAGCTCGAGCGGGTCGTGCTCATCGTCTCCACCGTGCCACACTTGTCCCGTGAGCGTTGACGATCAGCAGCCCCCTACGCCGCCGCGGGTCGACCCGACCTGGCCCGGTCAGGCATCGGTGTCGGAGTTTGCCGCCGACCTGCAGGGAGCGCTCTCGCCGTTCGGTGCTCCCATCACGTTCCCGCTGCCCGTCGAGACGCTCGGCTACGAGCACCCCGGCCCGCAGGATCGGCCGAACCTGCCACCTGCCTGAGCGCTCCCGTGCTCCCCGGGTCAGGAGGTGACGACGCGCAGGTGCAGGACGGTGTCACCACCGTCGGAGGACGCGTTCACGCCGATCGCCTTCAGTGCACGGGCGTCGGGATCGTTGCCGCGGTCGGAGCGGGCGGCCAGCCGGTGCACGTCGACGTAGGCGACGAAGGTGGAACGATCCGTGTCGCCCACCGCCGCCTTGAACTGCGACTGCGATCCGAGCGTGCCCGCGCCCGAGGGATTGGCGAGTGTCGAGGCGTAGGCGGCGGACGTGGCCACGACGATGCCGGTGGACGTCTGCCTGATCGCCAGCCGGCGAATATCAAGCGCTGCGGCGATCTCCCTCGCCGCCCCGGCCGCCCTGGCCGGATCGGTGGTGGCAACCATGCCGAAGGACTTCGCCGAACCGTCCGCGGCGAACACGGTCTTTGATCCGACCACAGTGGGCAGCTGACGCAGCGCCGGCAACAGCCTTCGTTGGTCCGTCGGCAGAACCTCCGATGGCAGGCCCGGAATCCCGAACGGAGGCAGCGGCACCAGGCCCGGGCGCATCTTGCCCAGGACCTTCGATGCCTTCCGCACGGCGACATCAAGACCGGTGACGCCGACGGCGACGGAGGAATCGGCCGGCAACGCTGCAACGTCGTTGCCGACGCTCGGGCCCGTCGTCTTCGCACCACCGGATGCACGCATCTGCACGTCTGCGGCGGAATCGCCGAAGCGCAGCGATGCGACCAGCGTCGTCGGAACCTTCGCCAGGTCGCCGGCGGAGATGTTCAGCTCGTCGGGCGACGTCCGCTGCGCCCACTGGATCGCCGACCTCACCTTGATCATGGAAGTGATCACGGCGTCAGCTGGCAGCTTCCGGGTGGCCGTGCTGAACGCGCCGGACAGGTTGGATTTCGCGGCGTCGTCGAACGCGGTCTGGGCGTGCCGTTGCGCGTCGCTGATCGTTGCCCAGCCGTCCTTGACGATGTACCCGACGTCGCCCTTCTTCGCGTCCTTCTCGAGCGTCGCCTTGGCCTTGGTCTCGTCGGTGACCTCGACGACGAGCACCGGCCGGATCGAGCCGCCCTGCGGGTCCGCCGCGATCGCCGCGTGCTTGCCGAGCCACGGCTTGATGTCGCGGTCGAAGTCGACGCCCGGCGAGCGGTCGATCAGCGGACGCAGCACACCATCGGTCAGCGAGTCGCCGGAGCTACGGGAGGCGATCGACGGGAACTTACGCAGGTATTTCAGCGCGGCGACGGTCTCCTCGGATCCCGGATCGAGATTGGCCGCGGCGACGGCGATGGTGTCGGCAGGGAGATGCTTCAGCGCGGCGTTGTTCGCGGCCGGCGAACCCTTCTTGGCGGCCACGACGGCGTACGTGCCGCCGGAGATGGCGAGGGCAGCGACCACGGCGATCGCTCCGATGACCAGCCCACGCCGAGGCGGACGGCTCGGCGGCGGCGGATAACCGGTGACCTGCCAGCCCTGCGGCGGGCCCGGCGGCGGTTGCCAGCCGGGCTGGGATCCGGCCGAGGGGTCCCACGACGGCGGACCGGTGTATCCCCCGGACCAGGATTGCTGGTCCGGCTGTTGGGCCCAGGGCTGGCCGTAGGGCTGACCGCTGGGCTGGCCGTAGGGTTGGCCGCTGCCCGGCTCTTGGCCGTCCCCGGACCACTCGCCGGGTCGGTTCGGATAATCGTTCACCAGGATCGCTCCGTCGTCGTCGGGCGGTTGCCGGGGGGTCAGGTCTCACGGGGTCCGACGCAGCCGGATGCCCCTCACGTTCCCTTCACCATAAGAGCCTCGTCGTCGGCGGCGCAGCGGTTCGCAGAATCGAACGAGCGCGAGCGCCGGTGAACCGCTAGCCTCGGGGTTCGATTCGGTCGGGCGCACGACGTGCTGACAAACCCCACCATGAATGCAAGCGAGGGCGACGTGCCAACCGGCAAGGTGAAATGGTTCAGCGCCGAGAAGGGTTTCGGCTTCCTCTCCCGCGAGGACGGCGGCGACGTGTTCGTGCACCGCGACGCGTTGCCCGCCGGCGTCACCGAGTTGAAGGCCGGCCAGCGAGTGGAGTTCGGCGTTGCGGCCGGGCGGCGTGGCGAGCAGGCGCTATCGGTCCACGTCCTGGAGCAGCTGCCGTCCGTGGCGCAGGCCCAGCGGATGAAACCGGACGAGATGACCGTCCTCGTCGAGGACCTGATCAAGCTCCTGGACGACGTTTCGAACGCCCTGCGGCGCGGGCGTTATCCAGATCGCTCCGATTCCCACAAGGTCGCCGCCGTGCTGCGCGCCGTAGCGAACGATCTGGACGCCTGAGCTGCCACTAGTCCTGGCGTTGGGCCGGCCAGGGACCGTCCGGGATCGAGCGCGCGGCGTCGTCGGCCCGCGACGCCTGGGTCGCGCGGCTGGCGAGCACCGTGACCGCGAGCGCTGCGAGCAGCACGGCCGCGCCGACGGCGAATCCGATCCGTCCGTCGAGCGGCAGCGAGATCCCGAGCGCGCCGCCGAGCACCCAGGCCAGTTGCAGCAGGGTCTCGGACCGGCCGAAGGCCGAGGAGCGCAGCCGATCGGGCACCTCGCGCTGGATGATCGCGTCGAGCGAGAGCTTGCCCAGGTTGTTCGCGATGCCGGCCACCAGGGCGGTCGCGACGGCAATGCCGATCGAGTAGGCGAGCGCCGCGACGACGCAGGCCGCCGCCGCGGCCCCGACGCAGCACAGCACGATGACGTCGGGCCGGCCGAGCCGCAGCCGTGCCCCCGCGGCCGTGCCGAGGAAACTCCCGCCACCGGCGGCGGCCGCGACAGCACCGAGCGCGACGACGGCGTCCGCGCCGTGGTAGTCGTGCTGGACCAGGAACGCGAGGAACAGGGTGAGGAACCCGGACAGCAGCCGTAGCGCCCCGGAGCCGCGCAGCGCGGTCACCACATGCCGGGGGAGCGCACGGCTGCCCCTGCCGCCGGTGCTGGTAGCCGAGCGGACCACCGTCGCCTGCACCTCACCCGCCGAGCTGTCGACATGCGCCGGCAGCCGCAGGGCGAGCACCGCGGCGAACAGGAACGCCAGCGTCGTGACCCGCAGCGACCAGCCGATCGAGAGCTTCGAGATGCCGGCGGCCACCGCGCCGAACGCGATACCACCGGCCAGGCCGAAGATCGACATCCGCGCGTTGGCGCTTACCAGGGTCATCCCGTCGGGCAGCACCCGCGGGACGCAGGCGCCCTTGAGAACGTTGAACGCCTTGGACAACACCAGAAAGCCGAACACCGCCGGATAGAGCCCGAGGTTGTGGAAGTTCGCCGCCATCACCCAAGCGAGCACACCGCGCCCCGTCATGGTTCCCGCCAGCGCATACCGCCGGCCGCGCTGTAGCCGGTCGAGCAGTGGCCCGATCACCGGCGCGACGACGGCGAACGGCGCCATCGTGATGATCAGATACAGCGCGACGTTGCTGCGCTGCTGGTTGGTGGCCGCGGAGAAGAAGATCGTGTTCGCGAGCGCCACCGCGATCATGCCGTCGCCGCCGGTCTGGACGACGTTGAGCCAGATCAGCCGGGTGAGGCCGGAGACCGACGCCCCGTCCGCCCGGCTGGCATTGTTGATCGCTCGCACCGTGCCGCGTGAGAACTGGCCCATCCGCCTGGCCGCGACCCGCGAGACGGTGACCTTCTGGCTGGCCGAGCCGGCGCGCGGCGGCGTCGTCTCACCGTGCCCAGGATCCGCCCGGCCGTCCCGCCGCCGCGTCGTCCCGCTCGACGACGACGCGCGACCTGTGGAGTGGCCGCCGACCCGCGGGAGTTGGTTCGATATCCGTCGGGTGCGATCCGAGTCGTTGGAAGGCGGTGGTCCGGCGGCCTCGCCGTCGCGACGCCGGGAACGCCGTGAGGAGTCGGGGAAGCCGGGCAGGGTCACGCATTCCATCCTGCCCCACCGACAGCGACCGCCGCGGCAGCGTGGCGCTGTCCGGCCGTTGTTGATCATGCGCTTTCGGGACGGAAAAACGGCGTGTCGCGTCCCGAAAGTGCATGATCAACAGAGTCGGCAGGGGGCGAGCCGCGGCTGCTCCCGTCCCCCCGACGTTCATACCGGCGGGCTGTCGGTGGCTCTCGGTCGCGGCGCCGCGGCGAGTGGGCCATCATGGTCAGGTGACCTCCGTACCTTCCATGCCGGTCCGGGTGCTGTCCGCTGTCGACGCAGCGTGCGCGGCGGCCGTCGAGCCGGCCCGGGCCGCGGCGGAAGCCGAGGCCGGTGGCGCTGTGGGCGAGCACCTCGGCGTCGAGGCCGACGACCAGCGGCTGGCAACGCACCTGTTCGACAGTGCCGTGCCCGGCTACCGGGGCTGGCGGTGGGCGGTCACCGTCACCCGCGCGAGCCGGTCGAAGGCGGTGACGGTCGACGAGGTGGTGCTGCTGCCGGGGCCGGATGCCCTGCGCCCGCCGGAATGGCTGCCGTGGAGTGAGCGTCTGCAACCCGGTGACCTCGGTGTCGGCGACCTGCTGCCGACCGCGCCGGATGACGAGCGGTTGGTGCCGGCCTACGTCCAGTCCACCGACTCGATGGTCGAGGAGGTCGCGACCGAGATCGGTCTGGGACGCGAGCGGGTGATGTCGGTAGTCGGCCGCGACGACACCGCCGATCGCTGGTGGTCCGGCGAGACCGGCCCGCAAACGGCCATGGCGGCACACGCTCCGGCGCACTGCGGCAGCTGCGGGTTCTACCTGCCGGTCGCGGGCGCCCTGCGGGCGGCGTTCGGCGTGTGCGGCAACGAGTTCGCGCCGTCGGACGGCCGCGTCGTCGCGACGGCGTTCGGATGCGGTGCGCACTCCGAGGCGCTCGTCGAGGCCACGCCGATCTCGGCCCGACCGGATGTCGTCTACGACGACGCGACGTTCGAGCTCGATCCGCCCGATGACGGCGACAGCAGCGAGGATGCCGATCTCGGGCACAGCTGACTCGTCGCTGGATCCCTTTCACACCAGGGAGATTCGGCGTCGGGTCCTGTCCGCTTGGGCGGCGTCGGCGGCGCGGTTCCGCGAGGATGCGAACGCCGAGGAGGACTACGCGCTCGGCGGTTACCGCGACCGGCTGGTCGTCGAACTGGCGCAGAACGCTGCCGACGCCGCACTGGCGGCGGGCCGGACCGGCCGGCTGCGCATCACCGTGACCGAGCGGGAACTACTGGCGGCCAACGTCGGGGCGCCGCTGGATGCCGCCGGCGTCGAGGCACTGGCCACGCTACGAGCATCGGCCAAACGTGACGGCACCACGGCCGGGCGGTACGGCGTCGGATTCGCCGCGGTCCTCGCCGTCACCGATGCTCCCTCGATCTGCTCCGGCACCGGCGGCGTGCGGTTCTCGGCCGCCGCCACCCGCGAGGAGGTGCAGGCGCTGCCGGGACTCACCGAGGAGTTGCGCCGCCGCGACGGCCGCGTTCCCGTGCTGCGGCTGCCGTGGCCCGACGACGCCGCGGCCGACGCCGTGATGGACGGATTCGACACCGTGGTGCGGCTGCCGCTGCTGCCCGGCGCGGCCGAGCTCGTGCGCCGATTGCTCGACGACGTGGACGCGACGCTGCTGCTCGGACTTCCCGCGCTGGAGCAGATCGACATCGACGGCAGGGTGCTCCGGCGCGAGATCGGCGGTCCGGACGTCACCATCGTCGATGCCGGCCGGCGGACTCGGTGGCGGGTGCAGACCGCCGCGGGCAGCGTGCCGGCGATCCTGGCCGCCGGGCGCCCGGTCGAGGAGCGCGTGACGACCTGGCAGCTGTCCTGGGCGGTGCCGCTCGGCGGCGACGGCGAGCCGCTTCCGCCGCCCGGCGCGGGCGTGCTGCACGCGCCGACGCCGAGCGACGAGTCGATCTCGCTGCCCGCCCGGCTGGTGGCGACGTACCCGCTCGATCCCGACCGGCGGCACGTCGCGCCGGGCCCGCTGGCGGACTACCTGACCGAGCAGGCGGCATCGGCCTACGCCGACCTCGTCGTCGGCCTGCCGCCCGTGCCGTCGGTGCTCGCCCTGGTGCCGCGCCCGACCCTGGCGGCCGCGCCGCTCGATGCGGCATTGACCCGCTCTGCGCTCGCGGCGTTGCGCCGCGCCGACCTGATGCCGCTGGCAGCGCCGGACCCGCCCGAACGGGTGCGGCCGGACCGTGCCGTGGTCGTCGATGCGGCGCCGCCCGCCCTGGTGCGCGCGCTCGCTGACGTCGTCGACGGCCTGCTGCCCGCGATGTGGTGCGGGCGTGAGCTGGCCGACCGGCTCGACCCGCTCGGCGTCCGGCGCCTGTCTGTGCCCGACGTCGTCGACCTCGTGTCCACTGTGGACAGATCGCCGTCGTGGTGGCACGACTTGTACGCCGCGCTCGCCGGCACAGCCGCGCTCGCCGAGCTGGCCGGCCTCCCGGTCCCGCTGGCCGACGGCGGGCTGGTCCGCGACGTCGCAGGCGTGTTACTGCCTGCCGACGGCCTGGCCGCCGGCGTTCTGCAGCCCGTCGGCGGCGTGGCCGTGGACCTCGGCGCGCTGGGTGTGCGGATGGCCCACCCCGACTGCGTGCATCCGCTGCTGGAGCGGCTCGGCGCCCGGCCCGCGACGGCGCGATCGCTGCTCTCCGACGACCGGGTTCGGGCCGCGGTCGCGACGTCGTACGACGCCGAGGATCCCGCCCCGATCGCCGCGGCGGCGCTTGCCCTGGTGGCCGCGGCTGGCACCGACGCTGGCGAGCATCCCTACCTTGCCGATCTCGCGTTGCCCGGCGAGGACGGCGAGTGGAGTCCGGCCGGTGAGATGCTGCTGCCCGGCGGAGCGCTGGCGGCCGTCGTATCGGCGGACTCGCCGTTCGGCCGGCCCGATCCGGCGTTCGTGGAAAGGCATGGAAACGCTGTGCTGGCTGCGATCGGGGTGCTCGACGGCTTCGCGACGGTACACCGGGCCGACGTCGCGTTGGAGGAGATCGACGACGACCTTGACGACGTCGCGGCGTGGTGCGACGCCGTCTATGACCGGCTGCCACCCAACGATGAACCGCCGATCGTCGCCGAGTTCGTGGCTGTCCGGGATCTCGAGCTGGTCCGCGACGACGCCTGGCCCGAAGCGCTGGCGATGATCGCGGCCGGCGAAGTGCGCGACGCCGTGGACCGGCCGGCAGCGGTCGTCCTCGGCGGACGGCGGCACGATGTGCCCTCCTATACACGGTGGTGGCTCGCGACGCATCCGGTGATCGACGGCCGGCGCCCGGACCGGCTGCGCACGCCGGGGACCGACGATCTGGCCGGCCTCTACGACGTCGCCGAGGTCGACGCCGGCATCGCGGAACTGGTGGGTGTGCTGCGCGGGCTCGACGACGTCGTCGCCGACGTCGACGCGGCCATCGACTTGCTCGCCCGGCTGGGCGATCCGCGGCGGGGGGTGTCCGAGCTCGTGCTCGTCGACGTCTACGCACGGCTCGCGGCCGGCCTGGACGGCGTCGAAGTGGACCCGCCCGCTCGACTGCGGGTAGGGCCGACGAGGGTCGTGGACCGGTCGGCTGCCGTCGTCGTGGATGCGCCGTACCTGCTACCCCTGGTCGACGGGTCTGCCGTGCCCGCAGGCGGATCGGCCGATGCGGTGGCGGCGTTACTCGGCGTGCCGCTCGCTTCGGCGTGCGTGCGCGCCAGTGGCGCGGTTGTGGCGCTCGACCCGGGCACACCGCGCGCCTGGGCCGACCTGCCGGGCGTCTTTCGAGCCGCGGCCCGCTGTGACGCCGTCCCGCCGTCGGCGTCGGTTGTGGTGCAGGCCGGGCTCACGGTCGATGGCGTGCCCGTGCCGTGGTGGCCCGACGGCGAACTCGACCGGGTGGACGCCGATGCCGGTCCGGACGGCCTCGGCCGGGCGCTGGCCTGGCGGCTCGGGCGATGGTCGATGCGGGCTGGCTGCGCGGAGGCGCTCGCCGCTCCCGAGGATGCACGGCTCGCTGCGGAGGACGCGATCGGCTGAACCAGCGCCGGTCTGCCCCGGCCGGCCGAGAGCCGCGATCGGCCCCTCCCCGACTGTTGATCATGCGCTTTCGGGGCGCCAAAACGGCGTGTCGCGTCCCGAAAGCGCATGATCAACAACTGGCTGGGCGCGGCAGTCGCGGTCCGTCCCCGGTCAGCGGCGGGCCGTCCGCGCTCGGCGGGGGTTCACCGCCGGCGGGCGGACCGGCGCTGCACCCGCATCACGACGAACCCCAGGGCGCCGAGCACGGCGCCCGCGACACAGGTCCAGACCCACAATCCGTGCCGGCCGGGGTGGACGAGCGCGACGACGACGAGCGCCGCCAGCCAGCAGAGCACGCCCGCCCCGATCACGTGCGTGATGTCCACCTGCAAGGGCGGCGGGGACGGTCGCGTGATGGGCGGCACATGCGGCAGGCTACCCGTGAGGCCCGGCCGCACGGGTCCCGGTGGCACTACACGAGAGGTGCGGATGAACGCATGACGGCGACCACGACATCGCCGACGCCGTCGCCGTCCATGGGCGGGCCCGAGGGCGCGACCCGGCTCGACCGCTACTTCCGGATCAGCGCACGCGGCTCGACCGTGCGCACCGAGCTCCGCGGCGGTCTGGTCACGTTCTTCACGATGGCCTACATCGTCGTGCTCAATCCGCTGATCATCGGAACGCAGGGCGACGGCATCGAACACAAGATGCTCGGCATCGGTCGGGTGGCCGCCGTGACGGCGCTCGTGGCCGCGGTCATGACGATCGCGATGGGGGTCGTCGGGCGCTACCCCTTCGCGATCGCGACCGGGCTGGGGCTCAATGCGTTCGTCGCCTTCAGCATCGCCTCGCAGATGACCTGGCCCGAGGCGATGGGCCTGGTCGTCTGGGAAGGCATCGTCATCACGTTCTTCGTCGCCACCGGACTGCGAAAGGCGATCCTGCGGGCGATCCCGGCCGAGCTGCGCATCGCGATCGGCGTCGGCATCGGGTTGTTCATTTCGGTCATTGGACTCGTCGACGCCGGGATCGTGCGTCGGATCCCCGACGCCAGCAACACCACGGTGCCTGTGCAACTCGGCGCAACCGGCACGCTGGCCGGTTGGCCGACGGCCGTGTTCGTCGTCGGACTGCTGCTGATGGCGGGCCTGATGGCGCGCAAGGTCCGCGGCGCGATCCTGATCGGCATCATCTCCACGACCGTGCTCGCGATCGTCGTGGAGTCGATCGTGCACGCCGGCGCGGCGGGTGCGAAGAATCCGAGCGGCTGGCAGCTGAACGTCCCGAGGTGGCCGCACAAGGTCGTCGGGACGCCCGATCTCTCGCTGGTAGGGCACTTCTCGCTGACCGGCGGTTTCGGCCGTGTGGGCGCGCTGACCGCGGTACTGCTGATCTTCACGCTGGTGCTCTCGGACTTCTTCGACACGATCGGCACGGTGGTCGGTGTCGCGGCCGGCGGGGGACTGCTGGACGAGAAGGGCGAGCTGCCCGGTCTCGGGCGGGTGCTGGTCGTCGACTCGCTCGCCGCGGTAGCGGGCGGCACCGCGAGTGCCTCGTCGGCGACCGCGTACGTCGAGTCCGCCTCGGGTGTCGGCGACGGTGCCCGCACCGGCCTCGCGAGCGTGCTCACCGGCGGCCTGTTCGTCGTGGCGATGTTCTTTACGCCACTGGTCACCGTGGTACCCGCGGAGGCGGCGACCCCTGCGCTGGTCGTCGTCGGGGCGCTGATGTTCCGCCAGATCAGCAGGCTTGACTTCTCCGACATCTCCGTTGCGATCCCCGCGTTGCTCACCATCGTGCTGATGCCGTTCACCTACTCGATCACCAACGGCATCGGCGCCGGCGTCGTCAGCTACGTCTTCTTGCGTGTCGTGCGCGGCGGGGCGAAGGACGTGCACCCGCTGCTGTGGATCGTCGCAGTGCTCTTCCTCGCCTACTTCGCGCTGCATCCGATCAGGGCGTGGCTCGGCATCGGCTGACACCTGTCGGTTCGTAAGGTATGCTAACTATATGACCAGGGCCGAGACGCGAACGTCCGGCGGACTGGCGGGGGCGTTGCGCCTCTCGGTCGTCCGGCTGAACCGCCGTCTGCGGTCACAACGTGCCGATACGTCGGTCACGCTCACCCAGGTCGCCGCCCTGTCGACGCTCCGCCACCACGGTCGGATGTCGCCAGGGGCGCTCGCAGCGCACGAGAAGGTGCAGCCACCCTCGATGACGCGGGTCTTGGCAGCGCTCGAGGAACGCGGTTTGGTAACCCGCCGGGCCCATCCGCACGACCGGAGGCAGGCGATCGTCGAGCTCACCGACGTCGGCACAAAGATTGTCGACGAGGAGGTGCGCGCCCGCGAGGCGTGGTTGTGCCAGAGGATCCAGGGAATTCCAGAGCAGGACAGGCAGACGCTGCGAGCAGCGGTCGAGGTGATCAACCGGATCGTCGAGTCCTGACCGACGCCGCACCGCCCGGCGTCACCCATACCAGCGGCACGGGCGGCATGTTCCGGTCGCTGCACACTCACAACTACCGGCTGTTCGCCGCCGGACAGGTGGTCTCCAACACCGGCAGCTGGATGCAGCGAGTCGCCCAGGACTGGCTGGTCCTGAACCTCTCGCACAACAGCGGTACGGCGCTCGGCATCGTCACCGCGTTGCAGTTCGTCCCGACCCTGGCGTTGGGGCTCTGGGGCGGCGTGGTTGCCGACCGCTACGACAAGCGCAGGCTGCTGATGGGCACCCAGCTCTGCGCCGGTCTCACCGCCCTGACCCTCGGAGTGCTCGACCTGACGGGTGCGGTGCAGATCTGGCACGTGTTCGTGCTGGCCGCAGCACTCGGGCTGGTCACCGTCGTCGACAACCCGACCCGGCAGTCGTTCGCCGTCGAGATGGTCGGACGCGCGGACGTCGGCAACGCCGTCAGCCTCAACTCCGCGATCTTCAACTCCGCCCGCATCGTCGGCCCGGCCGTCGCCGGCCTGCTGATCAGCACCGTCGGCACGGGTCAGGTCTTCCTGATCAACGGCGCGTCCTATCTCGCGGTGATCAGCAGCCTGGCGTTGATGCGGGAATCGGAGTTGCACAAGGCCCGGCCGCTGCCCCGGGCCAGCGGCCAGCTGCGGGAGGGTTTGGCCTACGTGCGCAGCCGGCGCGACCTGATGTTGCCGCTGCTGCTCGTCTTCGTCGTCGCCACGCTCGGTTTGAACTTCCAGATCACGATCGCGCTGATGGCGAAGAGCACGTTCCACACCGGGGCGGAGTCCTACGGGCTGCTCTCGACGGCGATCGCGGTCGGTTCGCTCGGCGGTGCGCTCGTGTCGAGCCGGCGCAGCGTCCGCCCGCGGCTGCGCCTGCTGCTCGGCGCGGCGTTCGCGTTCGGCCTGCTCGAGACGACGTCGGCGCTGATGCCGACATACCTGCTGTTCGCGATCGTCCTGATGCCCACCGGTCTGGCGGCGCTGCTCTTCACGACGGCCGCCAACTCCAGCATGCAGATCGGTGCCGGGCCGCGGATGCGCGGCCGGGTGATGGCCCTGTACCTGCTCGCGTTCATGGGCGGCGCCCCCTTCGGCTCGTTTTTCATCGGCTGGCTCGCCCAGGCGACCAGCCCGCGCGCGAGCATCGCGCTCGGTGGGCTGGCATCCATGGGCGCCGCCGTCGTCCTCGGGCTCGCGCTGGCTCGCCGGGAGGGCATCACCGTCGAGCCACGGCCGTCGCCGCTGCCGCACCTGCACCTGCTCATCCCCGACGAATCGAGCCTCGCCCATCCCGCGCCGTTCCGGCTGCCGCGCCAGTGGTGACGTCGATCCACGCGTTCGGAGACAATTGCCGAATCGGCCGGGGGCTCCTACCGTCATTGCATGAGCGACACGGCGCTCAACCTGCTGCTGTACCTCGTGGTGATCTTCGCCCTGCCCGCGATCTTCGGCGTCTTGTTCTGGACCACGGGCCATGCCGACGAGATCGCCGAGCGCGTCCGTGTCCGCTTCGGCCACCGTCGTCCGCCGGAACCGACCGGGCGCCCGCTGGCAGCCATCGCCCGCGACTTGCGGCGGCTCGCCGACCAGGCCGGGTCGCGCTCGTCGGACACCACGTTCGCGCGCTCCCGCGGCCTGGAACTCGCTTACGACGACGTGCTCGTGCAGGCCTGCCGCGCGCTGGAGATCACCGAGGCGATCAGGGCGGTGCCGCCCGGCTGGCAGCGCGACATCGAACGGCTGCGCGTCGAGGCCTGCCTGGAGAACGCCGGTCTCGCCGTCCGCGCACGATAGCGTGCGCCTGTTCGTCGCCGTCATCCTGCCGGCGGGGGAAGTGCAGCGATACCAGCAAGAACTGCTCGCCGCGGTCGCCGGCCGCGACGACGCGCCGCGGCTGATCCCGCCCGAGCGCTGGCACATCACGCTGGCCTTTCTCGGCGAGGTGGACGACGCCCGCCGCAGCAGGCTCGAACCGCGGATCGCGGCCGTGGCGGCGGGGTCCCCACCGCTGACATTGCGGCTCGCCACGGCCGGCACCTTCCCCGCCCGGTCGACTCCGCGGGTGCTCTGGGCCGGCGTCGACGGCGACGTCGGGGCGTTGCTCACGCTGGCCGCCGCCGTCCAATCGGCGGCGGCCGCCACCCGGATCCGGGTGGACCGCCGGCGGTTCACCCCGCACCTCACCCTCGGCCGCTGGCGCGCCGGCGATGGGGCCTCTCGCGGCGTCGTCGATCCGCTGTCCGGTTACACCGGCGCGCCGTTCGAGATCCGGACGATGACGCTCTTTCGTAGCCACCTGGGACCCAAGCCGTGGTACGAGCCGGTCGCGCGGTGGCGCCTCGACGCCGGCTCATCGCAGTCCGGCGCTTCGGCGCGGTCGGCCCGGTGGTGACCGGGCACCGCCGAGATCGCGGTTCACCACCGCGACACGCCGTGGACCAGGTGGTCAACTGCGATCTCGGCGAGGGTGGGCCACCCGGGCCCCTGCGGCCGGCGCCGGCTCCTACCAGGCGTAGTGCTCCGGCGCGGGCTGGTAGCCGGGGAAGATCTCGTCCAGCGCATCGAGGGTTTCGTCGTCGAGAGTCAGCTCGACCGCGCGCACGGAGTCCTCCAACTGCTCGGCGGTGCGCGGCCCGATGATCGGGCCGGTGACGCCCGGCCGCGCGAGCAACCAGGCCAGCCCGACCGCTGCGGGCGCCTCGCCGAGCGACTCGGCGAGCCCCTCGTACGCCGCGATCCGCTTGCGGTTCTTGCGCAGCGTCTCCTTGGCCCTGCCCTCGCGACGGCGGGCACCGTCGGTGCGTTCCTTGGCGAGGACGCCGCCGAGCAGGCCACCGTGCAGCGGGCTCCATGCGATGAGGCCGAGGCCGAACTCCATGCAGGCGGGCAGCACCTCCAGCTCAATCTCGCGGGTCAGCAGGTTGTAGATCGACTGCTCGCTGACCAGGCCGAGGTAGTGGCGCGAGCTCGCGATCTCGTTCGCCTGGGCGATGTTCCAGCCGGCGAAGTTCGACGACCCGACGTAGAGGATCTTGCCCTGCGTCGTCAGCACCTCCATCGCCTGCCAGATCTCGTCCCACGGCGTATCACGGTCGATGTGGTGCATCTGGTAGAGGTCGATGTGGTCGGTCTGCAGGCGGCGCAGCGACTCGTCGCAGGCGCGCCGGATGTTGACGGCCGAGAGCTTGCCGTAGTTCGGCCACTCGTCCATGACGCCGTAGAGCTTGGTGGCGAGCACGGTGCGTTCGCGCCGCTCGCCTCCCTGGGCGAACCAGCGGCCGATGATCGCCTCGGTGTCGCCCCAGTGCCCCGGACCACCGCCGTAACGATTCGCGGTGTCGAAGAAGTTGATGCCGTGCTCGTGTGCGCGGTCCATGATCGCGTGCGAATCGTCCTCGCCGGTGTGCGAACCGAAGTTCATCGTGCCGAGCACCAGACGGCTGACGGATAGACCGGTGCGTCCGAGGTTTGTGAAGTCCATATCCGCCAGCCTATTCCAGTCGCATCACGTCGGCCGGGTTGGCCCGATCCGCCACCCGTTGGGTGATCCACGCGGCCACTGCGATGACGACGGCGACGGCCATCGCACTGGCCCCAAGCGTGATAACGGGGGTGACCAGCGAGGGCGCGGGAGGGAAGTCGGCGTTGACGTCGAGCCGGCCGTCGACGAGGGCGGCGTCGGCGATAGCCAGTGCGGCACCGGCGATCCAGCCGACGCCGACGACAATCCCGAGCTCGATGGCGAGCGATCGGCGGTGGACGCGGCCCGTAAGCCCCATCCGGCGCGCGAGGACGTAGGAGGCGGTCCGTTCGCGGGTGCGCGCGCCGAGCGCGAGAACGAGCCCGGTGGCGGCGATGACGCCGGCCAGCACGGCCAAGGCCCGCAGGTAGTTGCCGATCCAGCCGATCGGCAGCAGGCCGGTGTGGCCGAGAAAGGAGGTAGGGCTGATCTCGGCCGAGATGCCGACGTCGTCGCGGCCAACGGCGGCGAGGCACGCCTGGCGTTGCGCATTCGTCGTCCACACCTCCTCGACCCGATTGACGAACGGGTCCACCCGCGCGAGCGCCGCGCGGTCGACGACGAGCATCGGCGCGAACGGTTGCCGCAGTCCGGGAAAGACAGCGCGCCGCGCGACGATCTGGATGGGCAGCCGACTGTTCCGCAGCGTCACCGACGTCGGTGCGCCCGGCTGGTCGGCGTTGACCAGGATCGCCGGCACGGCCGCTCCCGGCGCCGTGGGCCGGAGCAGGGCGACGACGTCGCGCAGCTGCGCGCCACCGAAGGCGAAGCGGGTGAACGTGGCCGGGTCGATGCCCAGCACGGTGGCCTGCTCGCCGCTGGAGAGCTGCGGCTCGACACTGATCAGGCTGACGTCCGTGCCGTGCCCTCGAGTGTCCACAGTGGACGGTGGGGCGGCGAGCGTTATGTAGGCGTGGTCGGCGCCGACGAAGGTCTCGTACTTCGTTCGCACGCTGTGGTCGATCGCGCTTGTCGACGACGACGCGTACACGAGCAGGCCGCACGGCATCGCTGTCCCGACCACCAGGCCGACCGCGATCAAGGGCGACCCCGCGATCCGGCGGACCGCGAGATAACTGGCCGGGCCGAGCCGGGTGGCCGGCCGGCGCAGCAGCGGGAATACGAGCCGCAGTACCCGGGTCACGAGCAGCAGGGCTCCCGCGAAGCCCAACAGCGGAAACGCGATGGCTAGCCAGCTCACCTGCACGGTCCCGAGCACCGTGCTCGCCGCGCCGCGGCGGACGATCTGGCGATAGATCAGCGCGGCGGCGGCGATGAGCAGGAGTTCCCAGGGCACGATGCCGATGCGGCGCCATCCGTGGTGCCGGTGTTCGCGGCTCGCGGCGGCGCCGATCGTGGCCACGAGGAGCAGCCCGGCCGCGCCCGCGATCGCCGTCGTGGCCACCGCCAGCCACGGCGCGTCGGCATCCAGCTGCGCGGCCGGGCCGAGGGCTCGCACCAGCCCGCGGCCCGCGAACCAGCCGCCCACCAGCCCCACCACCACCGCGGGCGCGACCTCGAGGACCGCCTTGGCGGCCAGCCCGGCAGGCCCGACGCCGCGGGAGGTGAGCAGCCGCAGCTCGCGGCGTCGGCGGACCGTCCAGAACACCCCGGCCCCGGCGAGCAGGAGCAGTGCGACGACGACGGCGGCGACGTCGATGACCGTCACCGGCCCGCGGACGCCGTTGCGGGTGCGATCGGCGCCGGCGACCATCGACGGCAGCGAGGGCTGCACGAATAGTGGCTGCGTAGGGGCGGCCGCACGCGGGCGCTCGTTCGCCGCCGTCGCGTGCCGGAGCGCCGATCGCGCCTGCGGCACGGTCAGCCGGTCGGTGCCGATCGGGGAGTACCACGTGACATACGTCTGGTCGGCCGCGCCGACGACGGTGGCGAGGTCGGCGATCAGGAACGGCGGCGGCTGGCTGGTCAGGCTGGGTAGGATCTCCGAGGTCCAGGTGCACCAGTACCGCGGCAGCACCATGCCGGCATGGAAGCCGTGTCCCGCGAGGTCGCGGTAGATGCCCGCGACCCGCAGCCGCCCCGACGTGGTGGCGAGCTGCTCGCCCGGCCGGATCTGCTTCTGCGTCGCGAACGTGTCGGGCACCCACACGCCGGGACCGCCGACGGACTGCCGTCTCTGCACGTGCGCGAGCGCGCCAGGTCGGGAGAACAGATTCAGCCCGCCCGCCTCAACCGAGGCGATGCCGGGAGCCACGACGTTGGTCTGTGCGACGAGGTACGGCGCGGGCAGCCCATTGTCGCGCAGACCGGCCCGGACCGCCGCATCGAGGCGCGCGACCGTCGACGCCGGGACCGAGTACTCGACCAGAGGATCCGACGACGGGTCGAGCGCCGGCATCGACGCCTCCGGGCAGGCGTTCGCGGCCGCCACGTGCAGCGCCGCCGTCCGGGTCGACGCGACGAACAGCGGCCCGGATGCCGCCGCGGTCGCGACGATCGCGGCCGCGACGGCGATGGCGACGAACACCGCGGGCTGCCCGGCCAGCAGGAACGGCGCCCGCCGCCACGGTGGCGTCGTGAGCAGGCCGCCCGATGTCCGCCGGCGGCCGCCCGATCCCTGGGTCTGTGGCCGTCTCGGCGGGCGCGCCGGCGATTGGGCGTGCCGTGGCTGGTGCGACGACCGGACGGCGGTGTCACTCAAGTCGCATCACCTCCGACGGATCCGCGCGGTCGGCCAGCCACTGGGTGACGGCGGCGGCGAGCAGGACCACCACGACGACGCCGGCGCCGCTCGCGACCAGTGTCATGACCGGGATGGAGAGCGACGGCGGCGGCGGGAACGAGGAGTTGACGTCGAAGCGCCGGTAGATCGAGGCCGCGGCCGTCAACGCCACGGCGGCGCCGGCCAGCCAGCCGAAGCCGACGACCAGGACCAGCTCGATCACGATCGACCGCCGATGCGACCCGCGGCCGATGCCCATCCGCGCCGTAAGCACGTACGACGACGTGCGCCGCCGGGTGCGCGCGGCGAGGGCGAATACGAGGCCGGCGATCGCGACCAGGCCGGCGAGCACGGCCAGCACGCGCAGGTAGGAGAAGATCCAGGTCACCGGTAGTAGGTCGGTGTGATCGAGGAACGTCGTCGGCGAGATCTCGAACAGCACGGCGATGCCGTGGCGGGTGAGGGCTGCGCGGGCGGCTGCCAGCTGGTCGTCGGTGGTCCACACCTCCTGATCGCGGTGCACGAACGGGGACAGGTGCAAGAACGCGCGGCGGTTGACGACGAGCATCGGCGAGTAGCCGTCGCGCAGTCCGGGGAAGACGTCCAGGCGGCCGACGATGTGCACGGTGCGAACCGTGTCGTCGACGTAACGCACGCCTTTGGGAGCGCGCGCGCCGTGCGCATTGACCCACAGCGCCGGAGCGGGACCGCCGTCGACCGGTGGGGTGAGGCCGCGGATCGCCGCGGCGACCTGCGGGTCGGAGAAGGAGAACCGCGCGAACGTCGCGGGGTCGACGCCGATCATCTGGATCTGGTTGCCGCCCACCACGAAGGCGTCGGTGGACACGACGGCGACCTGCGTCCCGTGGCCGGCCAGCGGAATGGTCGAGTCCGGGTCCGCCAAGGTGCCGAGGGCATGTGGCGCGCCGAGGTAGGTGTCGAACTTGAGCGACACGCTGTGATCGACCGACGCCGTCTGCGCCGCGGCGTAGACCAGAATCCCGCACGGCAGCGCCGTCCCGACGGCGAGGGCGATGGCCACTCCCGCCGTGCCGGTGATCCGGCGGACGGCCAGGTAAACGGCGATTCCGAGCGGAGTCGTGGCCCGGCGCAACGCCGGCAGGCCGAGACCCGCGAGCCGGCATAGCAGCAGCACGCCACCGGCGAGCAACAGCAGCGGGAACGCGAGGATCGTCGGATGGACCTGCACGGTGCCGTGCACGCTGTGCACGGCACCGTGCCGGTGCACCGCCAGGTACACGCCGAACGCCGCCGCAAGCAGCGCGAGCTCCCAGGGCAGCCACGCCAGCACCCGGACGGCCCCCCTGCCCGCGCGCGGCTCGCGCGCCGCGGCCGCTCCGATAACGGCGACCAGCACCAGACCGGCCGCGCAGGCAGCCGCGGCCGCCGCCAGCGACCGCACGGGCGCACCGGGCTCGAACATCGACGACGGCCCGATCGAGCGGACCAGCACGATCGCGCCGCCCCAGCCGGCGAGCCCGCCCACGATCACGGCCGGCGCGATCTCCAGCAGCGCCTTGATCGCCAGCGCGACCGGACCGACCCCGCGCGAGACGAGCAACCGCAGCTCGGGCGCCCGCCGCACCACCCAGAAACCGGCCGCACCGCCGACGAGCAGCAGCGCGACGATCGCCCCCGCGATGTCGATGGGAATGATCGGTCCGCGCAGCCCGGAATGCACGAGCGTCGCCTGCCGGACCAGCTCGCCGAGGTCGGGGTGCACAAAGAGGCGCACCTGGCCGCCCGTCGCCGTCGTCACGGCAGGCGGCACCGACGCGACGGCCACGCTCGCCGTCCGTGCCTGCGGCACCGTGATGTGCCCGACGTCGATCGGTGCGAACCAGGACGGCGCGACGTATGGCGTCGAGCGGGTCAGCGTCGCGAGGTCGGCAATGAAGAACGGCGGCGCGGCATTGGCACCGGAGCCGGCGATCTGGGTGGACCAGCTGCACCAGTACCGCGGCAGGTGCGGATCGATGCCCCGGCCGATCAGGTCGCGGAAGATCCCCGCGACCGGCAACCGGATGCCGCCGAAGGTCTTGATCGTCGATCCCGGGCGCAGGCCCTCGTTGCTGGCGACGGTGTCGGTGATCCACACCCCTGCCCGGCCGGCGGGCGTCAGCTTCTGCACGTGATCGAGCGCGCCGGGGCGGGAGAAGAGGTCGACCGCGCGCGGCGCGTTCGGACCGCTCGGAGCGAGGTTGATCGTCGTACCGACGGTCAGGTACGGCGCCGGCAGCCCCGCACGTGCCGCTGCGGACCGCACGATGCGGTCGGTGCCGGTGAGCTGCCCGGTCGGCAGCAGGTTCTCAAACTGGGTGGCAGCTGCGTCACCGGCCACCGACAGGCCAGCTTCACCCTGCTCGGGGCACGACCGCGCCGCAGAGATGTGCAGGGCGGCCGTGCCGGTGGCGGCGAGGAACAGCGGCCCCGACGCCGCGGCGAGCGCGAGCACGGCGGCCGCGAGGGCGAGCGCGAGGAACACCGGCGGCTGCCGGGCGACCAGTAACGGCGCGCGCCGCCACGGCGGGGTGTTGAGCACGCCGCCACTGCCGTGGCCGCCACCGTGCCCGCCGCCGCGCCCCGTGCTCGACGGCGCGAGTTCGTCGGTCTGCATCCGTGCCGCCCTGTCGGTCGCTTGCCGGTCATGCCCTCAGTGCACGATGTCGGGTGCACCTTCGCGCAGCTGGCCGTCGTGCATGGACAGGACGCGGTCACAATGGCCCCAGGTATCGGGGTTGTGTGTCGCGATGAGGAATCCGCCACCGGCGCGGGCGTGATCGCGCATGGTCTCGAACAGCACGTCACCGAGGGCGGCGTCCTGGTGAGCGGTCGGCTCGTCGGCGAGCATTAGCGCCGGCCGCAACAGCATCGCCCGCGCGACGCAGCAGCGCTGTTGTTCACCGAGTGAGGTCTGCCGGGGATAGCGCCTGCCCAGATGGGCGATCTTGAAGCGATCCATCAGCTCGTGGCCACGATCGCGTTCGGACTTCACCTTCCCGACGATCCGCGCCGGCATCATGATGTTCTCCTCGACGGTGAGGTCTTCGAGCAGTCCCAGCGCCTGCGGAACCAGCGCCAGCTGCGCCCACTCGAGGTCGATCGCGTCGCGACCGGCCAGCGCACCGGAGTAGGCCAGCGAGCCCGATTCCGGTGTCTCCCAACCACACAGGACGTTGAGCAGCGTCGACTTGCCCGATCCGGACGGGCCGGCGAGCGCAACCAGCTCTCCCGGATGGACGTCGATGTCCACCGCGCGCAGCGCATGCACCTGCTCCGCGCCGCGCCGGTAGGTCTTGCTCAACCCGCGGCCGCGGACCAGCCCCGACCGGGCCCGGATCGGATCCGACTCCTCGCCCTCGGGCGCCGCGTGCTTCACCATATCGACCGCTCCCTCGAACCAGCCTCGCTCGGCTGCGCCTCGCTCACCATGTCTCCACAACCTCCCCGTGCTCCAGCCGCAGCAGATGATCGGCGGCTTCCATCACCCTCGGATCGTGCGAGGAGATGATGAACGCCGCACCTTCGGTACGCAGCTCGTGGATCGCCTCCAGCACCCCGTCGGCGGACGCGGAGTCGAGCTCCGCCGTCGGTTCGTCGGCGACGACGATCGCCGGCCGGCCCATCACCGCGCAGGCCACCGCGAGCCGTTGCTGCTCGCCACCCGAGAGCTGCGCCGGGTGGTGGTCGATGCGCGCCTCGATGTCGAGCAGCCGCAGCACCCGCCGGATCTCCTCCTCCTCCGGCGCGACGCCCCGCAGCCGCGCCGCCAGCCGCATCTGGTCCGCCGCCGACAGGTAGTCGATGAGGTTGTCGATCGGGTCCTGGAAGACGTAGCCGACCGACCGCCGGCGCAGCGCTCGACGCTGCCGGGGCCGCATGTCGGAGACGTCGACCCCGCCGATGCGCACGTAGCCGTCCGACGGCCGGTCGACGCAGGCGAGGATGCGCAGCAGCGACGACTTCCCAGACCCCGAGGGGCCGACGATCGCCGTCACCCGGCCGCTCGGGAAGTCCTTGTCGATGCCCTTCAGCGCCAGGACCTCCTCGTCTGCCGTGCGGTAGTACTTGAACACCGCCGTGCAGGATGCGGCCGTCTGGCCGTGCTCGGGTCCGGGCGCCGGATCGCTGGCGCCGTGCAGGAACGGGTCAAGCGTCAAGGCGGAGCACCTCCGAGATGTCCGCGCGGTCCGACGCATGTTGCGCGGCGGCCGCGGCGACGACGGCGACGACGACGACGGCGATGGCCGAGCCGATCAGCGCCGGGAGCGGGACGGTGAGCAGTGGTCCGGGTGGGTGGTGGACGTCGACGTCGAGCCGGCCGTAGACGGAGAGCACGGCGATCCAGGCGAGCGCCGCCCCGGTGATCCACGCGCCGACGAGCAGCGCCGAGAGCTCGACCACCAGCGAGCGCAGGTGACGGCCGCGTGACAGCCCCATCCGCCGGCCCATCGCATACGACGCCGTCCGCGAGCGCTGCCTGGTGGCGAGGTAGAGCAGCAGTCCGCCGATCGCGATCATGCCGACCAGCGCAGCGAGAGCCTGCAGGTACCCGAAGGTCCAGGTGATCGCCACGTAGTTGGTGCTCTGCACCACGCTCGTGGGTGTGATCGTGGCCAGCAGGATGCCGCCCTGGTCGGTGATCACCCGCTGCGCGTTCTGTGCTGAGCCGCGTGACCACACCTCGAACTGCCGTTCGACGTAGGAGTCGACCGGTCCGAGAAGGGCGGCGTCGACGACGACGAAGTCGTTGTAGTGGTTGCGCAGTCCGGGGAATGCCTGCGGCCGGGCGACGACCTGCAGCCGCCGTGTCGTCGAGCCCATCGACAGCGTCGTCGACGCGCCGCCGCCCCGCGCTCCCACGACCAGCGCCGGAACGCGGCCATCGGCGGTGCGGTGGGACAACGCGCTGACCAGATCCGCGAGCGAGCGCTTGGAGATCTTGGGGTTCCACGAGGCGGTGGGCGCGAACGTCGACGGGTCGATCGCGATGACGTCGGCGTCGTAGTCGCCGAGGTGCACCGCGCTGTAGCGCGTGATGGAGGTTCCGACCTTCCGCAGCTCCGGCGTCGGTCGCAGCGCCTGCGCGGTCGACACCGACACCGGCGCGCCGGAATAGATGCCGGCCTTTGCGTCGACCGTGGCCTGCGACGTCGACGTGATCGCGCCGGAGTAGATCAGCACGGCAACCGGCATGGCAGCGGCGGCGACCAGGGTCAGCGAGACGACGGTGGCACCGGTGATGCGCCGGACCGCGAAGTAGGCCGACGTCGGCCATCGTGTCGAGGCCCGGCGGATCAGCGGCAGTGCGATCCCGATCACCCGCACCACGAGCATCGCCGCGCCGACGAGGAAGACCAGCGGGAACGCGACCACCAGCAGGTTGATCTGGGCGATGCCACTGACCAGGCGCACGGATTCCTCGCTGCGCAGGCGCAGGTAGAGCGCCAGCGAGCCACCCAGCACGGCGAGTTCCCACGGCACCAGTGCGACCCACCCGCGCCGGTGGCCGACCGGCCGCTCGGTGGCGTTCCTGGCCCGCAGGCCGGCGACCAGCGCGAGCAGCAGCACGCCCGCGACCAGCGTGGCCGCCGCCGTCAGGCCGGCGTCGCGCGGTGCCGACGCATCGAGTACCGAGCTCGGGCCCATCAGCCGCACCAGCCCGATCGCCATTCCCCAGCCCAGCGCGGTGCCGATCACGGCGGGCAGGGTCAGCTCGGCCGCCGCCTTGACCGCGAGCGCGACTGGTCCGACACCGCGCGAGGAGAGCAGCCGCACCTCCCGGAACCTGCGGTCCGCCCAGTACGAGCCGGAGGCGCCGACCAGCAGCAGCGCGAGGATGCTGCCGGCGATCGCGATCGGGATCACCGGTCCCCGCAGCCCGGTGCGGATGGTCGCGGTGTGCTCGGCGAGCACCGGCAGCGCCCCGACGGTCGACGTCGTCGCGTGCGGAATGCGCAAGGCCGTTACCTGCGCGGCCACCGGGTCGCGCGCGGTGTCGATGCGCCGCAGCAGCGAGCGCGCGTGCGACAGGCTGGTGTGGTGGGTGTCGTCGGGCGCGATCCAACCGAACGTGGGGTTGTCCGGCACCCGGTGGTCGACCGCGGCGAACGTGCCGGGGTCGGTGAAGATCAGTAGCTTCGGCGGGTAGGCGTCCCCGATGCCGAGGTTATGGATCAGCGCGACCTGCGAGCACCAGTATGCGGGGGTCGGCAGGTTCAGCAGGTCCCGGTAGATGCCGGCGACCCGCACCGGCGCGTTGTCGACCCTGACCGTGGCGCCGGCCTTGATGCCCACCGATCCGGTGATCGTGTCCGGCACCCACACGCCACGGCCGCCGGCGGCGGTGACCCGTTGCACGCTCGCCAGCGCCCCGTCGCCGTAGTACAGGCTCACCGCGGCGGGGTGCGGCGTCGTGCCGGAGATGGACAGACTCGGCACCGCGCGCTGCTGCCAGAAGGTGCTCGTCATCCGCCGCGCCGGCTGCTGCAGACCGGCGCCGCGCATCGCCGTGGCCGCGGTCCGGTCGAGCGCCGCCACGCCCGCCGCCGACACCGGTCCGGCGGCGAAGGTGGGGTTGCCGCCCGACGTATAGGCGACGGGCGTGTTCACGGCCGTCTGGATGGTCGGCTGGGCGGCGTCGGCGCACTGCGCGCCCACCAGGTTCTGCAGCGCCTTCGACGAGGAGGAGGACAGGAACAGCGCTGCCGACGACGACGCGCAGGCGAGGATCGCGGCCGCACCGATGACGGCAAGCAGGACGGCGGGGTTGCGGAATCCGAGTCCGGGCGCGCGAGTCCAGGGCGGCAGCAGGATGGTCGCGCGGCCGCTCGCCGGTGGTGCCGACGAGCGCCGACCCTGTCCGGTGGTGCTCGTCGGCATTGCGCTCTCCGGATTAGGCCCTACGGGATTAGGCCTTACGGGATTATCCGGGCGCGCCCGCGCGGGGTCGAGATGCAGTCATCCGATTGTTACCTCGGAGGTCGGTCGATGGTGCAACGGGCCGGTGACCGATCCGCCAGATGGCCCGGCGTCAGGGGCGGCTGGTCACGGCGCTCATGCGTCGGTGCGCAGCACGGAGCCGAAGTTGGCCCGGTCGGAGATCGCCTGAGCGGCAACGGCCGCCGTGAGCGCCGCCGCCAGCAGGGCGAGTCCAGCGCCGATGACCGCGGTCGTGGGCAGCGTCAGCAGCGCGGTCGGCGGCCGGCTGGGATCGGGATCGAGGCGCCGGTAGACGAGGCCGACGGCGATCCCGCCGAGCACGACGCCCATGACGTAGGCCGCGCCGAGCAGCACGGACAGCTCGATCACGAGGGAGCGGCGATGGGCGCGTCGGGAGAGCCCCATCCGACGGGCGAGCGCGTAGGACGCCGTGCGGGATCGCTGTCGGGTGCCGAGGTAGAGCAGCAGGGCGCCGAGCGCGATGATGCCGACGAGGACGGCGAGGGCCTGCAGATAGTCGAAGGTCCAGCCGAGCGCGACGTAGTTGGTGGCATCAATGACGCCGTTACGCGAGATCGTCGCCAGCGACACGTCACCCTGGCCGGCGAGTACCCGGCCGGCCGGCTTCGCGCCGCCGTCACTCCAGAGCTCGTACTGGCGCGCAACCGTGGGGTCGACCGCTCGCAGTTGTGAGGCGGCTACGACGACGTAGTCGGCGTACTGGTCGTGCAGGCCGGGAAAGGCCCGCGGCACCGCGACAATGTGCAGGCGACGGGTCGTTTGGCCCAGGTGCAAGACGGTGCCCACCGACCGGTCGTACCGGTAGGGAATGAGGATCGCCGGAACCGCGCCGTCGCTGCGACGCTGCCCGAGCGCGCCGACCAGGGCGGTCAATGTCTGATCGGCGAACCGGGGGTCCCAGTAGGCGTTGCGGACGAAGGTCGAGGGATCGATCGCTATCACCTCGGCGTCGTTGCTGCCGAGCGTGCCGTTGAAGTAACGCGCGACGGCGGTGCCGACGCGTTGCAGGGCAGGCGTGTCGTGCAGTTGTCCCTGGGTCACCAAGGCTGTGTTTGCGCCGGCGTAGAGCGACGCTTTCGCGTCGACGGTGGTTTGCGATGTCGCCGTCGTCGTGCCGGCGTAGACGAGCACGCCGACGGGCATCGCGGCGGCTCCGATCAGGGTGACCGAGATGGACGCGGCAGCGGTGATCCGGTTGAGCGCGAAGTAGCCGGTCGTCGGAAGGCGCGCGCCGAGCCTGCGCAGCAGCGGCAGCGTCCATGCGGTGATGCGCAGCAGCACCGTGGCCGCGCCGAGGAGGAACAGCAGCGGGAACGCGACCAGTAGCAGGTTGACCAGAGCGACACCGTTCTGCAGGTGGATCGCGCTCTCGCCCCGTAGCCGCAGGTACAGGGCGATCGATGCGGCGAGGATCGCGACGTCCCACGGCAGGAATCGGATCCATCCGCTCCGCTTTCCGTGCCGTTCCTCGGTCAGTGCGCTGGCGCGCGCACCGGCGACGACGGCGAGCAGCAGGGTGCCGGCGACGAAGGTGACGCCCGCGGTGAGCGCGGCCTGCCAGGGCGCGGCGGGATCGAGGTCGGAACTCGGGCCGATGAGGCGCACGAGTTCGATGGCGATCCCCAACCCGAGGACGGTTCCGATCAGGGCGGGGATGGCCAGCTCGGCTGCGGCCTTGGCCGCCAGCGCCACTGGTCCGACCCCGCGCGAGGCGAGCAGCCGGACCTCGCGGAACCTCCGCTCTACCCAGTACGAACCGGCGGCGCCGACGAGCAGCAACGCAAGCAGGCTGCCACCGATCGCCACCGGCACCACCGGGCCGGTCAGCCCGCGCCGGACCAACGCCGTCCGCGCCCGCAGGTCCGGCAGCGCGCTCGCGTCGCGGGTGATCAGGGTCCGGACCGTATTCGTGAGGACATCGCCGTAGGGGCTGCGCGTGACGGCCGGGTGAATGGTCCGCACCCGGGCAGCGATGGCGGCCTGGGCCGCGCGTTGCTCCCCGATCAGTCGGTCGGCGCGCGTCGCCGTCATGCCGGAGCGCACGTTGGATCCGGCCAGCCAGGACAGGGTGGGCACGTCCGGGGCCGCCCGGCTCAGTGTCGTGAAGGTCGACGGGTCGGTCGCGAGGATGATGCGGTTGACGGTGTTGGCGTCGAAGCTCGGCGGGCTGAACAGCGTCGTCTGCGAACACCAATAGGGGCGGACCGGCGCGCCGAACAGGTCGGCATAGGTGCCGACGAGGAGCGCCCCGCCGAGGCCAGGCACCGGCCGGCCGAGCGAGAGGTGGTAGAGCCGCACCAGCGATATCGGGACCCAGACGCCCCGGCCGGCGATCGAGGACAGCTTGGTCACGTTGGCGAGCGCTCGGCCGCCGTAGTAGTAGTACGCAGGGTCATAGACGCTGCCCTCGAAGTCGTGCACGGAGCTGACCATGCGGCGTTCCGGTGCCGCCAGCCCGGCCCGGGCGAAGGCCCGCTGCGCCGTGCCGTCCAGCCGTGCGTACGTCGCCGCGTCGAACGGGCCGGCCAGGCCGCTGTGGTACGGGTCGAGGGTCTGCACCTGCACGTCGGGCAGCGCGGCGTCCTCGCACCGCGCGGCGATCAGCCGCTGCAGCGCCTTCGACGACGACGAGGACAGGAACAGCGCGGCCGACGACGCCGCACACGCCAGGATCGCCGTCGCCGCGACTATCGCGAACAGAACCGCCGGGTTTCCGAAGCCGAGACCGGGCGCGCGCGTCCACGGTGGCAGCAGCACGGTGCCGCTGTGCCGCCGCGGCGGGCGACGATCGCCAGCGGATCGGCCGGTGCGCACGTCGTCGCGCCGGTCGGCCGGTCCCGGCGCGGCGTGCCGCAACAGCGCCGATCGGGTGCCCTGCATGTGCGGCCGCCGCCTCCCCGTCGTCGTACCGGGATTGTGATCCGCGCGCGGCGGCGGCGTCAGCACCGGTTACCCGATCGTTATCCCATCGCCACCTACTCAGATTTCGCCGCTGCCGCAACGAAACCGATGTTGCGCGGGATGGAAGGCCCGGCGTCGACGCGCGGCATCGCGCGACCCCGGCGATGTTGATCATGCACTTCTGGGACGCAACGACGGCGTGTCGCGTCCCGAAAGCGCATGATCAACACGGCGGACGGCGGCGCGGCGATCAGACCAGGCTGTCTTCCCAGGCCTGATGCAGGTCGGCGAACTTGCCGGTGCCGCGGATCAGCTCCGCCGGTGTGCCGTCCTCGATGATCCGCCCGGCGTCCATCACCAGCACCCGGTCGGCGATCTCCACCGTCGAGAGCCGGTGCGCGATGATCACCGCCGTGCGCTCGGCCAGGATCGTGCGCAACGCCCGCTGCACCAGCCGCTCGCTCGGCACGTCGAGCGACGACGTCGCCTCGTCGAGGACCAGCACGGCGGGGTCGGCGAGGAACGCGCGGGCGAAGGACACCAGCTGCTTCTGCCCGGCCGAGAGCCGGCCGCCTCGCTTGCGCACGTCGGTGTCATAGCCGTCGGGCAGCGCCGTGATGAACTCGTGCGCCCCGATCGCCTTCGCTGCCCGGCTGACGTCGTCGCGAGTGGCGTCGGGGCGCCCGAACAGGATGTTGTCGGCGACGGTGCCGGAGAACAGGAAGCTCTCCTGGGTCACCATGACGACGGCCCGGCGCAGCTCGTCCTCGGGCAGGTCGCGCAGGTCGACGCCGTCGAGGCGCACGTGTCCCTCGGGCGGGTCGTAGAACCGGGTGAGCAGCCGGGCCAGGGTGGTCTTGCCCGCGCCGGTGGCGCCGACCAGCGCGACGGTCTGTCCGGCCGGGATCGCGAGGTCGAGTCGCGGCAGCACGATGCTGCCGTCACGGTAGCCGAACCGCACCTGCTCGAACCGCACCGAGCCGCGGGGCGCGGGCAGCGCCGCCGGCGCGGCGGGCTCGGCGACGTCGGGCTCTTCCTCCAGGACGCCGGAGAGCTTCTCCAGCGCGGCGCTCGCCGACTGGAACGAGTTGTAGAACATCGCGAGGTCCTGCAGCGGGTCGAAGAACCGGCGCAGGTAGAGCAGGAACGCGATCAGCACGCCGATCTCGAGGTGTCCGCCCAGGACCCGGTAGCTGCCGTAGACCAGTACGACGGCGATGATGATGTTGCCGAGCAGCGTGACGCCGGGAACGAAGATCGCGATCAGCTTCATGGCACGGGAGTTGGCATCGCGGTAGTCGGTGTTGAGGGCCTCGAAGATCTCCTCGTTGCGCGGCTCGCGGCGGAACGCCTTCACCGCGCGGATCCCGCCGAGTGACTCGACGAACTGCACGATCAGCAGCGCGACCGCCTCGCGGGTACGGCGATAGGCCAGAGCGGAGTGCGTCTGGAACCAGTGCGAGAGCAGCCACAGCAACGGGAACGCGCACATCGCCACTACCGCAAGGGGCCAGTCGAGCACCAGCAGGATGATGCCGATCGTCACGATCGACAGCAGCGCGGTGATCAGGCCGTCGAGCCCGGAGTCGAGCAGGTCCTGCAGCGCGTCGAGATCCGACGTCAGCCGGGAGATGACCCGGCCCGAGGTGTACCGGCCGTGGAAGCGCAGCGACAGTTTCTGGAAGTGCCAGAACACGCGGCGCCGCAGGTCGAGCAGCAGCAGCTGCCCGATCCGCCCGGCCCGCATCAGGAACTGGTAGCGCAGTACCGCGTCGAGCAGCGCGCAGAACACCATCAGGCCGACGACGACGCCGATCGGCGTGTAGTCGCCGCGGCGCAGCGCCGGAATGCCACGGTCGATGCCGACCGAGACCAGCGCGGGTCCGGCCATCGCCGCACCGTTGTCGACGACGACGATGACGCCGATCAGCCACAGCGCGCGCTTATGCGGGCGCAGCAGCGACGCGAGCAGCCGGCGCGACCGTTCGCGCAACCGGATGCCCGTGGCGGCGGAGAGCTCGTCGCGGTCCTCGGCCGCGACGCCCCGCCAGGGCTGGCCCTCCGGCGGATTCGACGGCGTCGACGCGGGTGTCGTCGGCGCGCTCATCTGGCCACCCCGACGTCCGAGTCGACCCCCGAGTCGACGCCCGGGTCGATGTCGGAGCCGACCTCTTGGGACAGGATCGCGCGATAGGCGGGCACGGTCTCGAGCAGCTCGTGATGAGTGCCGGTGGCGACGATCGTGCCGCCGGACAGCAGCGCGGCCCGGTCGGCGAGCAGTACGGTCGACGGCCGGTGCGCGACGACGAGACCGGTGGTGCCGGCGAGCACCCGCCGGAGCGCCTCCTCGACCAGCGCCTCGGTTGCGACGTCCAGCGCCGACAGCGGGTCATCGAGGACCAGCACCCGCGGGTGGCCGACGATGGCGCGGGCCAGCGCCACCCGTTGCCGCTGCCCGCCGGAGAGGGTGAGGCCCTGCTCGCCGAGCCGGGTGTCGAGCCCCCATGGGAGGTCGTCGACGAACTCTGCCTGTGCGATCTCCAGCGCCTGACGCACCTCGTCGTCGGTGGCGTCGGGTCGGCCGAGGGTGAGGTTCTCCCTGGCGCTGGCCGAGAACAGGATCGGCTCCTCGAACGCCGTCGCGACAATCGTCCGCAGCGTCGCCATCGGCATGTCTCGGATGTCCACGCCGTCGATGGTGATCCGGCCGGACGTGACGTCGTAGAGCCTCGTGACGAGCCCGGTCAGGGTGCTCTTGCCGGTTCCGACGGCGCCGACCAGCGCGACCGTTTCGCCCGGTTCGATCGCCAGGTTGACGTCGTGCAGCACCTTCGTCGTCGAGTCGGGGTAGCAGAAGCCGACGTTCTCGAACACCACCCGGCCGGCCGGCGAAACCGGTGCGATCGCGCCGTCGGTGTCGCTGATGGTCACCGGCGCGTCGAGGAGCTCGTAGAAGCGGTCGGCGGCCGACAGCGCCTCTTGCGCGTTCGCCAGCAGGTAGCCCATCGACTCGATCGGCCAGATGAGCAGCAGGAACAGGGAGACGAACGCGATCATCGTGCCGAGGGTCAGCACGCCGTGCGCGACGGCGATCGAGCCGACGAGCACGATCACGGCGAGAACGATCTGGGGATGCAACTCGGCGATCGCCCACAGCAGCGCCAGGGTGTGCACCTTGGCGACGGCGTCGCGCTGCAGCCGGGTCGCCTGATGGTCGAAGCGGTCGTAGACCAGCTGCCGACGTCCGAACGCCTTGACGACGCGGATGCCCTGCGCCGACTCCTCGACGGCGGTGGCGATCTCGCCCTGCTGATCCTGTACCCGGCGGGCCTGTACCTTGTACCGCCGCTCGAGCTTGAGCAGCACCCACATCAGCGGGATCGCCGAGACCGCGACGAGGATCCCCAGCAGCGGGTACACCACGATCAGCATTGCCGCGACGAGGACGAACGTCGCGGCGTTCACGACGAGGAACACCAGCCCGAAGCCGATGAAGCGCCGGATGGTGGACAGGTCGCTGGTCGCGCGCGACAACAGCTGCCCGGATTGCCAGCGGTCGTGGAACGCGATGGGTAGCCGCTGCAGGTGCCGGTAGAGGTCGCGCCGGATGTCGGTCTCGACCCCGAGCGATGAGTTCTGCGAACCCCACCGCCGCAGGAAGACGAGCACGGCTTCGGCGACGCCGAACAGCAGCGCCAGCAGTCCCAACGGCAGGACCTCGCCGCGCTGACCATGCGCGATCGGCCCGTCGACGATCCTCTTGGTCAGCAGCGGCACGGCGATCTGCGCCACGCTGGCGAGCATCGCGGCGGCGGTCATCGCCATCAGTTGCCAGCGGTATGGCCGCACGTACGTTCGTAGCCGCCACAGCGAGTGGGTGCGCGACGTCACGATGCCGGCATGCGAGCCGGAGGCGGCGGGATTCATTGCATGCCGAAGCTTACCGTTGCGAACGGTTCCCCTCATTCGATTATCTCGACGGGTGAACCGCACCACGCCTTGGTGGCGGGCTCGGTGACCATGGCCCCGCAGGGCGCGGCCGGCCGGTCTCGCTAGCGGTGGCCTCTGGTACCGAACAGGATGTCGTCCCACGACGGCACGCTGGGTCGCCGGCCGCGCTTGGTGGCTCCCGGCTGATCGGCAGGTGTTTCGCCGGGCGCCAGCCGCTCGGGAACAGGCGGCTCCTGCGCCGGTCGCACCGGGCCGACCGGGGCACTCTGGCCGGTCGGCTGCTCGGCTCGCGCCGGACCCGCCTCAGCCGGCGCCGCACCCACATCAGCCGGCGCCGGACCCGCCTCAGCCGGCGCCGCACCCACATCAGCCGGCGCCGCGCCGGGGTCTTCCGGCGCCGCCGGCCGGTGCTGCTCGTCAGGATCGGGGGCCGATTCCGGGTGCCGGCGCCGGCTGCGCAGCCGACCACGGCGCCGCCCGGCCGGTCGCTCGTCGCTATCGTCCCCCGCGACCGCGGGGGCAGCCTGCGTGCCGACATGCTCGGCGGCGTCGGCCGCGGGCGGATCGGTGTCCTCGGGCACGAACGGCACGCTCGCGACCGACCGGCGCCGTGGTTCCTCGGCCTGCAGTTCCGCCGCCAGGTCGTCGGCGGGCGTGAGGGTGCGCGCACCGAGATCGAAGCTCCACTGTGCCCGCATGGTCTGCCTAGCCGTCCTGCCCGACACCTTCTGCGGCCAGGACAGGGTGAGCCACCACGAACCGTCGTCGCGGCGATAGGCGTCCCAGTCCGACCGGGCGGGATCGACGCCCCTGCGAAGCAGCCGATCATCCACCTGGGCGCCGAGCCGGGGCGCGGACTCGCCCCGCCGGATGCGGGTGCGGCGCGCCTCGATGCAGACCTGGTCGCGTTCGGCGATCACCGGATGGGCGAAGCGCATCACCCGTTCCACCGAGACCCCGGCTGCCGCGGCGACCTCCTCGACCGACTCACCGCCGCGGATCCGGGCCTGGATCTCGCGGGGCCGCAGCGAGCTCTCCAGCTCGATCTCGATCTGGCCGAGCCGGCTCCGGTCGCCACGGGCCGCAGCCTGCAGCCGGTCGTCGATCGGCAGCAGGAACTGCTCACCGGATTCCTCGCCGTCGCCAGTGGCTCGCACCAGCAGGTGGCGGCCGTCTTCCGCGACGCCGACGAACCGCAGGTTGCGCATCATCCGGCCCCCAATCGAGGCGGCGCAGTCGAGCTGGCCGTTCCTGCTTTCGACCGACCCTACGGCAGCGGGCGGCGCGTCGGCACCCGGCGCGCCAGGCGGCGGGCCTGCGGCGTCAGCTCAACGCCTCGATGACCCAGTCAATGCATGCGGTGAGCGCTTCGACGTCGGCCGGCTCGACGGCGGGGAACATGCCGATCCGCAGCTGGTTGCGGCCGAGCTTGCGGTACGGCTCGGTGTCGACGACGCCGTTGCGGCGCAACGTTCGCGCGATCTCCGCTGCATCCACCGCCTCGTCGAAGTCGATCGTGCCGACGACCTGCGAGCGCTCCGCCGGATCGGTCACGAACGGCGCCGCAACCGGCGACTTCGCAGCCCAGGCGTAGAGGTGCTCCGAGGACGTCGCCGTGCGCTGAACCGACCAGGGGAGCCCGCCGTTGGCGTGCAACCAGTCGATCTGGTCGGCGAGCAGCCACAGCGTCGCGACGGCCGGCGTGTTGTAGGTCTGGTCAAGGCGGGAGTTGGTGATCGCCGTCGACAGGTCGAGAGACGGCGGGACCCACCGGTCGCTCGCCGCGATCTGCTCAACGCGTGCGATCGCCGTGGGGGAGAACGCCGCGAGCCACAGCCCGCCGTCGCCGGCGAAGCATTTCTGCGGCGCGAAGTAGTAGACGTCGACAGCAGCCGGGTCCAGCGGCAGGCCGCCCGCGCCCGATGTCCCGTCCACCAGCACCAGCGAGTCGGCGTCGGCGCCCTCGACCCGGCTGATGGGAGCCATCACTCCGGTCGAGGTCTCGTTGTGCGGCCAGCAGTACGCGTCGATACCGGCCTCAGCGCCCGGGTGGGCGAGGGTGCCGGGTTCGGCGGTGTGCACGGTCGGCTGGCCGAGGAACGGCGCGCCGGAGGTGACGCTCGCGAACTTCGCCGAGAACTCACCGAAGGACAGGTGCTGGGAGCGGTCCCGGATCAGGCCGAACGCGGCGGCGTCCCAGAACGCCGTCGCCCCGCCCTGGCCGAGCACGATCTCGTAACCGTCGGGCAGCCCGAACAGCTCGGTGAGGCCGGCGCGGATGCGCCCGACGAGCGAGCGGATCGGGGCTTGGCGGTGCGATGTTCCCATCACGGCTGCGCCCTCGGCGACGAGCCCGGCGAGAGCCTGCTTGCGCACCTTGGACGGGCCACAGCCAAATCGGCCGTCCCCGGGTAGCAGGCTGGACGGGATCTGGAGGTTGGCCGCGGCGGGCACAGGATCCTCTCTGCGGCTGATCAGCCGACGATGCTCGCCTTGACGTTGATGTCGTCGTAGCCGTCGACGTCGGCGGCGGCCCGCGATTGCGGCCCGACGTAGCGGGCCGAGGGCCGCACCAGCTTGCCGAGGCGCTTCTGCTCCAGGACGTGGGCGCTCCAGCCGGCCGTGCGGGCGCAGGTGAACATCGACGGCATCATCGTCGTCGGAACCTCGGCGTAGTCGAGGATGACCGCGGCCCAGAACTCCACGTTGGTCTCGATGGCGCGGTCCGGACGCCGTTCCCGCAGGGCGGTCAGGGCCGCCTGCTCGAGTGCAGAGGCGGCCTCGAAATGCTTGCTGCCCAGGTCTTTCGCGGCCTGACGCAGCACGCGTGCGCGTGGATCCTCGGCCCGGTAGACGCGGTGTCCGAAACCCATCAGCCGGTCCCGACGGTCGAGGATGTCGGTGACCACCTTGCCGGCGTCACCGGCGCGCTCGACCTCCTCGATCATCGGCAGCACCCGCGCCGGTGCACCGCCGTGCAGCGGCCCCGACATCGCACCGATCGCACCGGACAGGCAGGCGGCGACGTCGGTGCCGGTCGAGGCGATCACCCGCGCGGTGAACGTGGAGGCGTTCATGCCGTGCTCCGCGGCCGACACCCAGTAGGCGTCGATTGCGGCCACGTGGCTGGGATCGGGGTCGCCCCGCCAGCGCACCATGAACCGCTCCACGATCGTGCGCGCCTCGTCGATCCGCGACTCGGGTACGGCGGGCTTGTCGATGCCGCGCGCCGACTGCGCGACGTAGGAGAGCGCCATCACCGACGCGCGGGCGAGGTTGTCCCGAGCCTCGTCATCGGAAATGTCGAGCAACGGCTTGTAGCCCCAGTGCGGGGACACCATGGCGAGGGCTGCCTGCACGTCGACCCGGACGTCGCCGGTGTGCACCGGCAGCGGGAACGGCTCCGCAGGGGGCAGTCCGTCGCCAAACCGACCGTCGACCAGCAGCGCCCACACGTTGCCGAAGGTGACCTTGCCGACGAGGTCCTCGATGTTGACGCCGCGGTAACGCAGCGACCCGCCGTCCCTGTCTGGCTCGGCGATCTCGGTCTCGAACGCGACGACGCCCTCGAGTCCCGGCGAGAAGTTGGACATGAGCCCGTTCCCTTCGTCGTCACGTATCCGGCGGAGGTGATGACGTTGTTGTACCGGACGCTACAGCGCGTCTTGAGCCCATCGAAATCGCGGACCCGGTGACACGGTCTGTGATCCTGCCCACCCCGATCATCCGTGCACCCCGCGCGGGCGTACGTATGCGACCATGCCGGTGCGACCATGCCAGGCGAGAGGGGGCGCCGGTGAACGGCCGAACGACCGGGCCCGGGCGGGCCGATGTTGCGGAGCTGCGCGTCTCCTACGGTCGAACCCCCCTGCTCGAAGCCGACCTCGCCCCCGACTGGCACACGCAGTTCACCCGGTGGTTCGACGACGCCGTCGCGAGCCTTACCTTCCCCGAGCCGAACGCCATGGTGGTGGCCACCTGCACCGCCGACGGCATCCCCAGTGCGAGAACGGTCCTGCTGAAGGCGCACGACGAGAACGGCCTGGTGTTCTTCACCAACTACTCCTCGCGCAAGGGCCTCGAACTCGCGGCGAACCCGCGGGTGTCCTGCGTCTTCGGCTGGTATGCGATGGAGCGCCAGGTTGTCGTCTGCGGGCGCACCGAGCGCGTCGACCGGACGACGTCGGAGCGATACTTCCACTCCCGCCCGCACGGTTCGCAGATCGCCGCGAGCATCAGCGAGCAGTCGACGGTGATCCCCGACCGCGGGTGGCTCGACCGCCGTCGCGACGAGCTGGCGAGGCAGTATCCGGACGACACGCAGGTGCCGCTCCCGGATTTCTGGGGCGGCATCCGAGTGCTGCCCGACACCGTCGAGTTCTGGGCCGGACGCGAGAACCGGATGCACGACCGGCTGCGCTACCGGCGTACCGGTGCGGGGTTCGTCCTCGAGCGACTCTCGCCGTGAGACCGCCGCGGTGACCGACGCCGGCCGGTTCGCGGCGGAGCGATCGCCCACCCCCGCCGAGATCGCGGTTCACCACCGCGACACGCCGTCCTCAGGGTGGTCAACTGCGATCTCGGCGGCACAGACCACTACCGGTCGACGTCGATCAGCAGCGCGTCGGCCATCGCGTCGACCAGGGCGGCCACCGCGTTGCCGTCGTCGATCCCGGTAGTGGTGCTGGCAAGGACGAAGACCAGCCCGGTGCCCGGCATCGGGATCCAGTACTGCACGGCGTCGACGACGACGTTGCCGTGGTCGGCACTGCGTCCGCCGACGGCGTAGACCCGGGCCCGGATCGACACACCGGCGGGCAGCCGCACGGTCTCGACGGCGCGCGGGGAGAGGTCGGTTACGCGGGGGGTGGCCAGGCTCGCCCGCAACGCTGCGAGGTCGCCGTCCTCGGCCACCGTCGACACGGACAGCGACGAGCGCGGCGGCTCGCCGGATCCCGGCCGCCACTGGGTGTACGCGGCGATCGAACCCCGGCGCGCGGCGTCGGCGGCCAGTCGGTCGAGCACCCGGTTGAAGTCCTCGTGGTGGGCCGCCACGCGTGGGTCGTCGGCGGCGGCGCGAGCGAACGCGGTGTCGATCGACGCCGCCCTGGTTGCCGGATCGAGGTCGAGTTCGAGCCAGCCGGCGGGCGGTATCGGCAGCCGGAACCGCCAGGATCGCAGGGTCGTCGGCGGGCTCATGCCGGCGCCGTCAACGCTGGCGCCTCACGATGCCGCCGCGCCGGTCCATCGAGCGGCGCCGACGATGCGGTCGAACAGCCGCAGCATTGACGCTCGCACCTCGACGTTCGGCGTGCTGAACGAGAACACGACCGCGCGGGTCGTCAGCGGGATCGGGACGGCGTACTGAGCGACCAGCGCCGGGATCGCCAGGTCGGAGTCGATCGGTGTCGAGATCACCGTGACGAGTCGCGCGCACTCGCCCACGAGGGCGGACAACGTCGACGACTCGTGGTCGTCGGTGCGTTCGCAACCGGCTGCCAACATCGCCGTCAATGCGGCGGGATCCGGCTGTGCTGTCGCGATGTCGGCCACCGACGCGACTAGCGATGCCTGCACCGCGACGCCGTCGATCGCAGCCAGCATGATGGCGGCGTAGATCGCGCCGCTCGCCGCGGCGTCCCGCGCGAACCCGCGAAGCGCGGCCACCAGCTCGCGCCGGCTGGCCAGCATGTCGGCGCCGTCGCCCAGCCGTCCGGTCACCAGTGCGGCGAGACTCGCCGCCCGGGTGCGCGGATCGAGATCGAGCCGATTCCACGCAGCGGGTGTCACGATCAGGATCGACGGCGCGGCCCCGGCCGCCACGACAGCCCCCGCCGGTGCGTCGTCGCTCATCACGCCTCGCAGAGATCAGCGGCCGGCCGGACCCGACGACGATAGCCCCGCGGAACCGCTCAGCCACCCACCGGAGCCAGCGACACGACGTGCGTGACGACGGCCGAGGGCGCGGCCGACCCGGCGACCGGCAATCCGGGGACCGAGGGCAGCTGCGTCTCCAGGCTGCGGGCGGCATCCGGGCCCGAGACGCCGGCGAATGCGGGGCCGTCGGTTATCGCCCCGGCGGCCAGCCGCGGCACGGGCGCACCGGCCGAGTCCGCCCGCATCATCGGCGTCGCCAGACCGCCCACCCGCTGGGTGCTCGACCCCATGACCTTCAGGAAGTCATCGACGACGGTGGTGCCGCCGGTGCGGTCGTTCTTCCACCCGGCGACGTCCGAGGCGAGCGTCTTGGCGAGAGCCGGATCGGACCGGCCGGCCATCGCCGCGGCCATCGGCACCCAGGCCAGCAGGCCGGTGACGCTGGTGAGCGTGGCTGCCTGGGCCCGCAGCTGCGGCGAGGCCGCCCCGAGCGACGCCACCAGCTCGTGCTTCAGCTTGGCGAAGTCGCTCCGGTAGGCCGAGGAGTCGACGAGGTCGTCGTGGCTGGCCTTGTTGATGGCGTTCGCGCACCGCTTGCTCGCGTCGCCGTAGCTGGTCATCGCGCGGTGCATCAGGCCCATCGCTCCGGCGAACCGCTCGTACGCGGCCTGCAGGGCGGGTGATTGCGGCTGCCCCGGATTCACCGGCAGTCCCGGGTTCACCGGCTGCCGCGGATTCACCGGCTGGAGCGGATGCACCGGTGCGCCCCGCATCGGCGGACCCTCGACCGGGTACGGCGCCGTGGGCGTGCCGGTAAAGACCGGTGGCGACGTCAGGCCGGGCCGGGCGCGTGCGCCGTCGACCGTGGACCCGCCCGCTGCGAGCCCCTCGCCCGGCCGTTCGATCGGCGCCGTCGGCGGCGCCGCACCAGCTGGCGGCGCGGAGATCGCAGCCGCCTGCAGAGTCCGGATCTCGGCGAGAGCCTCGGTGCCGTCGCGCGCGGCCTGCTTGGCCCACTGCTGGGCCTGGGCGAGCTCGGGCTGGAACTGCTTCAACGCGGCGACGGTGCCCTGGTACCGCGTGTCGACCTTGGCGAGCAGTGGGTTCAGCTCGTTCTTGTGGCGATCGAAAACCGCTGCGGCGTCGCCCTTCCAGAACGTCTCGGTCTTGATCGCGGACAGCCGCTGGTGCTGCTGGTCCAGCCCGCTCGCGGTCCTGCCGAGCCGGGTCACCAGCTGCTGCACGCGGTCGGGATCGCCCGGTACACGCGCCGGCCAGTGCTCGGGTGCCTCGGCGGCGAGCTCGTCACTCGCCAGCCACTCGGGCAGGCTGGGGAGGCTTATCCCCGGCCGGACCGGTCCCGTCTGCATCATCGCCTCACATCCCTGCGAGCGGGGGAGCGCGGGCTACAGCTCGTCGTCATCGTCCGGCTCCTCACCCGACGTGCTCTTCTTGCGCTGGGCGGCCCACGCGGCCGCACCGGCCGCTCCCAGTAGACCGGCCGGAGCGGCCATCTCGGTCTTGCTCATGCCCCCGCCGCCGCCCTGGCCGGCGGCGTCGCTCGGGTGGCCGGTCGCCTGCGCCGTCATGCCGATGGCGCCGGAATCCTGCAGCGAGCCGTCGACAGTCGGTGGCGGCGCGGATCCGGTCGCGCTGGCGCTCGCCCCGGCCGCGGGGGCAGATCCCGACGTCGCACCCGCGCCGGGGCCGGTCCCGCCGCCTGCGCCGTAGCTCGCACCGCTGCCGTATCCGGCGCTGTTGTATCCCCCGCTGGCGCCGCCCGCGCCGCTCCAGCTCGACCCGCCGCCGCCCACGCCGGCAGCACCGCCGCCGCCCGAGCCGGCAGCACCGCTGCCGCCCGCGCCGGCAGCACCGCTGCCGCCGCCGGCGGCCGCTCCGCCCGCCGACCCAGCGCCGCCGGACCCGCCGCCGGCTGCCCGGTCGACGTTCCGCTTGGTGCCGTCGTCGGCCTGCTTGTACGCCACTGCCGCCTTGGTGGCCATCACCGAGGTCTGGTCCATTAGGTGGGAGATGACGGCGCGCTTGTCGGTCCAGTTGGTCGCGAACGCGGTGAGTGCGGTATCGATGCCCGGGTTGCCGATGTAGTCGGTCGCGGCGGTGACGGTTGCGGCGACGTGGTCGAAGTCGCCCCGGATGCTCGATAGCGACTTGCCCATGGCCGCCAGCGCGGTGACGTCGACCTCGATGGTTGCCATGCCGTCGCCTCCCCGAGCCGGTGCCCAGTCAGTGCTCGTTCCGCAGCCTAGGCCGGGCGGCGCGAAATGTCCAGCTCGGTCCGATTACGCCGGTTATGCGCGGCACGGCCGGATCCTGAGCCGTGCGCGGCGGGTCCGCCTCGCCTCGCGGGCAGGTTGGGCCACGTTGCGGGCGGTCACCGCCACCGGCTGCCCCAGCGCCGATCACCGCGTTGCCCGTCAACCGACGGCCGACGGCCCACGTGACCGCTACGTCGCACCTTGCTCGACAACGTGTGGTTGCCCTAGCCTCGCGCTGGCGTCTGCTCGCCGGAGGGCAGTCGCGCTGCGCCGATTGGGCCAGACCATTGCTTCCCACAGCACCGGGGTCGGTGCGGTCTGCGTATCGGACGGCACCCGACGGGTGGAGGTCTCATGCAACGAGCGGCGCGGTGGCATCGGCTGGTCGCAGCGACGACGGTGCTGGCAACCGTCGTACTGCTCGGGCTCGGTTTGCAGGGAGTCGGGCCGCAGGGAACGGCAGCCGCGGGTACACCGTCGCGTGCCGTGGGAACGGCGAAGAAGCCGGCCCCGGCACCGGCCGCGCCGAAGCCAACCAACGGCGCCGGCACGGCGAACGGCATCCGCCACCTGTGTGCCACCGCCAGGGTGGGCAAGGCCCGATGCCTCTCGCTGGCGCTCACCGGCGTCCGCACGCACAAGGGTGTCGCGCCGAACGACACGCCGGCCGGCTACGGCCCGACCGACCTGACCGAGGCCTACAACCTGACCAGTACCGGCAGCTCGGCTGAGACGATCGGCATCGTCGACGCGTTCGACGACGTCAACGCCGAGGCCGACCTTGCCGTGTACCGGCAGCAGTACGGCCTGCCGGCGTGCAGCACGGCCAACGGCTGCTTCAAGAAGGTCGCGCAGGACGGCAGCAGCAACTACCCACCCCCGCCGCCACCCGGCGACGACTGGACCGGTGAGATCTCCCTCGACCTCGACATGGCGTCAGCCATCTGCCCGTCGTGCCACATCGTGCTCGTCGAGGCCACCGACAACTCGCTGGACAACCTCGGCGCCAGCGTCAACCAGGCCGTCGCCCAGGGCGCGCTGTTCGTGTCCAACTCCTACGGGGGCAGCGAAGACCCGAGCGAGCTCGCCTCCGACACCCAGTACTACAAGCACCAGGGCGTCGTCATCACGGCGAGTTCCGGCGACGGCGGCTACGGCGTCGAGTACCCAGCGGCATCCCCGTGGGTCACGAGCGTAGGCGGCACCTCGCTGGTCCGCGACTCCAGCCCACGTGGCTGGGGCGAGACGGTGTGGAACAACTCCTACGGCGCACCGGGGAGCGGTTGCTCGGACTACGAACCGAAGCCGGCCTTCCAGACCGACACCGGTTGTGCCAACCGGACCGTTGCCGACGTCTCGGCTGACGCCGACCCGTTGACCGGCGTCGCCGTCTACGACACGGCGAACGGCAACACCGGGTGGGGCCAGTACGGGGGCACCAGCGTTGCCTCGCCGGTGATCGCCGGTGTGTACGCGCTCGCCGGAAAGCCCGGTGCGAGTGACTTCCCGAACTCCTACCCGTACGCGACGCCGACCGGTCTCAACGACGTGACCGAGGGCAACGACGGCACCTGTTCGCCGGACTACCTCTGCACCGCGGGCACCGGCTACGACGGCCCGACCGGGCTGGGGACGCCGAACGGCACGCTGTCCTTCGCCCCGCCCGGCCCGCGCGGCGACATCGCCGGCACGGTGACCGACAGCGCAAGCAACCAGCCGATCGCGGGGGCGACCGTCACGGCGGGCGACGCCACGGCGACGACCGCTGCGGACGGGACGTATGACCTGTCCGTACCCACCGGCAGCTACGACGTCACGGCGTCGGCCTTCGGGTACGGCTCGGCGACCAGGTCGGGCGTCGTCGTCACCGACGGCAACACGACGACGGCCGACTTCGCGCTGGCGCCGGCGCCCAGGGTCACGCTGACCGGCTCCGTGACCGACGGTTCCGGTCACGGTTGGCCGCTGTACGCGAAGATCACGGTCAACGGCACCCCGCTGGCCCCGATCTACACCAGCCCGTTCACCGGCCGGTACAGCGTCGAGGTGCCGGCGAGCGCAACCTATTCGCTGCACGTGGAGTCGCAGTACACCGGCTACAACCCGGCCGATGTGACGGTCCGCGTCGGTAGGGGCGACACCCACAAGGACGTCGCGCTGAGGGTCGACAAGAGCAGCTGCAGTGCCGCGGGATACCAGACCAACTACAGGGGTCTCGGCCCGGTCACCTTCGACGACGCCAACGCTCCGCCGGCCGGCTGGACGGTGTCGAACACGCCCGATTCGGTCGGCGGCTGGGAGTTCGACGACCCGGGCGCGCGCGGCAACCAGACTGGCGGTGACGGCAACTTCGCCATCGTCGACAGCGACTACCTGGGTATCGGCAACTCGCAGGACACGTCGCTGATCACCCCGGTCATCGACCTGTCGGCGCAGTCCTCGCCGCAGATCTACTTCGACACCTACTACTACGGCTTCTTCGGACAGGTCGGCGACATCGACGTCACCACCGACGGCGGAGCGACCTGGAAAACCGTCTGGGAGCAGACGACGGACTCCGTCACCGGCCCCCAGCAGGTGGACATCTCCTCGGTCGCGGCCAACAAGTCGGCCGTGCAGATCCGGTTCCACTTCACCGCGACCTGGGGTGAGTACTGGGAGCTCGACAACGTCTTCGTCGGCACCGCATCGTGTGTCAAGACGCACGGGGGTCTGGTTGTCGGCCGGGTTGTCGACGCCAACACCAACCAGGGCGTCAACGGTGCGACCGTGGCCAGTGTCGAGAAGCCGGCGCAGACCACCGTCAGCGTCGCGACTCCGAACGACAAGGCGCTGGGGGACGGCTTCTACCACCTGTTCTCCTCGCTCACCGGTGGGCACAGGTTCGTCGCTTCGCACGGCGGCTACGCGAGCCAGGTCAAGCGCGTGAACGTGCAGACCGACTACGTGACGCCGGCCAGGTTCACCCTGGGCGCCGGCCGTCTCGCGGTCACGCCGGGCGCCATCACGCAGACGGTCAAGATGGGCCGAACCGCCACGGCGAACCTCACCCTCACCAACACCGGCACCGCGCCGGCGAACGTGAAGGTGACCGAGCAGCCCGGCGGCTTCACCCTGCTGGGTCAGCACGGTGTTGCCACCGGACCGGCGGTTGCGCGCATCAAGGCAACGCTGTCGCTGCGTGCCCGGCTGCCGGCGGGCAGCGCCGGGGCGAAGGCGAAGCCGTACGGCTCGGCCGCTCCGGCGGACGCTCCGTGGGTCAACCTGCCCGACTACCCGACGCCGATCCTCGATGACAAGGCCGCTGCCGGTGACGACGGCAAGGTCTATGTCGTCGGTGGCACCGAGGCCGGCCTGGGGCCGACCGCGGCCTCGAACGTCTACGACCCGTCCACCCAGGCCTGGTCGCCCATCGCCGACCTGCCTACCGCCGTCCAAGAGCCCGGCATCGGCTTCATCAACGGCAAGCTCATCGTCGCAACGGGCGTCGGCGCCGACGTCGTCACCAACACCCAGATCTACGACCCGTCCTCGGATGCCTGGTCGGCAGGCGCGGCGATCCCAGCGGCCGTGTGGGCGCCGGGTTCGGCCGTGCTGAACGGCAGGCTGTACGTCGTTGCCGGCTGCGGATCGGGCGACTGCACGGCGGCGTCGAAGAGCGCCTACGCCTACGATCCGTCGTCGGATTCGTGGACGCAGATCGCCGACTATCCCGACGCCGTCGCGTTCCTGTCCTGTGGCGGCATCGACGGCCAGCTGGTCTGCGCCGGCGGTGTCGACCCGAACACCTCTGTCGGCAGCACGGGCACGTACACCTACGACCCGGGTGCCGACAGCTGGACAAAGGACGCTGACCTGCCGGCCGGCCTGTGGGCTTCGGCCTACCTGGCTGCCAACGGCCAGCTGCTGGTCTCCGGCGGCGCGGCGCCGGATGGCACCATCACCAACGAGGGCTACGCCTTCGACCCTGTCGCGAACGCCTGGAGTGACCTGCCGGCGTCGAACAACAGCGTCTACCGCGGTGCGGGGGCGTGCGGGTTCGACAAGCTCGGCGGATCGACGGGCGGCTTCAGCGGCAGCGCGGTAAGTGAGCAGTTGCCGGGTTACACCGATTGCGGCGGCAACGCCGACGTCGGTTGGCTCTCCGAAGACCCGGCACAGGCGACCGTGGCGCCGGGTCAGAGCGTGACGATTACGGTGACCCTCGACGCGAGCGACCTGTCCGTGGTCTCCCAACCGGGCACGTACACTGCCAGGCTGGGCTTCACGACGGACACGCCGTACACCGTTGCTCCCGTCCCGGTGACGATGAACGCGACGCCACCTGCCACCTGGGGCAAGGTCACCGGCACGGTGAACGCTCTGGACTGCACCGGCAACCCCACCCCGCTGCCGGGAGCGACGGTCGAGGTCGACTCGTTCGCTCAGAGCTTCACGCTCAAGACCGACAAGTCCGGCGGCTACGGCCTGTGGCTCGATGTCCGCAACAACCCGTTGACGATGATCGTCGCGAAGGACGGCTACAAGCCGCAGACCAGGCAGGTGAGGATCGCCCGCGGCACCACGACGACGGTGAACTACTCGCTCCAGCCGGCGAGTGGCTGCTGAGGGCGTTCACATGTGCTGGACTGGATGTGACGACGTCGACAGCACGGAGGCCCGATGGCAAGCCGCACCGCCAGCAGAACCGCGAGCATCGTCACCCTGACGGTCAACGGCACCGACGCCACCGTCGAGATCGACAACCGGACGACCCTGCTCGACGCCTTGCGTGAGCACGTCGGGCTCACCGGCAGCAAGAAGGGGTGCGACCACGGGCAGTGCGGCGCCTGCACGGTCCTGGTGGACGGACGCCGGATGAACTCCTGCCTGCTGCTGGCCGTCACCCTGTCCGACCGCGCGGTCACCACCGTCGAAGGACTGGCCGACGGTGCCGACCTGCACCCCCTGCAGCGGGCGTTTCTCGACCACGACGGCCTCCAGTGCGGCTACTGCACTCCCGGGCAGCTGTGCTCGGCCGCCGGCATGCTCACCGAAGCGGCGGCCGGATGGCCAAGCGCCGTCACCGGCCGTCTCGCTGCGGATCGTATCGAGTTGAGCCAGGACGAGGTGCGCGAGCGGATGAGCGGCAATCTCTGCCGTTGCGGGGCATACGTGAACATCGTCGATGCGATCCTCGACGTCGGCACGGACGCCGGCCGCGACGCCGTCGACGCGGAGACACGATGAGGGAGTTCGAGTACGCGGTGGCCGGCGACGCTCGTGCTGCCATCGCGGCGGCCCGGGGCGGCGCGCGGTATCTCGCCGGCGGCACCAACCTGGTGGACCTGATGAAGCTCGGGGTCGAGACACCGGCGCTAGTCGTGGACGTCAGCCGGCTGCCGTTCGACTCCATCGAGCCGACCGCCGACGGCGGCCTGCTCATCGGGGCGATGGCGAGCAACAGCGACGTGGCGGCGCATCCGGTTGTCCGGCAGCGATATCCGGTGCTCGCCAGGGCGCTGCTCTCGGGCGCGTCGGGCCAGCTGCGCAACGCGGCGACCGTCGGCGGCAACCTGCTCCAGCGGACCCGCTGCGGCTACTTCCAGGACGTCACGAAGCCGTGCAACAAACGGGCGCCCGGCAGCGGCTGCCCGGCGCGTGACGGCGATCACCGCAACCACGCCATCCTCGGTGCCTCGAAGCAGTGCATCGCGACGAACCCGTCGGACCTGGCGGTGGCGCTGGCCGCGCTCGACGCCGTCGTCGTGATCGAGGACGACGCTGGGCCGCGGCGGATCCCGCTGTCGGAGTTCTACCGGCGCCCAGGTGAGCGGCCGGATCTGGAGACCAACCTTCCCCCGGGCGCGCTGATCACCGGCGTCGAGCTCCCGGCGCTCGGCGTCGCGGCCAGATCTACCTACCGCAAGGTTCGCGACCGGGCGTCCTACGCCTTCGCAGTGATCTCGGTTGCGGCCGCTCTCGAGGTGCGTGAGGGCATCGTCGACGACGTCCGGATCGCGCTGGGCGGGGTGGCTCCGCTGCCGTGGCGGGCGCGGCGTGCGGAGGCCGCGCTGGCCCGCGTGCCGGCGACCGAGGAGTCGTTCCGGGTCGCCGCCGTGCTGGAGCTCGATGCCGCAGAACCCTTGCGAGACAACGCATTCAAGGTTCCGCTCGCACGAAATCTGATCACCCGGGTGCTGCTCGATCTCGCGACCGCTTCGGGGGCCACGGCATGACCGAGACGCTGACCCGCGCCGTGGGCATGCCGGTCACCCGCATCGAAGGCGTCGCGAAGGTCACCGGCGAGGCGCTGTACGCCGCGGAGTATCCGCTCGCGGACCTCGCCTTCGGATCGGTCGTGCAGTCGACGATCGCCAGGGGTCGCATCGTGGCGGTCGACGTCGATGCCGCGCTTGCCATGCCGGGCGTGCTCGCCGTGCTCACCCACGAGAATGCCCCCCGGCTCGGCGATGCCGGCGACGCGGACATCTGCCTGTTGCAGGACGACGCCGTGCACTATCGCGGCGAGGCCGTCGCGCTCGTCGTCGCCACCAGCCTGGAGGCCGCGCGGTCGGCTGCCGACGTGCTGCCGATCAGCTACGACGAGCAACCACACGACGTCGTACTGACCGAGGACCATCCTGGCTTGTACCGGCCCGGGCACGTGAATCCGGGCTTCGAGACCGACACCGAGCAGGGCGATCCGGACGCGGAGCTGGCCGCGTCCCCGGTGACGGTGGACCGGCGCTACAGCACGCCGACGATGCAGAACAACCCGATGGAGCCGCACGCGGCGACGGCGGTGTGGGACGGCCATCGACTCACCGCGTACGACTCGACCCAGGGCGCGGCATCCGTGCACCGCGTGCTGACCAAACTCTTCGACCTGCCCGGCGACGCCGTGCGGGTGTACTCCCCGCACGTGGGCGGGGGGTTCGGTTCGAAGGGTTCGGCGCGCCCGCCGGTCGTGCTCGCCGCGATGGCCGCGCGCGTGGTCGGCCGGCCGGTGCGGGTCGTGCTCACCCGTCAGCAGATGTTCGCGCTGGTCGGCTACCGCACGCCCACCCTGCAGCGGCTCCGGATCGGTGCAGACCGCGACGGCACCCTGCGCGCGATCATCCACGACGCCGTGGAGCAGACCTCGACGGTGCTCGAGTTCGCCGAGCAGACCACGGTCGCCACCCGGATGATGTACGCGGCGACGGCCCGCCGGACGACGCACCGGCTCGCGGCACTGGACGTGCCCACACCGCGGTGGATGCGCGCGCCGGGGGAGTGCCCTGGCATGTTCGCGCTGGAGTCCGCGCTCGACGAGCTGGCCGAGGCCTGCGGCGTCGACCCGGTCGAGCTGCGCATCCGCAACGAGCCCCCAGCCGACCCAGAGAGCGGGCTCCCGTTCAGCAGCCGCAGTCTCGTCGCGTGCCTGCGCGAGGGCGCGAACCGCATCGGTTGGGCGGACCGTTCGACGACGCCGGGCAGCCGGCAGGACGGGCGGTGGGCGATCGGTCTGGGCGTCGCGGCCTCGACCTACCCCGCTCGCAGCGCGCCGTCGACGGCGCGGGCCACCGCGCAGAGCGACGGACGGTTCGTGCTCTCGATCACGGCAGCGGACATCGGCACCGGAGCGCGCACCGCGCTGACGCAGGTCTTCGCCGACGAGATGCAGGCCCCGATGCAGGCAGTGGACGTGCGCATCGGGGACAGCGACTTCGGGCCGGCGATGATCGCCGGCGGATCGATGGGTACTGCGTCGTGGAGCTGGGCCGCGCTGCTCGCGGCGCAGGCGTTGCGCGCCAAGCTCGACGAATGCGGTGGCGCGGTTCCGGCCGAGGGCATCGACGTGCACGTCGACACCGCGGACGCGATCGGAGCGATGTCGAAGGTCTCCCGCCACGCGTTCGGCGCCCAGTTCGCGCAGGTGCGCGTCGACGTCGAGACCGGCGAGGTGCGGGTGCCGCGGCTGGTGGGAGTGTTCGGTGCCGGCCGCGTCGTGAACCCGAAGACGGCGCGCTCCCAGCTGATCGGCGGCATGACAATGGGCCTGTCGATGGCGCTGCACGAGGAGTCGACCATCGATTCCCGCTTCGGCGACTACACCAATCACGACCTCGCCGGTTACCACATCGCCGCCAACGCCGACGTCGGCGAGATCGACGCGTCGTGGGTCGAGGAGATCGACCACGAGGTCAACCCGCTCGGCATCAAGGGTATCGGCGAGATCGGCATCGTCGGGACCGCGGCGGCGATCGCAAACGCGGTCTACAACGCCGCCGGCGTGCGGGTTCGGGATCTGCCGATCCGGCTCGACCGCGTGCTCGTCGGGTAGCTCCCTTGGTGGTTGCGCGCTGCGGGCGGAGGACGTCTCTGCGCGCGCCTCGTCTCTGCCCCGGGGGGTGGGCCAGAGACAAGCGTCTCGCAGTGGACATCCCTTCGGGCTCAAACCGGGCGGCCGGCGATGCGTCGAGTACCCGACCGGGCCCCGGCTCCGGCCCCGACGAACGAACAGGCGAGACCACTAGTGGCAAGATGCGCGCAATCAGCGTCGAACCGACGAAGGGTGCGCAGCGATGAGTCGAGTTGGCAGATCCAGCCGCGGGGCGGCCGTCGTCGCCGCGGTACTGGCGGTGCTCGTGGTGGCGGTCGGGTGCGGCTCCAGCACCAAGAAACCGAGTGGCGGTGGTTCGGCGTCGTGCAAAGCGGGCGCACCGACGAACCCGACCCCGCCGGGCCAGCTGAACCTCAAATCGGCCATCGATACTGCCGCGGCCGCGAAGGTGCCGCAGGCGGTGAAGTCCAAGCACACGCTGGTGGTGGCGAGCGACCTGACCTACCCGCCGAACGAGTTCACCCCGGCGGGGTCGAACACGCCGATCGGTATGGACGTCGACCTCGCCACGTCGCTCGGCTCGGTGCTCGGCCTGCAGTTGCAGGTCAAGAACGTGACATTTGACGGCATCGTCGCGGGTATCGCGGCCGGCCGCTACGACCTCGGCATGTCATCGCTCACCGACACCAAGGAGCGCGAGGGATCGGTCACGTTCGTCACCTACTTCAAGGCCGGCATCTCCACGATGGTGCGCAAGTGCAACCCGCTGGGCATCAAGACCGATCTGAGTCTGTGCGGCAAGACCGTGGGCGCGGAGAACGGCACAACCGAGCTCGACCAGCTCACCAAGGCGGACACGGACGGCTCGATTCTCACGGCCTGCAAGAAGGCCAACAAGCCCGCTCCCAAGGCGCAGGGATTCCCGAACCAGGCCGATGTCAACACCGCCCTGGCAGCCGACCGCATCCAGGCCTACCGCGCCGACACACCCGTGATCGACTACGCCGTGAGCCAGAACAATGCCGCGTTCCAGAAGGCCGGTGGCGACGAGGGAGTGGCGCCGTATGGCATCGCGCTCTCGAAGAAATCCAGCACCTTCGCGCAGGCGATCCAGGCGGCACTCAAGGCACTGATCGCGAGCGGTGACTACCAGAAGATCCTGTCGCATTGGGGGGTCGCGAACGGCGCCATCAGCGCTCCGGTCATTAACGGAGCGACCTCCTGAGCGCGCCGACGGCCGAGGAGTCGGTCTTCTCATCGGACCTCGACCCGGCGTCGGCCCACCCTGTTCGCCATCCCGGGCGATGGGTCGCGGTCGCGGTGCTGCTGCTCGCCGTCGCCATGCTGGCGAACAGCCTCGTCACCAACGCCGCCTGGGACTGGCCGCTGGTCTGGCGTTTCCTCTTCGCGCGGACAGTGCTGCACGGCCTGCTGCTCACGCTAGAGTTCACCGTTTTCGCGATGGCGATCGGCATCGCGCTCGGCATCGTGGTGGCCGTGATGCGGATGTCAGGCAATCCCATCGTCTCCGGCGTCGCATGGGCATATGCGTGGTTCTTCCGCGGCACTCCGGTGTTGGTCCAGATCATCTTCTGGTCGTTCGTCGGCGCGCTGTATCCGTATCTGTCGTTGGGGATCCCGTTCGGGCATGAGTTCGTCTTCTTCAATTCCAACCAGCTGATTCCGGTTTACGTCGGCGTCGTACTCGGACTCGGGCTGAATGAGGCGGCGTACATGTCCGAGATCGTCCGGGCCGGGATCCTGTCGGTGGATCACGGCCAGAGCGAGGCAGCGGCGGCGCTCGGCATGCAGCATCGGCTCGTGATGCGCCGAATAGTGCTGCCGCAGGCGATGCGGATCATCATCCCGCCGACGGGCAATGAGACGATCTCCATGCTCAAGACGACATCGCTCGCCAGCGTGGTGGCGGTGACCGAGCTGTTCAAGGCCGTCCAGCAGATCTATGGCGCCAACTACAAATACATCCCGCTGCTGGTCGTGGCGAGTCTCTGGTATCTGCTGGTCACCTCGGTGCTGTCGATCGGCCAGCACTACATCGAGAAGCGCTTCTCGCGAGGCGTCACCGTGCGGCCGGTCGGTGGACGGGCGCGATGAGCGCGCCCGTCGTCGTTGCCGATGGTGTGCGGAAACGGTTCGGCGACGTCGAGGTGCTCAAGGGCATCGACCTCACCGTGCACTCCGGCGAGGTCATGTGCATCATCGGCCCGTCCGGGTCGGGCAAGTCGACGTTCCTGCGCTGCATCAACGCCCTGGAGATGGTCGACGGCGGTCGGCTGTTCGTGCAGGGGCAGCTGGTCGGATGCCGTGCGGATGCCAGCGGCGAGCTGTATCGACTCAACGACCGCGAGGTCGCGAAGTGCCGCCAGCACATCGGCATGGTGTTCCAGCGGTTCAACCTGTTCCCGCACATGACGGCGCTGCAGAACGTGATCGAGGCGCCGACCCGGGTGGCCGGCCGCGATCGTAGCCGGGCGCGCACCGACGGAATGGAGATGCTGCGCAGGGTCGGGCTGGCCGATCGCGCCGATGCCTACCCGCGCGATCTCTCGGGTGGGCAGCAGCAGCGGGTTGCGATCGCGCGGGCGCTCGCGATGGAGCCCGAGCTGATGCTCTTCGACGAGCCGACGTCGGCACTCGACCCGGAGCTGGTCGGCGACGTGCTCGACGTGATGCGACAGCTAGCGCACAGCGGCATGACGATGGTAGTCGTCACGCACGAAATGGGATTTGCCCGCGAGGTGGGGGATTCGCTCGTCTTCTTCGACGACGGCGCGGTCGTGGAGGCCGGGCATCCGGGCGACGTCATCAACCATCCGCAGCATCAGCGCACGCAGGATTTCCTTGCGCGGGTCAGTTGAGGCCGCCATGAAGCTGGCCAGAATCGGCGCCGCCGGGTGCGAGGTACCCGTGGTGCAGGACGGTGACGGCGGGTGGCGCAGCCTGCGGCCCGTCACCGAGGACATCGACGGCGCGTTCTTGAGCCGCGGGCTCGCCGACGTGCGCGCGGCTCTGACCGATGGTCGCCTCGGCGACGTCATCGAGCCGGGACGGTTCGGTCCGCCGGTGGCGCGCCCGGGCAAGATCGTCTGCATCGGGCTGAACTACCGGGACCACGCTGCCGAGACACGCGCCGAGATCCCCGCCGAACCGGTCGTCTTCCTGAAGACGGCGCAGACGATGGTGGGCGCGCAGGACACGGTGCTGATCCCGCGCCGATCGACCAGGACCGACTGGGAGGTCGAGCTCGCAGTCGTGGTCGGTGCCGAAGCGCGATACCTCGACTGCCCAGCGGATTCGGCCCGCTGCATTGCGGGATACGCGATCAGCAACGACGTGTCGGAGCGGGAGTTCCAGAAGGACCGCGGCGGCACGTGGGACAAGGGCAAGAACTGCGATACCTTCAACCCGATGGGGCCGTGGCTGGTGAGCGCCGACGCGGTGCCGGATCCGCAGGCGTTACGACTGCGGTTGTCGGTGAACGGCGAGCGGCGTCAGGACGGGACGACGTCGGACATGATCTTCGCCGTCGATCACTTGATCTGGTACGTCAGCCAGTTCATGGTGCTGGAGCCCGGCGACGTCATCAACACGGGCACTCCGGCCGGCGTGGCGATGGGAATGCCGGACCGGCCGTACCTGCGCGCGGGCGACGTCGTCGAGCTGGAGATCGACGGCCTGGGCCGGCAGCGGCAGCAGATCGGTCAGGCCTAGCTGCGCTGCAGCGGGCATAGTCGACGGCATGACTTCGCTGCGGGCTGGACGGCGTACCAACGTCGCGCTGCTCTGGCTGCTGCTCGCTGCGATCGGCACCGGCATGGTCGCCTATGCGGTGGGGACGACGCCGACCGCGTTCGTGATCGCTGTCGCCCACGGAGCGGCCGGACTCGGCGTCGTACTCCTGGTGCCGTGGAAGAGCGTGGTGGTGCGCCGCGCCGCCCGCCGTGCCAGCCGCGGGCGATGGGTCGTCGGCGTCCTGCTCGGCGTGCTCGCGGCGCTCGCCGTAGCGGGCGGAACCGTCTTCGCGCTGACCGGCTACCGGCCGGTGCTCGGCGTCACGGCGCTCGCGGTGCACGTGGGCGCGGGTCTTGCGCTGCTGCCGCTGCTCTCGGCGCACGCATGGCGGCGTCGGCAGCGGCTGCGCCGGGTCGATGTCTCGCGTCGGAACCTGCTGCGTACGGCCGGTTTCGTGGTCGGAGGTGCAGCGGCGTACGGCGTCCTTGACGTGACGGCGCTGGCCCTGAACGGTCGGGTGCGGGCGACCGGCTCGCATCAGGTCGGCTCCGGTGATCCCGATCGGATGCCGGTCACCCAGTGGTTCACCGACGGCGTGCCGGCGCTGGACTTTGACACCTGGCAGGTGTCGGTCGGCGGCCGGTGGGTGTCCTACGCCGAGCTGTCGGCCGGCACCGACGTCGTGCGCGCCACGATCGATTGCACCGGCGGCTGGTACGCCGAGCAGGAATGGCGCGGCGTGCGGCTGGAACGATTGGTGCCGGCAGCCGACATTCGCAGCATCGACGTCGTCTCGGCGACCGGGTATCGACGCCGGCTGCCGGCGCGAGATGCCACGTCGTTGTTGCTCGCCACGCACGCGGCGGGTGCGCCGCTGTCGGCCGGGCACGGCGGCCCGGTGCGGCTGGTGGCTCCTGGGCGTCGCGGCTTCTGGTGGGTGAAGTGGGTGCAGCGGGTCGAGGCATCGCGCGAGCCGTGGTGGTTGCAGTCGCCGTTCCCGTGGCAGTAGGACGCTCCGGCGGTACGGCCGTGGGGGCAGGCGGTCTCGGCAGCGAGGCCCGCGTTCGGCATGATCGACACATGAGATTCACCGCCGAGCCACTCGTTTCCG
>QHCD01000030.1:20888-21104 GCA_003244255.1 Pseudonocardiales bacterium | reverse complement strand
CTGGCCGGGGCGCTGGCCGTCGCGGCGCTACCCGCCGGCCGCGACGCCGAGGCCAAGCGGGCGACCCTGGTGGTCTCGCTCGCGACGTTCGTCGTCGCGGTCATCGTGGCGGCGCGGTTCAAGCCGTCAGGTGCGCGGTTCCAGGCGACGCTGTCCTATCCCTGGATCAAGGCATTCGGCGTCAGCTTCGCCCTCGGCGTGGACGGCATCGCGCTG
>QHCD01000030.1:0-20798 GCA_003244255.1 Pseudonocardiales bacterium | reverse complement strand
ACCGACGTGTTCCTGTTCTACGTCTTCTTCGAGGCGATGCTGGTGCCGATGTACTTCATCATCGGCAGCTTCGGCGGACCGCGCCGGCAGTACGCCGCGATGAAGTTCTTCCTCTACAGCCTGCTCGGCGGCCTGGTCATGCTCGCCGCCGTGATCACGCTGTACTTCGCGAGCAGCGTGCACTCGTTCGCGTTCATGAAGCTGGTCGGCCACGTCGACCCCGGGTACCAGAAGGTGCTGTTCCTCGGCTTCTTCCTGGCCTTTGCGATCAAGGCGCCGCTGGTGCCGTTCCACACCTGGCTGCCCGATGCTGGCGCGGAGGCGCCGATCGGTGGTTCGGTGCTGCTCGTCGGGGTCCTGGACAAGGTGGGCACGTTCGGTTTCCTGCGCTACTGCCTGCCGCTCTTCCCCGACGCTTCCCGGTACTTCGCGGTGCCGGTCCTGGTGCTCGCCGTCGTCGGCATCATCTACGCGGCGATCGTCGCGTCCGTGCAGCGTGACATGAAGCGGTTGGTGTCCTACACCTCGATCGCGCACTTCGGCTTCATCGCGATCGGCGTCTTCGCCTTCACCACCCAGGGCGGCTCGGGCGCCGTGCTGTACATGGTGAACCACGGCCTGTCCACCGGCATGATCTTCCTCGTCGTCGGCGTGCTGATCGCCCGCGGCAACAGCCGGCTGATCGGCGACTACGGCGGCACCGCGAAGGTGACGCCGATGCTCGCCGGCGTCACGCTGTTCGCGGGCCTGTCGGCGCTGGCGATGCCGGGCATGTCGACGTTCGTCAGCGAGTTCCTCACCCTGGTCGGCACGTTCACCGTGCACAAGGTCTACGCCGTCATCGCCACGGTCGGCATCATCTTCGCCGCGCTCTACGTGCTGTGGATGTACCAGCGACTGTACTTCGGGCCGATGAAGGAGAAGGTCGCAAAGTTCCGCGACCTCACCGGTCGCGAGGCATGGGCGGTCGGGCCGTTGATCGTGCTCATCATCGCGCTCGGCGTCTACCCGAAGCCGATCCTCGACGTCATCAACCCGGCGGTGCAGGCGACTATGCACGATGTCGGCAAGCACGATCCCGCACCGACGGCACAGGACGGTCAGCGATGACCTGCTCGCTGTCCACTGCGGCCCTGGCCGCGAACGACCTGCCGACGATCCACGCGCCGTCGATCTCCTACTCCGGCCTGTCGCCGGTCCTGATCGTGCTCGGCGTCGCCTGCACCGGCGTGCTGGCCGAGGCGTTCCTGCCGCGCGCGCAGCGGTTCGCGGCACAGGTCGGGCTCGCCGCGGCCGGATGCATCGCCGCACTCGTCGCCGTCATCGCGCTGGCCGGGCGCTCGGAGCTGACGGCGTCGTCGGCGGTGGCGGTCGACGGCGCGACGCTGTTCATCGAAGGCACCTTGGCCGCGCTGGGCCTGCTGTCGATCGGTTTGCTGGCCGAGCGCTCGGTGAATGTCGGCGGCAGTGCCCTGGTGACGGCGGCAGCGGTCGCAGTCGGCAGCCCGGACGACCGCCGGCTCGCCACGGCGACCGAGGTGCAGACCGAGGCGTTCCCGCTGGCGATGTTCGCACTCGGCGGCATGATGCTCTTCCCGGCGTCGAACAACCTGCTGGTGATGTTCGTATCGCTGGAGGTGCTGTCGCTGCCCTTGTACCTGATGGCGGGGCTGGCCCGGCATCGACGGCTGCTCTCCCAGGAAGCGGCCATGAAGTACTTCCTGCTCGGCGCGTTCGCCTCGGCGTTCTTCCTCTATGGCCTCGCGCTGATCTACGGCTACGCCGGCACCGTGAACCTGCGAGGCATCCTCGCCGGCGGCCAGGTGAGCAACCGCGGCGACCTGCTGCTGCTCGTCGGCTTTGGCCTGCTCGTCGTCGGGCTGCTGTTCAAGGCGAGCATCGCGCCGTTCCACTCCTGGACGCCCGACGTCTACCAGGGCGCTCCCACCCCGGTCACCGCCTTCATGGCCTCCTGCACCAAGATCGCGGCGTTCGGCGCGCTGCTGCGCGTGCTGTACGTCGGATTCGGCGCGGCCACGTGGAACTGGCGCCCGGTGATGTGGGCCATCGCGATCCTCTCGATGCTCGTTGGTGCCGTCTTCGGGCTGACCCAGACCGACGTCAAGCGGGTGCTCGCCTACTCCTCCATCGCGCACGCCGGGTTCCTTACGGTCGGCGTGATCGCGCTCTCGCGGTCGGGGCTCTCGGGCACCCTGTTCTACCTCGCGGCCTACGGCTTCGGGACCCTCGGGGCGTTCGCCGCCGTCACCGTCGTGCGCGGGCCGGAGGGCGAGGAGGCGACCCACCTCTCGCAGTGGGCGGGCCTGGCCAGGCGGTCGCCGCTGCTCGCGGCCGCCGTCACGGTGTTCCTGCTCTCGCTGGCCGGCGTGCCGCTGACGTCGGGCTTCATCGCCAAGTTCGTGGTCTTCAAGGCCGGTGTCGATGCGGGTCTCGGCCCCCTCGTAGTGGTGGCGCTGGTCACCAGCGCGATCGCCGCGTTCTACTACCTGCGCATCGTCGTGCTGATGTACTTCTCCGATCCGCCGGAGGACGGTGCGAGCGTCGCGGTGCCGAGCATCGCCACCCAGGGCGTCATCGGCATTACCGCGCTGGTCACCGTGTTCCTCGGCGTCTATCCGCAGCCGATCCTCGACGTGGCGAGCAGGGCCGCTCAGCTGGTGTCCTAGGGTGATCCGATGCGGCGACGATGAACGAACCACCAGGTGTCGTCGACGTGGCATTCGGCGACGAATCGCTGACAGCGCGGCTGCGGGCCGGCATGTTGCGGGTCGAGGACCAGCTGCGGGCGGCCGTGCACGCCGACGCTCCGATCGTGGACGAACCGGCGCGCCATCTCGTCTACGCCGGTGGCAAGCGGTTCCGGCCGCTCCTCGTGCTGCTCGCGGCGCAGTTCGGAAATCCCGATGCCCCAGGCGTTGTGCCGTCCGCCGTCGTCGTGGAGCTGACCCATCTCGCCACCCTCTACCACGACGACGTGATGGACGAGGCCGGCGTCCGGCGCGGCGCGGAGTCGGCGAACGCGCGCTGGACCAACACGGTCGCGATCCTCACCGGCGACTTCCTGTTCGCGCGGGCCTCGGACATCCTGGCCGACCTCGGCCCGGCGGCGGTGCGGCTGCAGGCGCGCACCTTCGAGACGCTGGTCACCGGCCAGATCCGGGAGACGGTCGGTCCCGGGCCGGGCGACGACGCCGTCGAGCACTACCTGCGAGTGCTCGACGAGAAGACGGCGTCGCTGATCGCAACGGCGGCTCGATTCGGCGGGATGTTCGCCGACGTCGACGAGTCCACCGTGGACCTGCTCGCGCGGTACGGCTCGATCGTCGGCACGGCGTTCCAGCTCTCCGACGACCTGCTGGACGTGACGTCGGAATCCGGCCAGTCCGGCAAGACGTCGGGCACCGACCTGCGCGAGGGCATCCGCACGTTGCCGGTGCTCTACGCCCTGCGGTCCACCGACGACGAACATGCGCGGTTGCGAACGCTGCTAGCCGAGCCGCTCGTCGACGACGCCGCGCACGCCGAAGCCCTTGGCCTGCTGCGGAAATCGCCCGCCGTCGCCGAGGCTCGCGCGAGCCTGGACGGCTATGCGAGCCGGGCCCGCGAGGTGATCGCCGAGCTGCCCGCTGGCCCGCCTCGCGATGCGCTCGCGGCACTGGCCGATTACGTCGTCGCCCGCACCGGCTGACCCAGCCTTGCGCCGAGTGATGAGCTTTGCGGGGTATTTCTCGACCGCCGGACCGCATATCTCACCACTCGGCGAAAGACGGTGAGCCGGCCGGTCTAGTACCCGGGCGAGCCGATCCCCAGGTCCCTCTTGCCGAGTGGTGAGCTTTGCGGGTATCTCGGGCCCGGAAACCCCGCAAACCTCACCACTCGGCACAGTAGGGTCTGCGGGATGGCGAACCGGGGCGACGACGCCACGCGGGCCGTTCTACTTCCGGCCGGTGAATCTGCCCACCGGGCCCGGCGGCGGTGGCGTGCCGACGCTGGTTGACGGCGGGCTGCTGTCGAACTTCCCGATCGATACCTTCCAGCGTAGCGACGGCCGCGCCGCCCGCTGGCCCACCTTCGGGGTCAAGCTATCGGCTCGGGCCGATGCGCGCCGCCACGCGCACCGGGTCGATGGCACGGCGTCGCTGGTGGCCAGCTGCCTGCGCACCCTGCTGGTGGCGCATGACGCCTACCATCTCGACGACGAGCACGTCACCTCGCGCACGATCTTCGTCGATACCATGCAGGTGGCGGCGACCGACTTCGACATCGACGCCGCTACCCGGGACCGGCTCTATGCCAACGGGACCCGTGCCGCTCGCAGCTTCTTGGGCCGACGAGACTGGGGCGCATGCGGTTCATCGTGATCGGCGCCGGTGCGGTCGGCGGGACGATCGGCGGCCGGCTGGCCGAATCGGGCCACGACGTCGTCCTGGTGGCCCGCGGTGAGCACGCCGCAGCGATGCGCACCGACGGGCTGCGGCTACAGACGCCCGACGGCGACGTCGTCGTCCGCCCGGCGGTCACCAAGACCGGTGGCGTGGCGCTACGCGAGGACGACGTGCTGATCCTCGCCACCAAGACCCAGCACACGGCGCAGGTGATCGCCGAGGTGAGCGCCGCGGCGCCGATCGCGCTGATGCTGCCGATCCTCTGCGCGCAGAACGGAGTGGAGAACGAACGAATTGCGGCCCGTGTCGCCAATCGGGTCTACGGCGTCTACGTCGTGCTGCCGGCGACCCACCTCGAGCCCGGCGTCGTGCAGTCCGAAGGCGCGCCGTTCTCCGGCATCCTCGACATCGGTCGGTATCCCACCGGCGTTGACGACGACGCTCGGCAGTACGCAGAAGCCCTGTCGCACAGCCGATTTCGCTCCCGGCCTGTCGAGCGCGTGATGAGCTGGAAGTACGCGAAGCTGCTGCAGAACCTCGACAACTCCCTCGATGCGCTGACGCCGCCGGACGACCCGGACCGCGGGGAGCTGGCGGACCGGCTGCGGGAAGAAGGCGAGGCCTGCTTCCGCGCGGCGGGCATCGAGGCGGTACCGCCCGAGCAGCAGGCCCTGCGCCGAGGCGACGACGTGCAGATCCGCCCGGTCGGCACCGGCCAGCGGTCGGGCAGCTCGTCGTGGCAGAGCCTGGCCCGCTCGGCCGGCTCGATCGAGTCCGACTACCTCAACGGCGAGATCGCACTGCTCGGCCGGCGCCACGGCGTCGCGACGCCCGTCAACGTGGTGTTGCAGCGCCTTGCCGGCGAGGCCGCCCGGGACCGGAGACGGCCGGGCAGCATGCGGGCCGCCGACATCATCGCAGCGATCAGCGCTCGTCAACCCTGATCGGGCTCAGTCGGCCACGGCTCCGGCGACCACGACGGGCGGCCGCTCGCGGGTCCGGCCGGCGCGCCGGCGAGCGTGGCGGATCGAGTCGGCCGTGAAGATCACCAGCGCGATCCAGACCAGCGCGAAGCCGACGAGTCCGGCCACGGGCAGCGGCTCGTGAAAGACGAGAACGCCGAACAGGAACTGCAGGGTCGGCGCGAGGTACTGCAGCACGCCGAGCGTCGAGAGCGGCAACGCGCGGGCGGCCGCGCCGAAGAACAGCAGCGGCGCCGTCGATACCAGCCCGGTGCCCGCGAGCAGCACGGCCTGCCCCGCGCCGTGGTGCCCGAACGTCGCACCGCCCTGTGCCTCCAGCACGCCGACGTAGGCGAGCGCGGGCAGGACGAGCACCGCGGTCTCGATCGTGAGACTCGGCAGTGCGGGCGCCGACACCCACTTCTTGATCAGCCCGTAGGCGCCGAACGATCCGGCCAGGATCAACGCGATCCACGGCGGCTTGCCGTAGTCGACGGCGATCACGGCGACGGCGACGCCACCGAGTCCGAGCGCCAGCCACTGCGGGCGGCGGAGCCGCTCACGCATCACCAGCACACCCAGCAGCACGGTGACCAGCGGATTGATGAAGTAGCCGAGCGAGGTCTCGACGACGTGATGGTGGTTGACGCCGTAGATGTAGGTGCCCCAGTTGACGGCGAGGATTGCCGCGCCGGCGGCCAGTAGCCCGCTGCGCCGCCGATCGCCGAGGAGGGTGCGCACCGCGGTCCAGTTTCGGGTCAGCGCGACGATGCCGACGATCACGAGCATCGACCACGCGATCCGATTGCCCAGGATCTCCAGCGCACCAGCCGGTTTCAGCAGTGGCCAGTAGACCGGGAAGGCGCCCCAGAGCAGGTATGCGGCCGCGCCGTAGCAGATCCCGCGACGGTCGGCTGCCACGACGACCCACAACTTGCACGCCGCACCACATATTCCGGGCCTCGCGCTTGCAATCCCGGCACCGACGGGTACCTTGTAGTGCATGGATCCGGGCCTGCCCACGGCGTTGCGGCGCGGCACGCTGGAGTACTGCGTGCTTGCTCTGCTGCGCGGCGAGCGCAGATACGGCATCGAGATCGTCGAGTTGCTCGGTGGTATCGACGGACTCGCGACCAGCGAGGGCACTCTGTATCCACTGCTGTCGCGGCTGCGTCGCGAACGATCGGTGTCGACCAGCTGGCAGGAGTCGGCCGTGGGCCCGCCGCGCCGGTACTACGAACTGACCGCCTCCGGGCGTCGCGCACTGAATGCTTTCGCCGAGGAGTGGGCGCGCTATCGCGACGCCGTCGACTCCCTGCTCGGCGCCGAGGATCGGAGCACGTCATGACTGCAGGGCAGGTCGTCGAGCGTTATCTTCGCGACCTCGAGCGAGCCGCCCGCCCACTTCCCGCCGAACACGCACGCGAGCTGGTCGACGACGTCGCCGAGCATCTCGCCGCGGCACGCGCGGCCGACGACAGCGAGGCGGCAGTGCGTACGGCGATCGGCCGGCTTGGCTCGCCGGAGTCGATCGTCGCTGCGGCCTTCGCCGAGGCCGGCATCGTGCCGGTACCGGCCCGGATCGGCTGGGGCGAGGCGCTCGCGTTGGTCGGGATCAGCATCGGGTTTCTGCTGTTCGTCGTCGGCTGGATCCTCGGGCTGGCATTCCTGTGGTCGTCGCAGGCGTGGACGACGCGGCAGAAGCTTGTCGGCACGCTGGTGCCGCCCGGCGGGCTCGGCGGATTCGCTCTCATCCTGGTGCGGCCGACCTTGTATTCGCTTCCGCCCGCGGCGGGCACACCGCTCGCCATCGGGTGGCTCGTGGCGGCTGTCGCCTCGCCGATCTGGCTCGCCACCCGGGTGGCCCGCAACGGCCCAGCGATGCGGCCCCGGGCAACCGCGCCGGCGGAGCGCTGACCGGCGGTCAGCCGACAGACCAGGCGTCCGGTCCGCGCAGCAGGCCGGCGAGGTCGCCACCGTTTGCCTTTTCGGCCTGGCTGACCTGCTCGCGCATCAGCTCGTCGTAGGTCGGGCGCGATACCGAGCGGAACACACCCACCGGCGTATACCGAAGGTCGCTGCCGGAGAGCCGCGACAGCGCGAACGCATACGACGGGTCCTCGGCCGATGCGTCGTGTACGACGACGCGCGGGTCATCGGCGTCGACGTCCTCCGCCGGCGCCAGCGCACCGGATCCGGGATCGCGGATGACCGCCTTCGTTCCGTCGCGGCCGAAGCGCAGCGGCTCGCCGTGCTCGAGCCGGATCGTCCAGTCGTCGCGGGTGTTAGGGTCCTTCAGCAACGCGAACGCGTCGTCGTTGTAGATGTTGCAGTTCTGGTAGATCTCGACCAGCGACGACCCGCGGTGCCGGGCAGCCGCGCGCAGTACCGAGGTGAGCGCCTTGCGGTCGGAGTCGATCGCCCGGGCCACGAATGTCGCCTCCGCGCCCAGGGCGAGCGAGACCGGGTTGAACGGCGCATCCAGCGAGCCGGCAGGCGTCGACTTCGTGATCTTGCCGAGCTCTGACGTCGGCGAGTACTGGCCCTTGGTCAGGCCGTAGATCCGGTTGTTGAACAGCAGCACCGTGACGTTGACGTTGCGACGCAGCAGGTGGATCAGGTGGTTGCCACCGATCGACAGCGCGTCGCCGTCGCCCGTTATCACCCACACCGAGAGGTCGGGGCGGGTCGCGGCCAGACCGGTGGCGATCGTCGTCGCGCGGCCGTGAATCGAGTGCATGCCGTAGGTGTTGAGGTAGTACGGCAGTCGTGCCGAGCACCCGATGCCGGAGATCATCACGATGTTCTCGCGCCGCAGCCCGAGCTCCGGCAGGAATCCTTGCACCGCGGCGAGAATCGCGTAGTCACCGCAGCCGGGGCACCAGCGCACCTCCTGGTCGGTCTTGAAGTCCTTCGCACTCTGCGCGACGTCGGTGCGGGGCACGTCGGCGAATGCCGGGAAACCCAGGTTCACGCCCTCAGACATGTGCGTCCTCGGCGGCGTCGCAGATGAGGCTCTCGAACACGTTCTCCAGCTCCTCGGCGCGGAAGGGCTGCCCGCGCACCTTGTTGTAGGTCACCGCGTCGACGAGGAAATCGGCCCGCAGCATCCCTGCCAGCTGGCCGAGGTTCAGCTCCGGCACGACCACACGGCGGTAGCTGCGCAGCATCTCACCGGTGTTGGCCGGGAGCGGGTTGAGATGACGCAGGTGCGCCTGTGCGATGCGCATTCCGCGCTTGCGGACCCGCCGCACGCCGGCGGTGATCGCGCCGAAGGTCGATCCCCAGCCGACGACGAGCACGTCCGCGGTGCGGCCGTCCGCGTCGGCGGGATCGTCGACGTCGAGCGCGGGGATCGAGCGCGCGATGCCGGCCACCTTTGCGGCGCGGGTGCGCACCATCAGTTCGTGGTTTGCCGGATCGTAGGAGATGTTGCCCGACCCGTCGGCCTTCTCGATCCCGCCGATGCGGTGCTCGAGCCCCGGAGTCCCGGGCACCGCCCATGGCCGAGCGAGCGTGTCCGGGTCGCGCAGGTATGGCCAGAAGCTGGCCGCGTCGCCGTCGAAGTGGTTCGGCTCGGTGGCGAAGTCGACGTGCAGGTCGGGGAGCTCGGATACGCCGGGTACCGCCCACGGCTCGGAGCCGTTGGCGAGGTATCCGTCGGAGAGCAGGAACACCGGCGTGCGGTAGGTGAGCGCGATCCGCACGGCCTCGACGGCGGCGTGGAAGCAGTCGCCAGGGGAGCGGGCCGCAACGATCGGCACCGGCGCCTCGCCGTGGCGGCCGTGCATCGCGAGCATCAGATCTGACTGCTCGGGTTTGGTCGGCATGCCGGTGGAGGGCCCGGCGCGCTGGATGTCGCAGATGAGAAGCGGAAGCTCGAGGGTTACGGCGAGCCCGATCGTCTCGGACTTCAGAGCGATACCCGGGCCCGACGTCGTCGTCACGCCGAGCGCGCCGCCGAAGCTCGCACCGAGCGCCGCGCCGATGCCGGCGATCTCGTCCTCTGCCTGGAAGGTCCGCACGCCGAAACGCTTGTGCCGGGCCAGTTCGTGCAGGATGTCGCTGGCGGGAGTGATCGGGTAGGCGCCGAGGAACAGCGGCAGGCCGGCTCGCTGCGCTGCCGCGATCAGGCCGTAGGAGAGCGCGATGTTCCCGGTGATGTTGCGGTAAGTGCCGGCCGGCAGCGCCGCCGGTCTCACTTCGTAGGAGACGGCAAACGCCTCCGTCGTCTCGCCGTAGTTCCAGCCGGCGTGGAAGGCGGCGACGTTCGCTGCCGCGATGTCCGGGCGACTCGCGAACTTCGACTTCAGGAAGTCGATCGTGCCCTGCGCCGGACGGTGGAACATCCAGGACACCAGCCCGAGCGCGAACATGTTCTTGGCCCGCGCGGCTTCCTTGCGGGAGAGCCCGAAGGACTCCAGTGCGCGGGTGGTGATCTCGGTCAGGTCGGCGGCGTGCACCTGGAAGGAGGACAGGCTGTCGTCGGTGAGCGGGTTGCTGGCGTAACCGACCTTCTGCAGCGCTCGGCCGGTGAAGTCGTGGGTGTCGACGATGATCGTCGCCCCGCGCGGCACGTCGTTGATGTTCGCCTTCAGGGCGGCCGGGTTCATCGCCACCAGAACGTCCGGCGCATCGCCGGGTGTGAAGATGTCGTGGTCGGCGAAGTGCAGCTGGAAGGAGGAGACACCGGGCAGCGTGCCCGCCGGCGCGCGGATCTCGGCCGGGAAGCTCGGCAGCGTGGACAGGTCGTTGCCGAAGGTGGCGGTCTCCTGAGTGAATCGGTCGCCGGTCAGCTGCATGCCGTCGCCGGAGTCACCGGCAAAACGGATGACGACACGGTCGCGCTGCTCGACCTGCTTGACCACTCGTCCTCACCTGCGCGGTTGCCTGTACCCGTTCATCCTAACGGCTCTGGCAAGGTGTGGGTTCTCGCCGCGGGAACGCGGCCGGAGGCAGATCCGTTGACCTGGAGCGGACACCGCGCCGGTCGCGGGCGACGCGCTGGAGGAGCGAATCACGGTGCACCGCCACCTCAACGGCCTGAAGACGGCGGCCCTGCTCGGGGTACTGTCGGCCCTGATCCTCGGCATCGCCAGCATCTGGGGCGTCGGCGGGCTGATGATCGGCCTGGTGCTCGCCCTGGGCATGAACGCCTTCGCCTACTTCAACTCCGACAAGCTGGCGCTGCGGTCGATGCGCGCCCGGCCGGTGACCGAGGCCGAGCAGCCGGGGATGTACGCGATCGTCCGCGAACTCGCGACGGCAGCCCGCCAGCCGATGCCGCGCCTCTACATCAGCCCGACGAACCAGCCGAACGCCTTCGCCACCGGTCGGAATCCACGGCATGCCGCCGTCTGCGCCACCGAGGGCATCCTGCCGCTGCTCGACCGCCGCGAGTTGCGAGCGGTGCTCGGCCACGAGCTCTCGCACGTCTACAACCGCGACATCCTGATCTCTTCGGTGGCCGGCGCCCTCGCGAGCATGATCATGTTCGCGGCCCGGCTCGCGATGTTCGCCTCGCTCTTCGGCGGCGGCCGCAACGACGACCGCGAGGGCGGTGCGTTCGGCGCGCTGCTGCTCATCTTCCTGGGTCCGATCGCCGCCACCCTGATCCAGCTCGCGATCAGCCGCAGCCGCGAGTACCAGGCCGATGCGTCCGGCGCGGCGCTGACCGGCGACCCGCTCGCCCTCGCGAGCGCGCTGCGCAAGCTCGAGCGCGGCACCGCGCAGCTCCCGCTGCCGCAAGAACAGCGCATCGTCGCCACCAGCCACCTGATGATCGCGAGCCCGTTCCGCGGCGCCGGGGTGGCCCGGATGTTCTCGACCCACCCGCCGATGGCCGACCGCATCCGCCGGCTCGAGGAGATGGCCGGCGGCCCGTCCTACCGCTGACCTAGCCCGCGGCAACGTTCGCCCCGAACTCAACGGCGACCCGCTCGACGTACTCGCCGTACGCCGACGCCGCCTGGGCGCGGCCGAGCGCGAGCGCGGTGTCGGCGTCGATGTAGCCCATCCGGAGCGCGATCTCCTCAAGGCACGCGATCCGCACCCCCTGCCGGCGCTCCAGCGCCTGGACGAAGACCGCGGCCTCGATCAGGCTGTCATGTGTCCCGGTGTCGAGCCACGCCATCCCCCGCCCGAGCGTCACCAACCGCGCCAGGCCGGCGGCGACATAGCTGTTGTTCAGATCGGTGATCTCCAGTTCCCCCCTGGCAGACGGCGTGAGCTCTTGGGCCCGGGCTACGACGTCGCCGTCGTAGAGGTAGAGGCCGGTGACGGCCAGGCTCGAGCGCGGCCGCGCGGGTTTCTCCTCGATCGAGAGCACCCGGTCTGAGCTGTCGGCGACGACGACGCCGTAGCGCTGCGGATCGCTGACGGCGTACCCGAACAGGGTGCAGCCCCGCAGGCGGCCCACCTCGCGCCGCAGCAACCGGCCGAACCCGTCGCCGTGAAAGAGGTTGTCGCCCAACACCAGCGCCACCGGACCGGTGCCGACGAAATCGGCGCCGACGAGGAACGCATCGGCGATGCCGCGCGGCCGCTCCTGCACCGCGTAGCCGATCGACAGCCCGAGTGAGCTGCCGTCACCGAGCAGCCGGCGGAACGCGTCGCCGTCCTCAGGTGTCGTGATGATCAGGACGTTGCGGATGCCGGCCAGCATCAGCGTGGCAAGCGGGTAATACACCATCGGCTTGTCGTAGACGGGCATCAGCTGCTTGCCGACAGCCCTGGTCGCGGGCCACAGCCGTGATCCCGTACCGCCGGCCAGCACGATCCCGCGCACGGTTCGGCTCGGGTCCTCGACCACGCGAGCTCTTAGCTGACCCGTCGTGGTGCCGGCTGCAGCAGTGCGGATCGCGACAGCAGCACGACGCCGGCCACGGACAGCGCGATGGCAACGGAGATGGCGGCGAGGACCACGTCCGCGCCGCCGAGCAGGCTCTGGTGCCAGCCGAAGGACGCGATCACGCAGGCAGCGACCGGGTTCAGCAGCGTCACCGGCACCATCACGGCGGTGATCGGTCCGGCGGCGAACGCCGCCTGCTCCAGCCCGATGCCCGCCACCGCAGCGAGCAGCAATCCCCAGAGCGGCCAGTCGGTGAGGGCAGTGAGCGGTGCCCCTGAGGCGAGGTCGGCGGTCATTGCCTTGGTGAGGGTGGCCGTGATGCCGAACGCGACGGCGGCGGCGCAGCCCCACGTCGTTGCCCGCCCGGCGGGCCCCATGCCCCGGCCCACGACGGTGAGCAGCGCTGTCAGCCCCGCCGCGGCGACGACGCCGAGGAACAGCACGCCGCGGGGCCTGGCCGCGCCAGCGGGCGCGGCCGTTACGGCGATGAACGCCACCACGCCGAGGCACATAGTTGCGAGCGCGGCCCAGTCAGAACGCTCGATCGTGCGGCGTTCCCGGGCGCCGCCGACGATGACGCTGATCGGCAGGGTGAGGGTCAGCAGCGGCTGCACCAGCGCGATCGATCCGAGCTGCAGGGCGGCCGCGTGGAAGCCGAAGCCCACGCCGGCCAGCCCGGCCCCGATCAGCCACGTCGGTGACCCCAGGAGCCGGCCGAAGGTGCGACGCCCGGCCGACTTCGTGCCGGCGATGACCAGCCGGCTCGCGCCGTGCGCGGCACGGTGCTGGAACGCGGCCGAGAGCGCGAACAGCAGCGCCGCGACGACCGCGAGCAGCACCGCCACGGCAACCATGCCGGCTAGCCCCGCTCCGGTAGCTGCGACGGAGACCGCCGGAGGGCGCCGGCGAAGCGGTGTTCTAGCCACGGCGGCCCGCCGACGCGAGCCATATCGGTCAGGTTCGCACCGATCACGGCGAACATCAGGGCCACGAACGGCGACCAGAACCACAGGGTGAACATCGCGACGAACGTGGCGAGGATGCCGATCGGGAAGATCAGCCGCACCCACCACCGTGCCGGCGTCGGGCGGCGGTGCAGATCCCAGGCCCAGCCGGCGATGCAGACGGCGGCAACGGCGCCCGCGACGGCGCGCAACGCCACCTCTCCCGCCGTCACCCCCCGAGCCTATCCGGATGCGTGCCGGCAACGCGGGGGGCTCGTGGTGCACGCGATCCAGGGCTATGCTCTGGCCACGGTCGACCCTAGGGGGGCCGGCTACTCTGTGGACACGCCCATCGGGGAAGGATTCAATGATGAACCACGCAAGGATCAGCGGTGCCCTTTGCGTTCTGGCCGCGGTCATACTGTCGGGCTCGCAGGTGGCCAGCGCAGCGACGCCAGCCGTGAGGACGGCAGCCCCAGCCGTCACCGAGTACTACAACGGCGGCGTATACACGCTGACACCCCACAACTGGCACGGCGCGAAGGACTGCGCCGTGATCCGCCGGACGCTCGCTCATTGCTTCGACTCGGCGACACAACTCAACGCGTTTACGGCGCGCACGGAGCCAGCTACGAACACAGTGCACCCTCTCGGCTTCAACTGCTCCGGCTGGACGAAGATCTGGAACGGACGGAACTGGACGAACCGGGGTCTCGCATTTAGCGACTGGGGATACCCGATGAACTTGGATTCGTACGTCACCCCGCCGTTCGAAGTCATATCCTGGTTCTCTGACGGGCAGCGAGGGTACTCGTCGAACAACTGTTGGGCGCGAATCTTCAAGGGCCGCAACGGGACTGGGAGCTTCCTTTACCTTCCGGCTGACGGGGAGTCGGTTGACCTGGGTACGCCTTACCCCACCTATAGCATCGAGTTGTACCGGCCATGAATAACGTGCTGCGTGCGTACCGCCGCTCTACGTGGAACCGGCGCACCACCCCCTCACTTGGCGTTCTTGGATGGGACGAGTGAAACCGTCCGAACGACGTGATACTCATCGACCCACGGCTTGTTCGGCAGGTGTAGCGCCGAGGGAGGACGGTTGATGGTCGTCTCGGTCTGCAGGATGCGCCCGGATGTCGGGTCGATAATGAGATATATGGCGGCCGTGTACCCGGGGTCGGGCATGGGCATCCCGATAGCGTGACCGCGGCGGCCGATCCGGTCGGCGACGAGACCGGCGTCGAACACGTCGGGGATTCCGGCGACAACACGATAGATGGCAGCGGCTTGAGCGGGGCTTGCGGTGCCGGCTTGCAGGTTGGACGCCGCCATCTGCTTGAGGACGGAGAGCCGTTCCTGCTTACCCAGGCCGGCAATGTTGGCCGAATGGAGCAGACTCTCTCGGGCTGCGGCGGTATCGGCGGGCAGGCCGCGGTTGGGATCGGGCCAATCGGACCAGCCCGTGTGGTCGATGTTCGATGCCGGCTTCGGACCCCCAACGTCACCGCCGACAGGACTCTGCGGCTGATTGTATTCCCGGACCTTCGTGCTGCCGTCCGGGGCGTACCAAACCTGCCGGATAGTTGTGCCCACCGTGGTCGTGGACCTGCCGTGCGACTCACCGGTCTGCGGCGCGTAGTCTTGCACCGCAGTGAACAGGACAGGACCCGAGCCTGGACGTTTGGCCGCGTCGATCGCCCGAGCCGCCCCCTCCAGGAACGCCACCGCCCTCGGATGCGTACCGTGGCCAAAACGCAATGGGACAGGCAGGGGAGGTGCGGCCGAGGCGGGTGGCCCGCCGGTCAAACCCACCACCAGGCCCACAGCTAAGGCCACCACAGCTACGGCCGCCCCACGCAGGCTCCACAGCAGTCGACTGCCGTGAATGCGACGGCGCGCGAACTGTCCGAACCGAGGAGGCGACGGGGGGACCAACGCTACGGCTCGACGCTGTCGGATGGTCTCGGCTGCGCTTGGTAGCAGTTTCGCCTCAAAGGCGTGGGCTCGGTCCGCGGGCATTGGGTCGATCTCGGCGAGCAGCGCCAGCGCTCGATCGGCTGGGTTTCGAGAAGCTCCTCGATCCATGGTCATGCCTCCACGTTCACCGCTGTCGACGTCTTGCCACCCGGTCGGGAGCAAGCACCCGAGGAGCTGTTGTCGTCGCGGCGGCGATCGAGATCGGTCCCTGCGACGCGAGCCCGCAGCCGTTGCCTGGCCCGAAAGATCCGCACCCGTGCCGCAGCAGGGCTGATACCCAACGCAAGACCCAATTCGCGGGCACCGGTGACCTGCTCCCAGGCCAGCAGGCGCAGAACGTCTTGATCCACCTTCGACATCCCGCCGAAAGCGTCAATCAATGCGGCCACATCCAAGAGCGGCTCCGACGGGTCTGCGTCCCCACCAGCTCGGGCGGTGAGCTGCGCCAGCCGGACGGACAGTCGCACCTGACGCCGATCAGACCGCCGCTGATTACACACCGCGCTGCCAGCGAAACGGTATAACCAAGGTAATACCTCGTCGGGTGCCTGTGGCACCCGCTCCCATTGTCGCCAAGCGGCAAGGAACGCCTCAGCAACGACGTCTTCTGCGGCTTCGGGCGCGTCCACACGCCGCAACGCGAACCGCAGGATCGACGGCGCGTGTGCGCCGTACGCTCGATCGAACGAGAGGTCACGCTGGCCAGCTGTGGGCACGACACCTCTCCCTTCGACGTTCTGACCCCTTAGGTCCGGCACCGCGCCCAGCGTTACAGGTGCTAGAGAAAATGTCAGTGCCAGCCGAGGATAGTTGGGTCGGGGACTGGCGCGGTGACGCGGTCGCGTTCCGTTTCCAGCCCCCGCCCGTCGAACCGTGCATGCGGTTCTCCCGCACACGGCGGCTCACCGACGCCCTTCACCGCGGTGTTCGACCGGAGCCCGCCAGGGCCGGTTCGGCCTGGGAGCGATGACGGTTCCATTGAGGTTGATCAGGCCGAGCGTGTTGGGTGATCGGTAGACTTGGGCTGTCCCGCGTCAGACTTTCTGGCAGGCCGGTTCTGCGTGGGTGATCGGTCGCCGAGCCAGGAGGTGAGCGATGGGCCGGCCGCCGGTGTTCTCCGCCGAGGTCAAGACCCGGATCGTGTTGTGTGTGCTGTCGGGTGAGACGACGATCGCGCAGGCTGCCCGCAAGGAGCAGGTCTCCGAGCAGTCGATCGGCAGGTGGAAGGCGGAGTTCCTCGAGGCGGGTAAGACGGCGCTGGCCGCGGGCCGATCGGGGCCGAGCACCCGCGAGGAGCAGCTCGCGGCGCAGGTCGAGGACCTGACGCAGGCTCTTGGGGAAGCGGCCGTCGAGCTGCGGGTCTGGAAGAAGAGCGCCGAGGGCCGCCTGGGCCCTTCACGGACCTCGAGGTAATCCGCAGCGACGCGGGGATGCCGACCGCGAGGTTCTGCCAGCTGGTCGGCATCCCGGAACGCTCCTACCGCCGCTGGCAGGCCAAGGCCCGCGCAGGTCACCCACCGAAGGGCCCGTGGCCGGCGCCGGTCCGCCTCGCCCATCGGGAGGTGATCGTCGAGCTCGCGATTCGACGCCCCGCCTGGGGGCACCGCAAGATCTGGGCCACCGCCCGGCACGGCGGCTACCGCGTCTCGCAGTCCAGCGTGCTGCGGATCCTCGATGACGCCGGGCTGCTGCTCAAGGCCGACTACCAGCGCGAACGGCGCCAGCTCGCCCAGCAGCGCAAGGCCGCGTTCGCCGCCCCGCCCACCGGTCCGAACATGGTCTGGCAGTTCGACTTCAGCGAGTACGAGACCACCGGCGGGGGCACCTGGCGGGTCGGCGGGATCGCTGACTACTGGAGCAAGTACGAGTTCGGCTGGCACTGGTCACCGACCGCGAACCAGCACGACGCGATCGCCGCGGTCGAGCTCGCCCTCGCCGAGGCGCAGCGGCTCTTGGATGGCCCGACCCTGCTAGAACACCTCACCGACCCCGACACCGGCGAGATCGTCCCGATCACCTTGGTCACCGACAACGGTGGACCCTTCCGGTCGTTCCGCTTCGGCGCCTACATCGGCGGCCGCCCCGAGCTGCGCCACATCCGCACCCGAGTCCGAACGCCCGGGCAGAACGGCGTCCGCGAGCGCGCGTTCCAGTCGCTGAAGTACGAGCACCTCTACCGCCAGCAGATCGACGACGCCCTCGACCTGGTCCGCGAGGCCGAGACGTTCCGCGTCGAGTTCAACCAGATCCGACCACATGAAGCGCTGTCCTGGAACCGGCCAGCGGATGTCCACGAAGGTCGAGCGGACCCGGCGACACCCACGTTTCCCGAGGCCGAAACCCTGCCAACTTCTTGACGCGGGACAGGGCGAAACCCCAGGCCCGCCCGCGCTGATGTCGTTTCGCTATGGATCGCCGCATCGACCGCACCCGCCGAGAGGGCGGTGAGCGATAGCTGGTGACATCACGGGCGATGCTGGCACGGGTTGGACCTGTTGGAAGAGCGCCTCTGACCGGCGGTAACGCCGTTGGTTGCGTGGGGTCAGCTCGGTTCGCCAACGCGACCGCCTCCACGGTGGCCGCCGGGGACGAACCTCCCCTGTGCGTGACGCCTTGCCAACTCATATACGACCTGTCTTGACCGGTAAAGCCTTATACATCGGTGCTAACCTGCCAGTCATGGACCACACGACAGTGACTCCGGTGCGGGTGCGGCGCGCTGCCCAGACGATGGCCGGCCATCTCCTCGCGTGGCGGAAGTTGCAGCGGCTACCGCAGCGGATCGTGGCCGCCCGGGCGGGCGTGGCGCTGTCCACGTTGCAGCGCGTCGAACACGGCGACCTGGGGGTCTCACTGGAAACCCTGCTGCGGGTCGCCCGGGCGCTCGGGCGCCTCGACAGCATCGAGACCTGCCTCGACCCGCTCGACACAGACTTGGGACGACTGCGTGCCGCCGAGACGCTGCCGCTACGGGTGCGGTCATGACCGGGAGCATCCCCAACGCCGTTGACGTCGTCGTGCAGATCGACGGGGCCGACGTGCTGGCCGGGCGAGCATGGTTCCAGCACGATCGGCCAACGCGGCCGATGACGTTCACCTACGACCCCGGTTACGTGGCCAGTGCCAACGCTTACCCGCTGGACCCCGGGCTAGGGCTGGATACCGGGTCACATCACACGACCGGACTGTTCGGTGCCTTCGGTGACTGTGCACCCGACAGGTGGGGGCGACGCCTCATCCAACGCGGCCTGGCAGAGGAGGGGGCTCCCCGGACGCTGACCGAGGCCGACTACCTGCTGCGGATCAGCGACGATCTGCGGCATGGGGCGATCCGATTCCGTTCCGTCGAAACCGGCGAGTACCTGTCGTCCGGTACCCGGGTTCCCCGCCTGATCGACCTACCCGACCTGGCGGCGGCGGTCGCTGGGGCCGAGGCGAACCCCCACGAGTCGGTGAAACTGCTGCTCGACGCGGGAACTTCGACCCTCGGCGGCGCGCGGCCCAAGGCCACCGTCCGCGACGGCGACACCCTGTACGTCGCGAAGTTCTCCCGCGACGCCGACGAGTGGAACGTCATCGGCCTGGAGAAGACGGCCCTGGACATTGCTGAGCGTGCCGGGGTCACCGTGGCGCCGCGCAGGCTCGCAACGATCGGTGAGCAGCCCGTCCTGCTCACCGAGCGGTTCGACCGCGACCGTGGCCGCCGGGTCGGCTACCTGAGCGCCATGTCGATGCTGCAACGCCGCGACAACGACCCCGATCGAGCCGATTACCTCGACATCGCCGAGCACGTCGAGGAGGAGTCGGCCGACCCAGGGGCCGACCTGCGGCAACTGTGGGCGCGCACCGCCGTCTCCGTCGCGTTGCACAACACCGACGACCACCTGCGCAACCACGGGTTCCTGCGGTTGCGGACTTTGAGGCGGTTGGGGTCCTGGCGGCTGGCTGCCGCGTTCGACATCAACCCCAACCCCGCCGCCGAGGGAAGGTCTACGGCGATCGCGGGCGCCGCACCGGACGACGAGATCGCCGCCCTGATGGACAACGCGGCGCTGTTCCGGTTGACCGGCGATCAGGCGCGTGACCTCCTGCGCCGGGTTCAGGCCGCTGTCGGCGCTTGGCGTGAACTCGCTGCCGCCAACGGGGTCGCCGGCTCGGATGCGACGTTGCTCGAAGATGCCATCGCCCTTCAGGCCAACTCACTCGCAGCCGCAATCCGCTGAACGCCTGTGGCTCCGGGAGGTTGGAAGCATGAGGGCCACCCGGAACATCGTCGCCCACGAGAACGAGCAGGTGGACTACGTCATCATCTGGAACGCGCTGGCCAACCGGCTGCCCGCCGAAGCGGGTCGTGTCCGGGACATCCTCGGCCAGATTGAAGCGGACCGTAGACGGGCCGCCTGACTGGGCCAGACGCTGGCCCCTACCGGTAGTTGGTGAACTGCAGGGCGACGTCGAGATCGGCGGACTTCAGCAGCGCGATGACCTCCTGCAGGTCGTCCTTCTTCTTGCCCGAGACGCGCAGCTGGTCGCCCTGGATCTGTGCTTGCACGCCCTTCGGACCGTCGTCGCGAATGAGCTTGGCGATCTTGCGGGCGGTCTCCGTCTCGATGCCCTGCTTGATCGTCGCCTGTAGCCGGTAGGCCTTGCCGGACTGATGCGGCTCCTGCGCGTCGAGCGATTTCAGCGAGATGCCGCGCTTGATCAGCTTGTCCTTGAACACGTCGAGCGCAGCAACCAGCCGCTCCTCGGTTGCGGCCTGCAGCGTGACGACGTTCTCCCCGGACCAGGTCGCGCTCGCGTCGACGCCACGGAAGTCGAATCGTTGGGCCAGTTCCTTCGCGGTCTGGTTGATGGCGTTGTCGATCTCCTGATGGTCGACCTTGCTGACGACGTCGAACGACGGGTTCGGCACGGTTGCTGCCTCCTGTCCGGTGGCCTATCCACGGTGCGCGGCCGGGCCGCGCATCTGTATTCTCACCGGGCGGTGTCGGATCGGGTCGGCAGAGTTGGTCGGCGCGTCGCCGCGGCAGGTTGCCCGAGTGGCCAAAGGGAGCGGTCTGTAAAACCGTCGGCTCAGCCTACGTTGGTTCGAATCCAACACCTGCCACCGAGCGGCCCCGCCGGGTCGCTGGCTAGGACCGGCTGCCGCGGGCGGTCGCTCACCTTCGAATCCACTCGCCGGTTTCCGCGTCCACGGCGTAGGTGAAGTTCGAGCCGCCGGTGTTGGCACCGGCGCCGTCGTCGATCCAGCTGCCGTCGGGGCCGGTGTGTTGCTGGTCGATGACCTGGCCCTGGGCGTCGGCGACGACGATGTGATCGGCGCGGCCGTCGCCGTCGGTGTCGGTGGCGTAGATCGCCTCGCCCTGGTTGTCGGAGAACACCGCGGTGTCGGGGGTGCCGTCCTGGTTGGCATCGACGGTCTCCTGGCCGGTGACGGTCTGCCCGTTGATGGTCAGGGTCAGCGAGCCGCCGGTGCCGGCCTCCCCGCCGGTGCCGGTGCTGCCGCCGCCCGTATCACCAGACGACGGCGGGAGCTGCGGGTGCGTGCCGTCGTCGATCCACTGGCCGTCCTGCCCGAGGTGCGCGGAGTCGATGATGTGGCCGGTGGGGTCGAGCACGTAGATGTGGTCGGCCGTGCCGTCGCCGTCGAGGT
>QHCD01000029.1 GCA_003244255.1 Pseudonocardiales bacterium | reverse complement strand
GTCATTCTGACCGGGAGAGCGGTGACCGCCAACGCCGAAACGCGAGCTGCCCTCGAGCTGCAATGAGGCCCGGTCATTCTGACCGGGAGAGCCGAACGATGTGATCGTCGCTAGGTTCCTGCCGAAGGTGCTGCAATGAGGCCCGGTCATTCTGACCGGGAGAGCTCGGATGCTGTTGTGCTTGGGCGGGTGAAACTTGATGCTGCAATGAGGCCCGGTCATTCTGACCGGGAGAGCTGGTGTACCCGATCTTCACCCGATCGCCCAGCCGGATGCTGCAATGAGGCCCGGTCATTCTGACCGGGAGAGCGTGGCCCAGCGTTGAGGCATCAGTCGGCTGCGATGCTGCAATGAGGCCCGGTCATTCTGACCGGGAGAGCCGCCATGTACTGGTGGACCACCGGTACCGGTAACGTTGCTGCAATGAGGCCCGGTCATTCTGACCGGGAGAGCCAGCCATTCCGGCGTTCGGACGGTTCTACAAGGGCAGCTGCAATGAGGCCCGGTCATTCTGACCGGGAGAGCTGACCCCGAATGCGACGGCACCTGTCCCGGCCAGTGCGCTGCAATGAGGCCCGGTCATTCTGACCGGGAGAGCTCAATCCTCGCGTACAGGGTGGAGTCGTGCAGAACGCTGCAATGAGGCCCGGTCATTCTGACCGGGAGAGCGGCTCCGGAGACACGCCGCACGGGAGCTGCACCTTTGGCGACGCTCGCGAGCGGTGCATGACATCTGATGCTGGCGAGTCACTGTGGAGATATCAAGGATCCGTAGCCTGCCGCTGACCTGCAAGCGAGCGCTGACGCCTGTTCGGGTCACGACCTCGGCGCTCGCGGAGTCAGACTATGCGTGGACCACTCCTCGGCAGCGGTCGGTGTGAGCCAAGGAACTCGAAGGAGTGGCCGACGCCTGGTTCACCGAGGTCGATGATCACCAAGGAGTCCTCCGAGAAGTTCATGTGCATGCCGACGTCGGTCTTGAGGCCCACCATCTCAACCCCGCTGAGGTCGCAAACGAAGACGGAATACTGCAGGCGCTCGCCGTACCCCTCCATCGCCTTGCAGACCTTGCGCAACCGCTTCGGGTCGGCGATGTCGTACGCAGTGAGATAACGGTGACGCATGACCTACCTCGTCACGAACGGTACGTAGTCCGGCAGCTCGCCCAGGAGATAGGCAGCCAGCACGCGGGCCTGCACATCCATGACCCGGCGATACGAGATCCGGTACTTGAACTCCGGGTGCGTCACCTCCTGATCGAGCCGCCGCTCGTAGGCCCGCAGGACCGTACGGCGCCCCTCGGGGGTCAGCTGCACTCCCCCGGCTCGGCTGAGAAAATCAGCAGCCGTCAGTTCCCCGTTGTTCAAGACGGTTACTACGACGGAGTCAGCGACGAGCGGACGGAACTCCTCGGCCAGGTCAAGTGCGAGGGCAGGACGACCGAACCGTGGCCGGTGGTAGACGCCTTGGTAGGGATCGAACCCGACACCCAGCAACACGCCGAGCAGATCCTTCGTCAGGAGTGAGTAGCAGAAGGAAAGCAACGCGTTGACGGGATCCCGCGGTGGACGGCGGTTGCGTCCGGCGAAGTCGAAGACGGGCAGCCCGTCGGGCGGGGCCGCCCGCAGCATGGCGTTGAACTGCGAGAAGTACAGCCGTGCCGCCGTACCTTCGATACCCAACAGTTCGGCAGTCCGTACCGCCCGCCCAGCCGCACCGACCAGCTCAGCCAACTGCGCCACAACCAGCCGGACATCACCCCGCCCGTTCCTACGTAGCAAGGTCCGGCTGTTGCGAATCTTCCCCTCGACCATCCGCACCGCCGCACGGCTGGCGAAGTCAGCCGATGCGGTGACCTGTCTGCGTCGCAGCTCCACGTTCTTGGCCGGCAGTCCCGTGGCCGACCCGTTTAGCCAGCCGCCGTAGGAGAAGTAGAAGACGGGAATGTCTCTGGCGAAGAACTCTGTCAGTGCCTGCGTGCTGACCTGGACTCGGCCGAACACGCTGACCTGGGACACGTCGATCAGACGGACGGACTCAAGCTTCTCCTTGTCGCGAGTCACCTCAACGCGCCCGCGGGATACGCCCACAAAGGCCCCAGGCTCGGTGATGTAGAGCGGACGGTGATCCGGGTCGCGCGGCACGATGCGGCGGGGTGGCAGCTGTGAACGCGCCAGCCGGGCGTTGGTCTCGTCGGGCAGACACAGCCCCACAAGTGAACAGCGCGGGCACTTGGGGCTGCTAATCAGCGGCAGCGGAGCCCGTGCGGCCGAGGCCACAACCCGCATCTCTGCGGCCAGCTCGAGCACACGCGCGGTCAGCGCGTCGCCGACCTCGACGTACCTGCGCTCCCGGCCGCCCTCGTACCACACCGCGGCGCGATCGCACCGGTATCCGTGGTCGCGCAGCAGGAGCACCTGCACGCCGACCTGAACCTCATCACTCGGCCAGACACCCTCGGCGGGTGCCACGCCCTTCTTGTAGTCGACGGGCAGCACGGAGTCCCCGTCGCCCTGCACCATGTCGATCCGCGCCGCCAGCCCGAGCGATTCCGACGACAACCACACCGAGCGCGCCCTTATCGCCGGATGCGCCGGAAGCTCGTCGAGGTCACCGCCGGGCTGGTCGACCCGACGGTGCGTATGCCGGCCTTGCGCAACGTCGTCGTTCTCGGCAAAGAGCCGGTCAACGAACTCGAGATAGAACAGCCGTGGGCAGTACACGAACTCGTTGACCATCCGCGCCGGAATCACGTTCACCGGATCGTCCTCGGTCATGTCCGCCTGCCGACGCCCACTACCGGACGCGTCCTCCTTCGCCGCGAGCCGGGTGACGCGGTCGTGTTCACGTCCACAAGTACGTCGCTCGGCGAACCAAAGCTTCCGTAGCCCCCTTGCTCCGAACGGCGTACGGGCGCCTCAAGAATGCGCGAGACCCCGCGCAACACCAAGCCTGTCGAGTCCAGGCGCCACAGCGACCGATCACCCAAGACCGAGCGCACGACATCCGACGACAGACTCCTTGTCCACAGCGGCCACCGGAACCAGCCGCGCTTCCACTCCAGAGAGCAACCCGTCGTCACGAGCCGCTCACAATCGTTCGCCACCGGGAAGTACGTCAGACCCAGGAAGGCCAGCCAGTCGGCTCCCGGCGTGCCCAGCTTCTTCTCTGGTCCAGGATCGCTGCCGCGAAAGGCATAAGCACGCTCTTGGCCGACATCCCACCCCAGTACTGGCAGCGGGGAGGATCGTGACCAGGGACCGGTCAAGGCGAGTTGTACGTCGGCCGGAGCGACGGCGGTCGCCAGGGTCCGCACCATGACGAGGAACTTCTGTTGTCCAGCAGTGAAGTGCAGGTGGGTCGGTTTTGACTCGCCTTTGCCGGCGACTGCACCCTCGGCGACCAGGGCGCTCATCAGGTCTGCGTGACAGCGTTTGTCACTGTCCAAGGTCGCCCCGATCCACAGACGCAGGTCGGCCTGACGCACTTTCAGGTCCGGAGGCGGCGTTCCGTCGGTGGCCCAAGTGAGCACCGGCGAGTCGACCCAGGTCTGGCGGTCGGCCTCCACCAGCGCTGCCAGCGCTCCCACGTCGGGCAGACCGGTCAACATGGCCACCGGCTCGATGTCGTCGGTCCAGCGCAACGCCGCGGTCAGGCCAGAGCGGTGCGCCACATCGAGAGCACCGAGGGCGGCTAGGAAGCCCAATGGATTGGTCCCGATAAGGCCAGGTAACGGAGTCTCAGGCACTACCGGGCTCCCCTCCCCGCTGTTCACGTTCGCTGCACCGGTGATCGGCCAATCGCAGGATCGCCTCGAACCAGGCCAGCCGGAACCATCCATAGCGACGGACCATCCGCCAGAACCGGTCGGCCACCCCGGAGTCGAGCGCGGCGAGCCGGTGGCCGCTGCTGCCCGTGAACTCAACCCCGTCCGCGCGGTGGACCAGGGCTTGAGGTTGCCCGTCGATCACTACAGGGGCGAACGGGCGGCCGTACCCGTGATGGGTGGCCACTAGGTGCAGCACCAGATCCCAATCGCCCGCCCGCTCGGCCAGGTCATCGCAGTCGGCGATCATGTCCAGGCTGCTCATCTCGTGCCGCATTCCCCGGGGGTAGCCGCTGGCCTCACGCGCCGCCTGCGAGGCCTGCCGATCGGTACTGGGCATTCCCGACTTGGCCAGCGGCTGTTCCTGCCGGGCTGCGGCCACCTCGTCGCCGCCGAGTAGCCACAGCTGGAACCTTGAGTCCACCTTCCCGACGTCATGCAGGCGCCCCGCCAGCGCGATGTCCGCGGCCAGTTCACCAGGCACGCCACAGTTTCGCGCCAGCTCACCCGCAAGCGCCCCCACCCCGTCAAGGTGGTCATCCAGCGAAACTATCTTTCCGCTCAGGGCGCTGGTCTCCGGTTCGCTGTCAACCGGCTCGGTGTCCGAGGAGCCTCCGGTGAGCGGAAGGCGGGTTCCGACCACGAGGTACTCCGGACGCGGGAAGTTCAGAACCGTCAACCGAAAGGCGTTCGGCAGCAGGCGCCGAAGGGCGGCACCCTCCCACTTCTCCCGCTCATTTGCGTCGAGGCGGGCGGCGAGCCAGTCGCGAGCGAGTCGGCGCTGCTCCACAGTCCCCACGCTCTCGTCCGTAGGCGGCGCGGGCGGCGCTTGGCCGGACCACAGCGCGGCGGCGAGCCGCAAGATCACGGGACGGCGGCTCTCGGCGTACGCCCGGTGCGCGACGTCGGAGACCGGCAGCGATGAAGTCGGGTCCCAGCCACCCTCGGAGTACCCGCCGTACGTCGACGGCACGACGATGGTGTCGCCGGGCCGAAGCCGACCCTGGTCGACGACCTCCGGTTCGCCACCGGTCCAGCGCACGCATCGCCGGTCTCTGGAGCCCAAGGCTTCGTCGTCGCCTACGGGCTCGGCGCCGTCGACATCGGCAAGCGGCACCGCCTCGGCGCCGGCCAACCAACGACGAGCAGCGGCAAGCGGGACCGTGACCACCTCGGATGAGACGGGGGGCAGCAGTCGCTGCCGACTCGTAACCACTGGGTGGAGCTCGACATCTCGCAGATGATCCGCATCGAGGTCCGCCCGCCAGGCGATCTGGACATCGGTCGAGCGCGAGCCCAGGCCGTGCAGCCACAGCGCCGGGTCGGGGTCTGGCCACGGAACCGGCGACGTCTGGACCCAGCGGTCGAGGTCGCTCGGGCGCAGCAGCGGCGCAACTTCGCGCGAGGCCAGTAGGGGCAGCAGGTCCTCGGCCGGAGGCAGCCGCATTGCAGCGATGCCGAAGTCCAGGTCGTCCTGCGCCTGCAACCATTCCCAGGTGCTGGCGAGCGCCCCACCGTAGACCGGATCCTCCCGGCCCGGCTGGACATCGGCCGGCGCTGCCAGGATCACCGCCGCGGCCGGGGTGCCAGCGGCGGTCAGGTCACCAAGGCGGTCGACCCGGCCGAAGCGCTGCCGCAGGGCGTCCAAGCTGGCGCATTCGGTGACCAGAGCGTCGAGATCGAAGTCGGCGCCGGCCTCGATGCATTGGGTGGCGACAAGCACGGCCGGCGGCACCGCCCGGTTGCGCACCGTGCCGCTGGAAAAGCGGGACACCAGTTCGTCTACGACATCGTCGCGGTCCAAGGGGCGCATCCGGCCGGTCATCACGAAGACACGGGTCTCCGGCGTCTCGGTCGCCAACCGCTCCCGCAGCCCGTCGGCCACCTGATGGGCGCTGGCCACCCGGTTCACGACCACGCCCAGGCGGCGCACGTGTGGCAGCTGCAGGAGTCCGAGCGCGTTCTCGATTGCAGCCGTGGCGACCGGTGACATCGGGTCGCCCTTCTTGGCCTTTGCCGCCTCGAGTCTTGCCGGCTTCTGGGCCGCGACGCGGCGGGCCAGCAACGCGTCGGCGCCCTCAGCTCGGATCGCGCGCGGGTCAACGACGACGGTGCGCTCGGGCCTCCGGCCGGGGGTGGCCGACAGTTCTGCGATGTGCCAGCGGCTCGGAAGCAACCGCTCGGCCCGATCTTGGTATCGGTCGCGCAGCGCCCGTAGGGTTTCTGCGAACGGCTGGGACAGATGGACCTCGTCGAGCAGGACCAGCGTGTCTGTGCCGATCAGCCCGGCATGAATCGGTCGCATGCCCGCTGACACCCCGTATCCCCGAAAGAGCAGACGGGAACCGACCTGGTCAACAGTGGAGCTGATCAGGGCCGGTACGTCGGGACGCTGCGCCCATCCCGCGTCCGACACCAGGCCACCGCGCAAGGTAGTGGCCAGCGCCGGCGGCCCGCCGCCGGACAGACCGGCCAGTGCGGCCGCCGCGGTAGCCACTACTGGATGCTGCGGCTGACGGAGCGCACTCACCACGGCCGCGGCATGCCGTGCGGTTTGGTCGACCACGATCCGCCGGTCGACGACCATGACCATCCTTCTGGGCGCCCAGCGGCTTCCCGGCTCCGCCACGGCGTCCAGGGCCAGCGCAAACAGGGCGACGTCCAAGACGCCGGTCTTGCCACCTCCGGTGGGAACGTCGATCAGCTCCGGCCACGATTGACTCACATGAACTTCCTCCAGCAATTCGCGCTGCCAGGTGAACGGCCGGTAGCCGTGGACGCTTTCGACGAACGCGGCGAAGCCCTCCCGCACGAGCGCGTCAGTCATGGTCGCGCCGCGGGAGGAACAGGCCGTAGCCGTAGAACCGTCCGGCGCCCAAGACCACAGGTCCGCCGATCGCCTCGTCGAAGGTCAGACCCACGTGCGTTAGGAAGCGGCGTGGTCCGCTACGGGCGGCAAAGGGTTCAAATCGACGGATCGGGTCGACCCCGCGCACGAGACCGTCACGGCTGAACACCACGTCCGCAGGCTCAGGGAGACCAACCCGACGGCAGGCGAGCCGCACCGACTCAACGGCTTCGACCGTGGCCCTCTCACGCAACGCCGGTCGGGCCGACCACAGCTCGCCGGGATGACGATCCAGCGCCATCGGCGTAACACTCACCCACGTTCGGGCCGGCCGATCCCATCGGCTTCGGGCGATCGTCTTACCCGGCTCGGTCAGCTCGGCGCGGCGCAGTGTCGGGGCGCCCAGCCGCCCGATCCGCAGCTCGAACCTCTGGGTTTCCCAAGCGCCGACTGCTCGCAGCACGGCACGGCGCTCGCCTTGTGGAGCACCCACGGGCAGGAGCAACGCGATCCCCATGATCGTGCCGTCGCCGTGCGTGCCGACGAAGGGCAACGGGAGGACGGCCAGGTGTGCCTCGGTCGAGGGGGCTGTGGCCTGACCGGCCAGCCCGGCCTGGTGACCGCTGAGGATCTCAGCCACCGGCTGGTCGGCATGGTGGACGAGTGCGTCACGCACGGCCCGGGCAACACGCAGGCTCCGGTGGCCGGGGAGCCGGCTGGTCTCAGTCGGCACGAGCACGATCCAGTCCCCTGAAAGCACGGGTCGTGGCGGCAGCGGCGACACCGCGGTCGCGGACTGGCGGTAGCGAGCCATCCGGGTCGGCAAGGCCCGCGGCTCGCGACCCTGATGGTGGTCGTGAGCGCGCTCGAGGTTGTCGAGCAGGCCGATTGCGGTGACGCGAAGATTCGCATCGGCCCCCTCGGCATCCGGCACAAGGGTGGGCTCCGGACAGTCGTTGACGAGCCGGCAGGCCACCATAGATGAGGAGTGCCCCAACCGGGAAACGCTGGCCAGCACGTCGTCGAGCCGCTGCCAGTGATCGCGAGGTGCGATCACCTCCGGCCAACAGAACAAGACCGTGTCGGACTCGGGGACGACACATGGATAGGACCGGCCCTGACGTCCGCGCTCCCCGGGCAAGACTCTCAGGCCTTCTGCGGTGCCACCCGGCACCGCGGCCTTCCCGGTGTCGATGACCGCCTTACGTTCGGCGGCATCGACCGCCTGCCGCGCCCTGCGCACGTCGCGATCGTCCAGGTCTCCACCCGCAGCCGCCAAGCCGGCCGCCAACGCCTGCTTGGACTCGTGCAGCTTCCGGTAGGTGCCGCTCAGGTCGCGCACCACGACCGCGTCGTTCACCGGCACGTAGTGGGTGACATCGGCCCGGGGCTCGGCAGCCGAGCAGGTGATCTGTGGCGCGCCGAGGGCGGCGAACCACGTCAGGGCCTCGCGACTGGCCCCGGGCGGATCCTCGTCGCCGGCCCAGGCCGCCACCATCGCCGAGAACAACCGGGCAGGATGCGGCGGCCACTCGGGCCGGGACCGATCATTGAAGTGTGTCGCGATGTACCGGTCGGTCAGGAACCGGATCTCGACCGCGAGCATCAGCCCTCCGCCGGCTCGTTGGCGGACAGCTCCCGACTGCGTTCGATCAACCCAACGAGCCGATCCGTGGGCTGCAGGAGGATCTCGTCCTTGGCCCAGGTCAGGCCCAGCTCCGACGCCATCCGCTCGGCTTCGTCCACCAATGCCAGCGCGCCCTCCCGGTCGACTGTGACGGTGTCGTGCTGCCCGGCGCGGCCGATCAATTCCAGTTGGGGTTCCTCGCAGGCGTGCAGGACGCAGCGGGAGCGCAGATCGAATCCACGCTCAAAGAGCAGCGTCAACGCGGCCACACCAAGCGCGGCGAGGGCAGTGCGGGCCGCCGCCTCCGCCGCCCTCCGCCGATCGAGCGGCTGCAAGGATTGGCCATCGGTGCCAAGCGGGAAGCGCAACTTGCGCAATGCCGCAAAGGACACCACGGTTACCGCTTCGATGCGGTCGGCGGTAACGCCACCCGCCAGCGAATCGATGCTTGGCGTGACGTTGCCGTGGTTGACCTGAGAGGGGCGGCCGGCGGCACCCTCACCACCGCCGGTGATCAAAAGGGGCTTGCCCGCCTTGTCGACGGCGGCTTCGGCGGGATCAGCAGTCCATTCTCCCAGAGACTGGTTCTCCGCCAGGTAGAGCGGCCCGGCCTTGAGCTCGATCCCGGCCGCGTCAATCCGGGAGGCCGTCTTGACGCCGCGATCGATGCCCATGGCCACGACCTCCGACGTGATCGCACGCTCGTACTTCGATCCACGGCCGCCCTTGGGTCCGGTCGAGTCCCAGCCGCCGAAGAGGAGCGTCGCAGGATTATAGTGATACAGCGCTGCGGCGTTGCCGTTCGTAGCTTCGGTGATCTTCTGGCCCACGTCACTCAGGCGGAACAGCCGGTCTCCCAGCAAGCTGTCGCGGAGCAGGGCATCGAAGATCCGGTGCGACGCCTCCAAGGAGCTGATGCGATCGAAACCCGCGGTTGCCCGGTGCACACTGAAGTCCACTGAAACCAACGGAAGGCGCAACTCGCCGTCGCGGACCGCGTCGAGCAGGACCAGCTCCATGTGGTTGGCCTGGGCGGCGACCGATGATAAGACGACGGACGGAACAGGCTGACCACCGATCCGTCGGGTCTCTATGGCGTACCTGGTGGCGGCGGTCCGATCAACGCCATACGTCGGCGGGAAGACTTTGTCTCCCGGTCCACCCAAAGGTTCGAGTGCCGTCCGCGCCCTGAGCCCGACCGCAGTGCCGCCGACTGCTGCATGCAGCGTCTCGTAGTCCAGCGTTGCCATTTCGCTCCCCTCGTCGAGCGCACCCGATCGGCACGCACCGGCAGTGTCGACCACCACACCGACAGAACCATGGTCAGAGTGCACTTCGCAGGCAAACGACCTCCTGCGAGTAGATGCCTAGACACATCCACTCCGTCAGGAGGTCCTCCCACTTTCAAACAGGCGCGCCGTCAACAACCTCGCGGGTCACGACAACTAGGACGACGCCCGGCTCGCGACCGATTCCCGCCGACGACGCAGGAACGCCTGCTCGGTGGGGTTGCTGGTCAGTGCGATGGCTGCGTCGTAGGCCGCGACGGCGTCGCCCGGTCGACCGAGCCGGCTCAGTAGGTCAGCTCGGGTGGCATGGAAGAGGTAGTAGGTCGCCAGATCCAGACCGTCGACGACGACGAGAGCGGCGGCCGGTCCGTCCACCTCGGCGAGCACGATCGCACGGTTCAGCGCCACTACCGGCGTCGGGGTATGCACCATCAGCTGGTCGTAGAGGGCAAGGATCTGCCGCCAGTCGGTGTCGGCGGCGGTGACGGCGTCGGTGTGCACGGCGTTGATCGCAGCCTGGATCTGATACGGGCCGGGCATGTTCTGGCGCAGGCGACGTCGCACCAGCCGGTGCCCTTCGTCGATCATTGCGCGGTCCCACAGCGAGCGATCCTGATCGGGCAGCCGCACGAGTGAGCCGTCGTCCGCGGTGCGGGCCGGACGTCGCGCATGGGTCAGCAGCAACAGCGCGAGCAGGCCAAGCACCTCCGGCTCGTCGGGCATCAGCTCCGCGAGCAGCCGCGCCAGCCGGATCGCCTCGACGCACAGGTCGTCGCGGACCAGGGCCGGGCCCTCCGATGCCGTGTGCCCTTCGGTAAAGACGAGGTAGAGGACGGCGAGGACCGGGCCGAGCCGGTCGGGCAGGTCGGCATCCCGTGGGACCCGGTAGGGAATGCCGGCCGCCTTGATCTTGCGCTTCGCCCGGACCAGCCGCTGGGCCATCGTCGCCTCGGGCACCAGGAACGCGCGGGCGATCTGCGGTGTCTCGAGCCCGCCGAGCAGCCGGAGCGTGAGCGCAACCTGCGCCGGGCGCGCCAGCGCGGGATGGCAGCAGGTAAAGATCAGCCGCAGCCGGTCGTCGGTCACCGGACCCACCGGCGCGGGTGGGTCGTGGTACTGGAGCTGGCTGGCCTGGATGTGGCGATCATGGCGGGATGCCTCGCGTCGCAGGTGGTCGACGGCCCGGTTGCGCGCGGTCGTCGTGATCCATCCGCCGGGGTTCGGCGGCACGCCCGTCACCGGCCACCGTTCGACGGCGACGAGGAACGCCTCCTGCACCGCCTCCTCGGCGAGTTCGATGTCGCCGAGGAGGCGGATCAGGGTGGCGACGCACCGGCCGTACTCGCGCCGGAAGTGGCCCTCGATGTCGCCGGGCATGGGGCCTCGCTAGTCCCCGGGCTCGTCCTCGAACGGCCGCACCTCGACCGGTCCGCCGCAGGCCCTGCTGCCGTCGGCCGCCAACGCAAGAGCGCGGTCGAGGTCGGCGGCCCTGACGATCCAGAAGCCGGCGATCCGCTCCTTGGCCTCGGCGTACGGCCCGTCGGTGGTGAGCACCTCGTCGTCCTTGATCTGTACGACGGTGGCGGTGTTCGCGGGATGCAGTCCGCCGGCGAACACCCATTCGCCGCTTGCCCGCAAGCGCTCGTTGAAGGCCTCGACGTCGCGGTAGGCCCGCTGCATGACCTCCTCGGGCGGCTGCTCCTCGCCCTCGACCATATGCACCGACAGCAGGTACTGCTTCATGACGATCTCCTCTCGGCGGCCGGCGCCGTGCCGACCCTTCAAGCTGACTACGAACGCCGGGCCACCGGATCGACACCTCGACCGGAGAACGTCCTCCCCTGGCCGCCTTCGGGGGCGGTCGTCATGATGGGGGGATGACGGATGCTCGCGTTGAGCACAGGTATGCGACGATCCACCTCACTCAGCAGGCTACGGTCGAGCTCAGCGCCGGCGAGCTGTGGCCGATGCACGGTGACTACGCCCGGTTCGGTGCCGACCTGCCGTCGTTTGCCCAGGAGGTCACCCGCCGCCTGCGCGCGGACGGCTATATCGGCTTCTCCCGAGGCGCCAACCAGATCAGCGTCGTACCGCTCAGCTCGATCAAGAGGATCGACTTCACACTACGGTCCTGAGCCGCCGCAGCCAGACCCTGAGCCGCGCGGACGCGGGTAAGGTCGGGTGAGACGGTGCCCAACGAGCAGGGAGTCCCGAGATGGCGGGAAAGAACAAGGGCGGGCGCGAAACGCGCAAACCCAAGAAGGCCGCGAAACCCAAATCGCCCAAGGCCGGTGACACGTCCAGCATCATCACGCCGACCAAGACGGCGCGCGGCAAGTAGCCGCGGCACGACGCGTTTCGGTCGGCCGGGCCCGCACACCTGATATCGTGCTAAGTGCGACGGAATCCGTCGCACCTCCCGCGGGCGAGCTGCCCGCGTGGTCGCACGGTGTCAGTGGTTCTGGTCGGTTGTTCCCCGAGTGGACTGGCTTTCATACGGCGTGGCCTCTCCCCCTCTCGGAGCTCGATCTATGCCTTCGTACCAAACCCTGTCCGCGCGGCCGCGACCGAACCGGCGACGCCGGCCAACCGGTCGCCCGGGCGGCCCGACCCGATCGCGGCCGGCAGCGATCAGCACCCTCGATGCGGCGTTGTCCGCCGCGTTGCGGCGCCCGGCGCCGCCGTCGCGGACGTTCGCGCAGCTGGGACTGCCGCCGGCCGTCGTCGCCGTCCTCGACCAGCGCGGCATCCGCGCACCGTTCGCGATCCAGGCGCGGGCGATGCCCGACGCTCTCGGTGGACGCGACGTCCTCGGCCGCGCGCAGACCGGCTCGGGCAAGACCCTTGCCTTCGGCCTGCCCATGCTCACCCGCATCCACGACCGCGGCACCACGCGCACCCCAGGCGCGCCGCGCGGTTTGGTACTCGTGCCGACGAGGGAGCTGGCTCGGCAGGTCGCCGACGAGCTACAGCCGGCCGCCCGCGCCCTCGGCCTGCAGATCGCGACCGTCGTCGGCGGCGTGTCGATGACCCGGCAGATCGATGAGCTACGGCGCGGCGCGCACGTCGTCGTCGCCACACCCGGTCGGCTGCTGGACCTGATGGAGCGCAGGTCCGTGCGCCTGGACGCAATCGAGGTCGCCACCGTCGACGAGGCCGACCACATGGCCGATCTCGGATTCCTGCCCGACGTCACCCGCATCCTCGATGCCACGCCCGCGGGCCGGCAGTGCATGCTCTTCTCCGCGACGCTCGACCGAGGGGTCGACCGGTTGGTGAGCCGCTTCCTCACCGACCCTGCGATCCAGGCCGTCGCCTCGGCGACGACGCCGATTGAGTCGATGGATCATCAGGTGTTCGTGCTGCGCCACGAGGACAAGATCGCGGTCGCCGCCCGGATCGCGGCGCGCCGCGCCCGCACGTTGTTCTTCGTGCGCACCAAGCACGGCGCCGACCGGCTGGCCAGGCAGCTCGCCACCCGTGGCGTCGACGTCGCTGCAATCCACGGCAACCTCAACCAGAACCAGCGGTTGCGCGCCCTGGACGGGTTCACCTCCGGCCGGGTCCGGGTGCTCGTCGCCACCGACGTCGCGGCCCGGGGATTGCACGTCGACAGCCTCGACCTGGTCGTGCACTTCGACCCGCCGGCCGACCACAAGGACTACCTGCACCGCTCCGGCCGCACGGCGCGAGCCGGCGCCGCCGGCACCGTGGTATCGCTGGTCGAGGAACACCAGGCTGCCGACGTCGCGCGCGTGCATGCCACTGCGTGTGTGCGGCCGGATGTCACCAGGGTCGGCTCCGACCACCCGCGGTTGCGGGCGCTAGCCGATTCCGGCGATCCGATCACCGTGCTCGCGCAGGCCCGATCCCGACCGGGGCCGCAGCCGTCCAGCCAGCGCGCACGTCGTCCGGCCGCCCGGCCACGACGGCGGTAGACACCAGCAGCGCCGTTCAAGGACCGGGCAGGTCAATTGTCATCGATTTCATCCCGAATCGGAGCGGGCAATTAGGGATGCCGATAGAAATCGGCACCGGTGACAACCAGAGCTTCGGACCCGGCACTCATCGAGGCGCACCCATCGCTGTAGATGGCTTCGCCGGCTACTACGACCAAGCATGCGCATCGATCTACCTGATCGGGAAACGTGTCTACGTCGCGATCACCAGCACCGGCCACCTCGACGGCAACTGCCACGCCCCGACCGGCACGGCACACCCATCGCTGGCGACGCTCACGAACGTATTGAAGGGTCTATCGCTCGCGGCGCACTCAACCCACTGCGTGTGTGCTTGCCCGATGTCACCAGGGTCGGCTCCGACCACCCGCGGTTGCGGGCGATCGTCCCGATTCCGGCGAGCCGATCACGGTTGCGCTGGGTCGTCACATCAACACGCTGCGCTCGCGGCAGACGGCCACCAGCGGCACCGGTTCGCACCGGCGCGGCGTCGTCAGCGCTAATCGACCGGCGGTCTTGCCGACCCGAATCGGGATCAAACCCCACTCCCGCCGCCGAAGCGCGGCCGACGCCGCGGATTCACCCCTTCGCGTCGATACTCGTTCATTTCTTTCTTGCCCTGACGACCTGAATCCGATTGAGTGCGTGTAGCCCACCGAATATTGACCGAAGCTCGGTGAGCCAATCGGCGCGAGGGCGCGCAAGCGCGGCTATTCTTGGCGTGGACCCGGGTAACGGAGGGGAAGAAATGATCACGAAATTCAGGATGGCCGCGGCGCTCGCTGTCAGCTGTGCCATCGTCGCCGCCCCAGGGGCCACACGCGTGCAGGCCCAGGCGCAGGCGCAGGTTCCCCAGCCGGGCCCGTTCGTTACGCTGCTGTTCTCCCGCACCGAGATCACGTCGGCAGTGGCCTGTACCCCCGACGACACCGGAGTCGCGCGGCTGGACACCGACGTCGCGCCGTATCTCGCGTCATTGGGAATGACGGGTACGGGCACGCTGGAAACGGGGGGTATCAGCGAGCTCACCGAGACCTGCACGCACGGCGGGGGAACCATCATGAGCTCCTGGTTCGACGCCGGCTCGCTGTCCCTGCTCTACGGCTGGAGCTTCGTCAGCCACACGTCGACCTACCCCGCGCACCTCGCCAGCCAGTCGTCGGACCAGCAGCGCGCGCAGACCTGCGGCAGCGCCGATGCGATCGACGCGCACGGCCTGCGCGGCGGCCACGGATTGATCGCGTATCCGGGTGCGCAGGGCGCTCCGCTGTCCGTGCAGACCACATACGGCGAGCAGTGCTTCGCGTGGGGACGCAGGTACGCCCTGGCGGTGACGCCGTTCACCGCCGGGACGACAGCGCCGTACTGGCAGAAGACCAGCGCCGTCGGCGGCGGGGCGTGTAACGATCCGGCGGCCGCGTGCTATTCGGTGGTCTCGACGAATGTGCGGCATTATCTGTTGCCGTCCACGCTGATCACGGAGGTTGGCGGGTTGCGACCGGGTAAGTGGATGACGCTGCAGTCCTTCATCCTCGTTACCGGCACCAGCCCGGCCGGTTCGCCGATCCAGTGGGACTGCACCTCGCCGGACCCGACGGAACACTGGTCGAACGACAACGAGCGCTACTGCTACAGCGACTGGCAATCCGTCGTGGCCGCCATCGCCGCCCGCTCCGATGTCACGATCGCCGATCCGTTGACCGTCGGCATCGCGTTCGGACGTCCGTCCACCTACAGCCAGTAGGTCATATCGTCGCGACCGGGCGGATTCTCAGCCGAGCACCCCGTCAAGGTCGGCGGAGCCGGCAACGACCTCGGCCGCCACCTCCGACAACCGTCGCTGGCGGGCGCGCGCATAGCGCCGCAAGGCGGCGAATGCACCGTTCATGTCCAGCTGCGGCCCGGCGTGCTGAGCCAGAATGCCCTTCGCCTGTTCGATCGCGACCCGGCCGTTCAACGCAGTCTGCAGCTGCTCGGTCAGGACCTCGCCCCGCCGGATGGCTCGTTCCTGCAGGATACCGATGCTGGCGACGTCGGCAAGCGCCTGCCCGATCCGCTCATCGGCGTCGTCCAGGCCACCGGTGCGGGTGTGGAACAGGTTCAGCGCGCCGATCGTCTGATCGCGCAGCCGCAGCGGCAGTGCGCTGACCGCGGCGAATCCGACGGCACGGGCATGGGCAACGAAGGCCGGCCAGCGGTTGGGCTCGGCGGCGAGATCCCGGCAGAACGTCCCCGCGCCGGCGGCGAAGCAGTCCAGACAAGGCCCCTCGTCGACCTGCAGCTCGAAGAGCTCGAGCAGCCGCGCCGCCTCCGACGACGCCGCGACGGTCCGCAACCCGCCACGCTGATCGGAGAGCATGATCCCGACCGCAGCCGCGTCCAGCAGCTGCGTGCAACGCTCGGCCAGCGTGGTGAGCAGGTCGATCACGTCGTAGTCGGCGACCAGGGTGTCGGCCAACGTGACGAACGCCTCGGCGATGCGAGCATCGCGCCGGCCCGGGTCGGCTACGGTGTCGGCGCCAGCGGGGCTCGCGTCGGTCATCGGTCGTCCCCTTCCAGCCAGAGCCGCCGGTCGATCACGTCCAGCGCGACCTGCCCGACGAGTTGATCGTTAGCGTAGGCGTAGGCGCGTAACCGCATCGCCTCGACGGCGCCGGGCCGCGAGCCACACCGTCGACGCGAGAGGATTGACAGGAAAATCCGTTCCAGCCGGCCTTGGCAGCTATGATCAGCTGACAGCATTCGAGTGTTGCCCAAGACCCCGGTAACAACGTCGGTGAGGACGCGCTCATGACTTCGATAGCCACCACCCGCGGCAGTGACTACGCGTGCCTGTCTCGGCAGGTGAAGCAGGCTGGCCTGCTGCGACGGCGTCCCGGCTACTACACCGCGAAGGTTGTGCTGACCCTCGGCCCGTTCGTGGCGGGATGGGCCGGCTTCGTGCTGCTCGGGAGGACCTGGTATCAGCTGTTGGTCGCGGCGTTCCTGGGGGTCGCGTTCACCCAGGTGGCGTTCCTTGGCCACGACGCCGGGCATCGGCAGATCTTCGCGACCCGCCACGCCAACGACCTGCTCGGTCTGCTGAACGGCAACCTGCTCGTCGGACTGTCCTTCGGCTGGTGGATCGACAAGCACAACCGGCATCACGCCCACCCCAACACCGAGGGGGCGGATCCCGACATCGGCGAAGGCGTGTTCGCCTTCACCAGCGCTCAGGCGGGCCGCCGCACGAGCGCGGTCGGCAGGCTGATGGCGCGCAAGCAGGCCTGGCTGTTCTTCCCGATGCTGCTGCTCGAAGGCCTGAACCTGCACGTCGCCGGCGTCCGAGCGCTGCTCGACAAGTCGCGACGGCACCGGGCCCGGCCGGTCGAGGCCGCGCTCCTGCTCGTCCACGGCGGTGCCTACCTCACCGCCGTCTTCCTGGTGCTGACACCGATGCAGGGGATCGCGTTCATCGCCGTCCAGCAGGGCCTGTTCGGGCTCTACATGGGCGCATCGTTCGCGCCCAACCACAAGGGCATGCCGATCCTGTCCGCGGACGATCAGATCGACTACCTGCGCCGCCAGGTCCTGACCTCTCGTAACGTGCGTGGCGGCCGGTTCACCGACTACGTCCTCGGCGGCCTGAACTACCAGATCGAGCACCACCTGTTCCCGTCGATGCCCCGCCCCAACCTGCGCCGCGCCCAGGCCATCATCCGCGCCTACTGCCACGAGCAGGGCATCTCCTACCGCGAGGACTCGCTGCTGGCGTCGTACGCGCAGACGTTGTCGCATCTCGCCGACGTCGGCAGCGCCGCGCACTCACCCGCGCGTAGCTAGGGCCCAGCGCTCAGGCCTCGGTAGGGCCGGACCACAGGTTGATGCCGCCGTCGACGGCGTGCCGATCGATGGCGGCGAGCTCACCGTCGTCGAAGGAGAGCCTCTCGACGGCGGCGACACTGCCCTCAAGCTGGCCGGGGCTCGACGCACCGATCAAGGCGGAGGTGACGCGCTCGTCCCGCAACACCCAGGAGATTGCCAGCTGTGCAAGCGTTTGACGTCGCTGCTGCGCGATGTCGTTCAGCGCCCGGATGTGGTGGAGGTTCTCCTCGGTGAGCAGTGACCGGTCGAGCGACTTGTCCTGCGCTGCCCGGGAACCCGCCGGGATACCGTCGAGGTAGCGGTTGGTCAGCATGCCCTGCGCCAGCGCCGAGAACGCGATGCAGCCCACGCCCTGCTCGCCGAGCACGTCGAGCAGATCCTCTTCGATCCAGCGATTCAGCATCGAATACGACGGCTGGTGGATCAGCAACGGCGTGCCAAGACGGTTCAGGATCTCGACCGCCTGGTGGGTCCGCTCACCGGAGTACGACGACACCCCGAGATAGCGCGCCTTGCCCTGCCGCACCGCATGGTCGAGCGCGCCAAGGGTCTCCTCGAGCGGCGTGTCGGGGTCGAAGCGGTGGTGGTAGAAGATGTCGACGTGGTCGATGCCCATCCGGGTCAGCGACCGATCGAGTGAGTCGAGCAGGTACTTGCGCGACCCAAGGTCGCCGTAGGGGCCCGGCCACATGTCCCAGCCGGCCTTGGTGGAGATGACCAGCTCCTCGCGGTGCCGGGCGAAGTCCTCGCGCAAGATCCGCCCGAAGTTCGTCTCCGCCGCGCCGTAGGGCGGGCCGTAGTTGTTGGCAAGGTCGAAGTGCGTGATGCCGAGGTCGAACGCTCGGCGCAGGATCGCGCGCTGCCGCTGCATCGGCACGTCGTCACCGAAGTTGTGCCACAACCCCAGCGAGATCGCCGGCAGCCGCAGCCCGCTGCGACCCGCCCGGGGGTACGGCATCCGCCCGTCGTAACGGTTCTGGTCGGGAACGAACTCGTCCAGCATCGGCATGCCGAGGAGTCTGGCACGCCCTCGACGTGCGGCCGTCGTGTCGCCGGGTTCGATGCGACATCGCGATCTCGCCGGACGACGGCCCGGCCACGCGCGGTACTTTGTGGTGTCGACGGTCTCGACCGCCAGCGACTGCCCGAGTCGGGCCCGGAGCCGCGGAGGTGCGTCATGCAGTGGTGGAGCTGGTTGATCGTCGTAGTGGTGGTGATCGCGCTCATCGCAGGCGGCGTCCTCGCCGTCCAGGCCCGCCGGCGCAGGGGCGGCGTCATCGTCGACCCGGCGGGTCCGGCGAAGACGCACCGGCGCGGCGGCCGGCCGTGAGCAGGTTGATGCGGACGTCGGAGATCAACAAGCGCCCGGTGGTCACGATGGCCGGCGAGGATGTCGCGCAGATCCGCGACGTCATCTACTCCGCGGGCGGCGGCGCGGTCGGCGGGTTCACGCTCTCCGGTCGCGGCCTGCTCGCTGGCCCCATGAAGCAGGCGCTGGCGTGGACGTCGGTGGCGGCGCTGGGCGCCGATGCGGTGATGATCCGCGACGAGGACGCGTTGGAGCCGACCCAGAGCGTGCTCGACGCTTCCGCCTCCGCCGGCGGGTCGGGCGGCAACGTTCTCGGCTCCCAGGTACTCACCGATTCCGGCGTCGACCTGGGGACGGTCGCCGACGTCGTCATCGAGGTGGCGGGAATGACCGGCGGCCAGTGCGACGTCGTCGGCTATGAGATCGAGGCCTCCGAGGCGCTCGGCACCAAGGGCACCAAGCTGCTGATCCCGCTCCCCGACACCTTGGCCGCGTCCGGTGAGCACCTGATGGTCCCCGCGAGCGCCAAGGACTTCGTCGCGCAGGATCTGGCCGGTTTCGGGGCGTCGATCGACGCCTTCCGCGCCCAGCTGAGAGAGACGACATGATGCGGTTCTCCGATGCCTCCGGCCGCAAGGTCGTCAGCACCTCCACCGCCGACCGTGTCGGCAGGGTGGACGAGTTCATCGTCGACCCCAAGACGCGCTCGGTGGTGGCGGTCGAGCTGAAGAAGACCGAGAACGGCAACACCCTGCGCTGGTCCGACATCACCGCCTTCGGCGCCGACGCCGTCACGGTCACCGGTGCCGAGAAAATCACGGACGGCGGGGACGACGTCACGGCCCTCGCGGGCAAGGACCATCGGGTTCTCGGCAAGCGCGTGCTCTCGAGCAAGGGCGACGAGCTGGGCAAGGTCAAGGACGTCGAATTCGATCCGGAATCCGGCGCGGTAACGGCGCTCATCCTCGACAACGGTCAGGTCGAGGGCAGCACCCTCGTCGGGGTCGGTTCCTACGCCGTCGTCGTGCACGCCGAATAAGACCGGCTCGACGGCCACGCGCGTTCTCGACTAGCGTCGGGGCCGTGGACGCAAGCGGGGGCGGCGCAACAGAGGACGAGGCGCGCAGGTTCGCGCGGGACTTCCGGGCTTTTCTGGAGTGGGTTCATGCCAATGCATCCTCCGGGTCGGCCAATGAGGTAGTCGCCCTCGTCGCCGGTTATCTCGGCGAGGCTGGAAGGGCAGAATCCGTCGTTCGGCGAGAGTTGCCGCCGTTCGATCACGTGAACCTGCAGACCGCGCTGAACCACTGGCTCACGCTTCCCGGCCGTCGCGGCGATTGTCGCGGAGTGACCACGCCGCCGCACTGGTCGGGGACGTCGTTGACACAGCTGATCAGCGGGGAGGGCCTTCCACCGCTGCGGATCGCCGCGCCCGAGCTGATCGACCTGCCGAACGGACCCGGAACAACGCTTGCGTGCCTGACGTCGGCACTGCTGCTCATCGATGATCACCGTGGCCGCTACGTCGTGTTCGTGCAGGGACCGGACCAGCACAACAACGATCTCGTGGTCGAGCTGGCCGGGCTCGACGTCGAATCGGCACAGGCAGTGTTTGCCGAACTCGACGTGCTGCGCTCGAGGCTCAATGTCTATCGCGGCCATGTGCTCGACGTCGCGGTCAATCAGATGGGCGGACTCGAGCTGACCTTCGTCGTCGCCGATGCGCCGCCGCGGGATTGCGTCATTCTCCCCGAGGCTATGCTGGCCCGCCTTGAACGGCACGCTCTGTCCATCGCGGTGCACCGGGATGCGCTGCTCGCAGCCGGACAGCACCTGAAGCGCGGACTGCTCCTGTTCGGGCCGCCGGGCACGGGTAAGACGCACTCCACCCAGTACCTGATCGGTCAGATGAGCGGCTACACCCGGCTGATCATGACGGGACGGTCGCTGCACGCGGTCGGCTCGGTCACCGGGCTCGCGCGGGACCTGCAGCCGGCCGTCATTGTGTTAGAAGACGTCGACCTGGTCGCAAGCGACCGTTCGTTCGGTCCCGGCACGAGCACGGTGTTGTTCGACCTGCTCGACGCGATGGACGGTGCCGCTCCGGACGCCGACCTGATGTTCGTCCTCACCACCAACCGGGCCGACCTGCTGGAACCGGCGCTTGCCGCAAGACCGGGACGGGTCGACGTCGCGATCGAGATCGCACTGCCCGACGCCGAAGCCCGGCGTCGGCTCTTCGACCTGTACGCGCGGGCGATCCCCCTCGACTGCTCGGACGCGGATCGGGACGTGATGATCGAGCGCACGGACGGCGTCACGGCATCGTTTCTCAAGGAGCTGATCCGCCGGGCAACGCTGGAGGCGCTGCAGGACGACGCCGAGCTTGGTGCCGTTCGGGCCGAGCACGTGACCCGGGCCCTCGACGACCTGCTCGACAGCGCCCAGACCGTCACCCGGACCCTGCTCGGGATCGGTGCGGATGAGATCGCCGACGCGGGACCGATCGACGGTCCGGGTTACGTCTTCCCCTCGCCGGCGTATCGGTCCACGGTCAGGATCCGCCGCGGACCCACCCGCTACTGACATCCGGTCCCGGCTTCGATCACGCGCCGATCGCGCGCAGGACGGCGTCGTCGGCCATCTCGCGGATCATCGCGGCGTCACCGCAGACCACCAGCTGGTCTCGCGCGCGAGAGAGCCCTACGTAAAGGCGTTCCCGGGCCCGGTCGGAGACCTTCGTGTCGTTGACGACGAGCACCACGACCCGTCGTTCGAGGCCCTTGAAGCCCAGCACGTGGCCGTAGAACGCCTGGTCGTCGTCCCAGAACGATGCCCAGTACGCGTCCTGGCCGCCCTGCTGGCGCTCGGCCTGTTCCGGGTGCCGGCTGCCCGTGGTCAGCAGCGCGACGTCGCCGGGGCGCCACCCCTGCTCGAGCAGGAGCTCGACCTGGTCGTCGCCGACGCCGAGCGCGTCCTCGGTGCCGCAGGACACGAACCGCACCGCCGGCCCGTCCACCCCGGCCAGCCGCATGCGGATCGGTGTCAACGAGTTGAACGTCGCGGCGATCTGCCGGGTGTTGCGCAGGTTGTCGTCCAGCACCAGCGGCACCAGCGGGACCGGCGGCTGGCCGTAGCGTGCGAACACCCGTTGTCCCTCGTCGCTGAAGACGTACAGCCCGCCGTTCTCCTCGTCCCGCAACGCCGCCAGCAGCACCGGCCACCAGGAATCGGCAAAGTCCTGGGCCTCGTCGATGACGACGGCGTCGTAGCGATCGGCGTCATCGAGCGCTCGCGCCCTGGCGAGCATCTCCACAGGGAGCCGGTTCTCCCAGTAGTCGCTGTCGTCGTCCGAGCCCCTGGCCGCTCCCCACTGGTGCCCGAGGCTGTGGAACTCCCCCACCCATGCCGGCCGCTGGTTCGCCGCCAGCCCGCCGACCTGCTTGCGCAGGAACGCCGCAAGCCCGCGCGAATAGCACAGCAACGCGACTCGCTGCCCGTCGCGTGCCAGCCGTCGGGCCTGTTCGACTGCCAGCCAGGTCTTGCCGCTGCCCGCACCGCCGCGCACCTCGACCCGGTTCAGCAGCCGGATCGCGCCGAGGATCACCGCCTGCTCCTGGGTGAGCCGCTGCACCTCGGCCTCATGCTCGCGCGCCACCGCGACCACGTCCTGCTGGGACTGTCCCCGACCCTGCAGGATCTCGGCGATGAGGGCAACGTCGTCGTCGGTCGGGGCGCGGTTTCCGGTCTCCTGGGCCGCCGGGACGTCCCGCAGCAGGCCGGCGACGTCGGAGAGCTGGTTCTTGTCGACGACCATCCAGCGCGGGCAGTCCGGCGCGGCGAATTCATCCGACAGCTCCGTGTTCGGGAGCACGACGGCGTGTGCCCACCGCACCCGAGTACGGCGCGATGATCGCCACCGCGGGTCGGTCTCGACGTAGTTGCGCAGCGCGTATCGCGCACCACGTGCCTGCTCCACGGGCTCGATGGGGACGTCCTTTCCACCGCGGTACTGGCGCCAGCGGCCGCCGTCTCGCCACACGCTGCCGCCCTTGACCTCCGCTACGACGATGCCGCTGCCGGGCATGACGACGACGACGTCGGCCTCGTGGTCCTTCCTCCGATCGGTGACGCGCAGGCCGGACATCAGCAGGTCGTTGCGGGCGAGCTGGGTGCGCAACGCCCGCCACACCTGCCGTTCCGCGCCGTTGGCGAACTTCGGCTGCTCGGGCCGCAGGATCGGCATCGCGTCCTCTCCCCGTGCGCAGGTGGTGCGCGACCAATCGGCTGCCCGGGAATTGTCGTACCCCGATGCGAGACTTCGAGCGGAAACCGGGAGATGAGATGACCGAGTTGATGTGGGTGCGCTCGCACGTCGAGCGGCTGTTGCAGGATCTGTGGGGCGTCGAGCACGTCTGCGAGGATGCCGACGGCGACTATCCGTTCCGGCACGGCTCGGCGGCGTGCTGGGTGCGGATCATGCCCCTGGAGATGCCCATGGTCGGCGTGTTCGCCCACGCCGCGGACGGCTGCAAGTCGTCGGCGAAGCTGCTGCGGGAGCTCAACGAGATCCAGCGCCGCGCGCTGAGCGCATCGCTGTGGCTGGCCGGCGACCTCGTCGTGGTCTCGCAGACGATCAGCGCCGTCGGGCTGACGGCGCCGGTGCTGGCGCAGGCGATCGACGCCGTCGGCACCGTCGCCGACGACATCGGCCTGCTGGTGGCCAGCAGCTTCGGCGGCGCGACTCCGTTCCCCGTCGCGATCGACAACCCCGGCCGTGCCCCGCCCCGCCCCGCCCCGCACCGACCTCACCGACCGGTCGCGCACCCAGGACAGACTGCACGCGCCCGGTGGGCGAGAATGAGCGATCGTGCTCCTGACCATCACCACGACACACGAACCGGCCAGCGATCTGGGCTACCTGCTGCACAAACACCCGGGCCGGGTGCAGTCGTTCGACGTCTCGGTGGGCCAGGCGCACGTGTTCTATCCCGAGGCGACGGCGGTGCGCTGCACGGCGGCGCTGCTGCTGGAGGTCGATCCGATCGGGCTTGTCCGCCGCCGCAGCGGTCACGGCGGCGACGCCTTCGCGCTCGGGCAGTACGTCAACGACCGCCCGTACGCGTCATCGAGCATGTTGGCGATGGCGCTCAAGGAGGCGTTCCGCACGGCGCTGACCGGGCGGTGCAACGCCCGGTCAGAACTGGCCGCATCGCCGCTGCCACTACAGATCCACGCCGCGGCAGTCCCGTGTTGCGGCGGCCCCGACCTCGTGCGACGGGTGTTCGCGCCGCTCGGGTGGAGCGTCGACGCCTCTGCCGGCCCGCTGGACCCGGAGATCCCGCAATGGGGCGACTCGCGCTACGTCGACGTCCACCTCACCGGCCGGCTCCGCCTGGCCGACGCGCTCAACCAGCTCTACGTCCTGCTGCCCGTGCTCGACGACGCCAAGCACTACTGGGTGAGCAGCGACGAGATCGACAAGTTGATCCGCGCTGGCGGCAGCTGGCTGGCCACGCATCCGGAGAAGGAGATGATCAGTAGCCGGTACCTCACGCACCAACGGGAGTTCACCCAGTCCGCGCTGGCCCGCCTCGCCGAGATCGACGACACCGACGCCGACCAGCTGGACAATGCCGATCAGCTGGACCAGCTTCACAATGCCGTCGAGTGCGCCACGCCGGATAGGTCGACGCCGCTGGCCGAACAGCGACGCGGCGCCGTGCTGGCCGCGGTGCGCGCGTCCGGTGCACGCAGGATCGGTGACTTCGGCTGCGGCGAAGGGTTGCTCGTGCGGGATCTCCTTGCAGACCGACAGATCGAGCACGTCGTGGCCGTCGACGTGTCCGCGCGCACCCTGCAGATTGCCGCCCGCAGGCTTCGGTTGGACACCATGACCGAGCAGCAGCGCGCGCGGGTCGACGTATTCCAGTCCTCGCTCACATACCGCGACGACCGGCTCGCCGGTCTCGATTCCGCCGTGCTGATGGAGGTGATCGAGCACGTCGACCCGCCGCGACTCGGCGCGCTGGAGCGCAGTGTGTTCGGCTACGCTGCACCGGTCAACGTGCTCGTGACGACGCCGAACGCCGAGCACAACGTCCGCTTCGAGTCATTGCCGCCCGCCACCTTGCGGCACCGGGACCATCGCTTCGAGTGGACCCGCGCCGAGTTCAGGTCGTGGGCGGAGCGGGTCGCCAGCGAGTACGGGTACCAGGTGCGGTTCCTGCCCGTCGGCACCGACGACGTCGAGGTCGGATCGCCGACCCAGCTGGCGATCTTCGGCAAGGTGACTGGATGAGCACCGCCGAGGCGGCAGTGAGCACCGCCGAGGCAATCCTTACCGCCGAGGCGGCAGTGAGCACCGCCGAGGCGGCATGAGCATCGAACCGATCCCGGCCCGTGAGGTGCCGGTCCCGGAGCTGAGCCTCGTCGTGCTGGTCGGGATATCGGGATCGGGCAAGTCGACGTTCGGGCGGGCGCACTTCAAGCCCACCGAGGTCATCTCCTCGGACCTGTGCCGCGGTCTGGTCGCCGACGACGAGAACGACCAGTCGGCAACGCCAGAAGCATTCGAACTGCTGAACTTCATCGTCGACAAGCGGCTGGCCGCGGGACGGTTGACCGTGATCGACGCGACCAACGTTCAGCCCGAGGCTCGGCGCGAGCTCGTCGCGCTGGCACGCGAACACGACGTCCTGCCGGTGGCGATCGTGCTCGACCTGCCGGAGAACGTCTGCGCCGCGCGGAACGCGGTCCGGCCCGATCGCGACTTCGGTGTGCACGTGCTTCGTCGTCAGCGTGGACAGCTCCACCGCGGCCTGAAAGGCTTGCAGCGCGAGGGTTTCCGCTATGTGCACGTCCTGAGAACCGAAGACGAGATCGCGCGCGTCGCCGTCGTCCGCACCCGGTTGTTCAACGACCTGCGCCACGAGCCGGGTCCCTTCGACGTCATCGGCGACGTCCACGGCTGTCGCTCCGAGCTCGAGGAGCTGCTGGGCAAGCTGGGATACGCGGTCGAGCGCGACGACGCCGGTCGCGCGGTCGGTGCCCGGAATCCCTGGCGCCGCGCGGTTTTTGTCGGCGACCTCGTCGACCGCGGACCGGACACCGCGGGCGTGCTCCGCCTGGTGATGGGGATGGTGGCCGCGGGCACAGCCTTCTGCGTGCCGGGCAATCACGAGAACAAGCTGCTCCGCGCGCTGCGCGGCCGCGACGTTCGGCACACCCACGGCCTGGCCGAGACGATGGCACAGCTCGACGCCGAGCCGGCCGAGTTCCGCGGCGACGTAGAGCGTTTCCTCGACTCTCTGGTGAGCCACTACGTCTTCGACGGCGGCGCGCTCGTGGTCTCCCACGCCGGTCTCATCGAGCGCTATCACGGTCGCGCATCGGGCCGGGTGCGGGAGTTCTGCCTGTACGGGCAGAGCACGGGCGAGACCGACGAGTACGGGCTGCCGGTGCGTTACCCGTGGGCGAACGAGTACCGCGGTCGCGCGATCGTCGTCTACGGCCACACTCCGGTGCCGGCGCCGGAGTGGGTCAACAACACCCTCTGCATCGACACCGGCTGCGTCTTCGGCGGTTTCCTGAGCGCGCTGAGATACCCCGAGCGCGAGGTCGTCTCGGTCCACGCCGCCCGCGTCTACTACCAGCCGGCCAAGCCGTTTCCCGTCAATCCCGACGCCGCGGAGCCGGCCCGCCGCGAGCCCGACGTCCTCGACATTCGGGACGTCACCGGAAAGCGGGTGCTGGAGACGGCGTACCAGAAGCGGGTCGGCGTGGCTCGGGCCAATGCCGCCGCCGCGCTCGAGGTGATGAGCCGGTTCGCCATCGATCCGCGCTGGCTGCTCTACCTGCCGCCGACCATGAGTCCCGTCGCCACCTCGACCCGCGCCGACCTGCTCGAGCATCCCGAGCAGGCGTTCGACTCCTATCGAGCCGACGGCGTTCCTGCCGTGGTGTGCGAGGAGAAGCACATGGGCTCCCGGGCGGTGCTCCTGGTCTGCCGCTCGCTCGACGCCGCGCGGGCGCGCTTCGGAGCTCCAGGCGACGCGGCCGGTGCGCTGTGGACGCGCACCGGCCGGCCATTCTTCCCGCCGCCTCTCACCGCGCAGATAGTCGAGCGAGTGCGGGTCGCCGCCCAGAGCGCAGGACTGCTCGACGAGCTCGACGCGTCCTGGCTGCTGTTCGACGCCGAGTTGTTGCCGTGGAGCGCGAAGGCCGAGCCGTTGCTGCGTGACCAGTACGCGGCGGTGGGCGCCGCGGCACGCGCTGCGTTGCCGGTCGCGATGTCGGTGCTGGAACGGGCAGCCGCAGCGGGCCGCGACGTCGGGGACCTGCTGGCGCGCACCCGTGCCCGCTCGGCCAACGCGACGGCGTTCACCCAGGCGTATCGGCGGTACTGCTGGCCCACCGACGGCCTCGCCGGCGTACGGCTCGCGCCGTTCCAGCTGCTCGCTTCCGATTCCACGACGTACCACGATCGCATGCACACCTGGCATCTCGACGTCGCCGATCGGCTCGTCGCCGCCGATGCCGAGTTGATCGCGCCGACCCGGCGGGTCGACGTCGACACCACCGACGCCGCGTCGATCGCCGACGCGACCGGGTGGTGGGAGCGGCTCACGGCCGCGGGCGGCGAGGGCATGGTGGTCAAGCCGGCTGCGAACTTCCTGCGCGGGCCCAAGGGAATGATCTCGCCGGGACTCAAGGTTCGCGGGCGCGAGTACCTGCGGCTCATCTACGGCCCCGACTACACCGAACCGGCGAACCTCGAACGACTCCGCCAGCGCGGCCTGGCGCACAAGCGTTCGCTCGCGCTCCGCGAGTACGGCCTCGGCCTGGAAGCCCTCGACCGGGTCGCCCGCGGCGAACCGCTCTGGCGGGTGCACGAATGCGTCTCCGCCGTCCTCGCTCTGGAGTCCGAGCCCGTCGACCCGCGTCTATGACAGGCGGGGCCGACCGGGCGGGGAGCTTCCACGAGTCCGCCGGCCGGCACATACTCGGTCTCGTGCAGACCCGGGTGCGGCGATCACCGCAGCGCGGCCGGTACGACCGGACGACGATCGACGCGGTGCTCGACGCGCAGCCGCTCGCTCATGTCGCGTTCGTCGACGCCGGCCAGCCCTACTGCGTGCCCATGCTGCACGCCCGCATCGGCGACGACGTCTACGTGCACGGTTCGTCGGCCAGCCGCGCGATGCGGGCGCTGGGCGACGCGGCACCGGCCTGCGTCACCGTCACCGCGCTCGACGGACTGGTGCTGGCCCGCTCGGCGTTCGAGCACTCCGCCAACTATCGGTCGGTCATGCTGCTCGGCACGTTCCGCGTCATCGACGAACCGGAGTCGAAGCTGGCGGCGTTCGAAGCCTTCACCAACGCCGTCGTCCCCGGCCGCTGGAACGAGGTCCGCCCGCCGTCGGCGTCCGAGTTGCAGGCCTCCACGGTGCTGGCGATGGCGATCGACGCCGCCTCGGCCAAGGTCCGCACCGGGCCGCCGACCGACGACGGTTCACCCGACGCGCTGCTCGATGTCTGGGCCGGCGTGCTGCCTGTCGAGAACGGGTTTGGCGAGCCCGTGGCGGCACCCGGGCTGCGCGCGGGCATCGGTCTCGCCCGCAGCGTCCGGTCGCTGCTTGGGGGCGCGGGGCGCGGCGCATCGACGTGAGCTAGGAAAGGGCCGCCGCCGGATGCAACCTTCGGCCGGCCCATCTGGGTCCATGCTGTTGGCGGTCAAACCGGTGGGCCGCGAGAGGTGCGGATGGACAGCAGCCCAGCCGAGGGCGGTGAGAGTGACGACGCGGACGCCGAGTTCGCGGGTTTCGTGCGGTCCCGCAGTGCCGCGCTGCACCGCACGGCGTACCTGATGACGGGCAACAGCGACGCCGCGCAGGACGTGGTGCAGACGGCGCTCACCAGGATCTACCTCGCCTGGCCCAGGCGGGCGTTCTGGGAGAACCGCGACGCCTACGCCCGCAAGGTCGTGACCAACGTGGTGCTCTCGGAGGGTGCCCGCAGGTGGCGCGGCGAGCAGCCGACCGGCGAGCTGCCCGAGCCTCCTGCAGACGGCAGGTCGGACGACGTGACGCTGCTGGCCGAGCGCGACGCGCTGCGGCGGGCGCTGATGGCGCTCCCGGTCCGGCAGCGCACGGCCGTTGTGCTGCGTCACTACGTCGACCTGTCCGAGGCCGACACCGCGGCCACGATGGATTGTCCGCTCAACACGGTGAAGAGCCTGACCGCACGCGGTCTCGCCGCCCTGCGCACGCACGTCGAGGGAGCCCGCTCGTGAGGATTGACGAGGACCTGCACGAGCGCCTTCGCGACCTGGCCGACTCGGCCGGCCCGTGGGACGACCCGCTGCCCGCCGTGCTGGACCGGGCGTCGGCACACCGGCGGATGACGCCGGCCACGCGCCGCCGGCGCTGGCGGCCGGCTCCTCCCGGTGCCCGGAAGCTGCTGGGTGTCGCCGCGGTCGTCGCGCTCGTCGCCGGCAGCGGCGTCGGGCTGTGGCAACTGGCGAGCGGGAACTGGGGGTCCTCGAACGCGCGCTCCGCGGCACAGCCCGTTCAGAGCGTCGCGCCGAGGGCAGGCGCCGCGCCGCCCCAGGCGGCGCCGTCACCCTGCGGCCCGGTTCCGGTGAGCTCCGGACCGGCGGCCGACACGGCGAGCGTGTCGGTCCGCCTGGCGCGATCGGCGACTGGCGCGGTCACCGGCGTACGCCCGCAGCTGCATGTTCCGGCCGCCGGCCAGCCAGTCGACGCAACGGGATCCGTCCGGGTGGTGCTCCTTGCCGGCGGACGGGTGGTCGCGTCTGGCAGCTCCGTGTTGGCGGGCTCCGGGGGTTCGCCCACGGCGCTGCGGGTGGCGCCGCTGCCCACGACCAGCTGTTCGCAACGGCGGTTGCCCCCCGGCCGGTACACGATGGTCGTCGCCCTCGGGTACCGCACGGCCGGCGCCACGGCAGGCCTCACCCCAGGCGTCCCCCCAGGCGTCATCGTCAGCCGGCCGGTGCCCGTCACGGTCCGGTAACACCCGCAACCCGCACGCCGTCCCGCCCGGTCTCGCTGCATGGGACTCATCGGCCGGCAGCAACGGCGCTGGCCTGCTGCCGGCAGCCGCGCCGGCTCGGGGGGCCAGACCGAGCACCCCACCGCAACCGAGCACCCCGCTGCAACAACGCGCCATCGTGCGAACGGCAACGGTCGACCTGCGCACCCGCCACGTCGACCACGCGGCCGACACGATCGTCGCGCTCGGCGCTGCCGCCGGCGGACGGGTCGACGGAGACGACCGCGCCAGCACCGGCGGCACGCGCACGGCGACTCTGGTGCTGCGGGTGCCACCGGACACGCTGAACGGGGTCATCACCAGGGTCGACGCGTTGGGTACCGAGACCAGCCGCTCGGTCCGCGGCCAGGACGTCACCGCATCGAAGGCCGACATCACAGCGCGCGTCGCCGCCCTGCAGACAAGCGTGTCGCGGCTGCGCGGCTTCCTCTCCCACTCCGGCAACATCACGTCGCTGATAACGCTGGAGAACCAGCTCTCCCAGCGGGAGTCGGAGCTGGAATCCATGCAGGGTCAGCAGCGTGCGCTCGCCGACGAGATCGCGCTCGCGACGCTCACCGTGCACCTGTCCACGCCACCGAAGCCCGCCCCCGTGAAGCGGCACTCGAAGGCGGCTGGCTTGGGCGCGGCCTTTGTCTCCGGCTGGCATGCGCTGGTCGTCACGGTGCGGTGGGTTGTCAAGCTCATCGGCTACTCGCTACCGATCACCGCCGTCGTGGTGCTGATCGGCGGGGCGTCCCTCCTGCTCTGGCGCCGGCGGGGGCGGGGCCCCTCGGTTGGCCCCGCCCCCGATCCGGCACCGTTGCCCTAGTGCCCTGTGTCATCAGGGCCTCGTCGGTCAGAGCAATCGGTCAGAGCAATCCTGGCGTGTCGGTGCTGACGACGTCCTGGTCGTAGAGATCGTTGCCGTTGGCCTGGCTGTACTGATAGACGTCGTACACACCGCCGCCGCAGGAGAAGTGAGCAGCGTTGGCCAGTGGCGGTGCGGATGACGGCCCGGTGGGTCCGCCGTCGACGAGCGGCTCGTAGCTGTGGACGATCGCCGAGGAGAATCCGGGCGTGGCGCCAACCGCTCCGCAGAAGGCGTCGTTGACGTCGGAATGGGTGGGGTTGAGGTAGAAGCCGGGCGTGTAGCCGGCCCCTTCAACGGCGGCGTACCAGGCGCCCAGGAAACTCGCGTCGGTGGAGGTCTCGATGTCCTTGACGAGCAGCGTCCCCGCCGGCGCGTTGACGTTGGCCTTGGCGTCGCTGACCGCCTGCTGACCATCGGTCGTTCCGGCGGCGGAGCCGGTGTCGTGACTGGACCCGAGGTCGGCGGAGATGAGCAGGATCTTGATCCCGTTGCTGTGCGCGAGGCTCACCTCGCCGGCCGTAATGGTCGTTCCGCAGGTGATGCAGTCACTGACGTAGCGACCCCATACCGCTGGCACGGCACCCGCGTCGGCGTTGACGGCGTTGATGCTGTCCTGGCTGATCGCCACGGTGGAATCCACGCCCCACGACTGGCCGCCGGACGGCGGCGGCGGAGGCGGCGGCGGCGGGGGCGGTGGCGGCGGCGGCTGGCAGTTCTGCACCCGGGTGATGCCCATCGCGGCCATCGTGTTCGGTCCGGCCTGCCCGTCGGCGGCCAGCCCGCGCGCGGCCTGGTAGTTCTGCACGGCCGCTCTGGTGTTCGGACCGTACAGGCCGTCCTGGCCGGCTCCGGCCGCGGCCTGCACCCTGGTCACCACCGTGCCCAGCGCGCCGTCGGTCTGCGGGCCGGCGATGCCATCGACGGTCAGACAGTTGTCGGTCTGAAACGCTCTGGTAGCGCCCTGGGTCTGCGGGCCCACGATGCCGTCCACCCCGGAGAACGGCAGGTACCCCAGCCCGGCCAGGTCGTACTGAACCTGGGTGGTACTGATCGTCGCCGGACTGGCGGCGCCGGCGGGCGCGACCAACCCGAGCACCGCCAAGCCCAACACGCCGCACAGGGCGACAACCATGGCCGGTAGACGACGGCGACCCGGTGGGGAGTCGTGGCGGATCTGGTGGTGGGTCACGTTCTTCCTCCTTAGTCCGTTGCCGAGCCGCGAGCCCGGGCCGCACTGCGGCACCGGCCGTGACGTTGGTAACCCACCATCTGCCTCCTCGCAGCGTTGCTAAGTTACCAACCAGGAGTACCTGTTCTACTCCCGTCAGTCCCGGCTGTAAAGGCATCCGCCGCAAGTCGCTAGCCCGGACGCTAGCGTGCCGCCCGCCCGGCGGTATCACAGCGGGTGCCACCTCTGTTTTGGCGCTGCCCCAGGGCTGGTCGGCCGCTAGTGTCGACACCGGCTCGCCGGGCTCTGACGACGTGAGAAAGCAGTGGGCGCCATGGCACAGGTCGCATCATCGGCACGGCGTGCATCGAACAGCCGGGCGATGTCGGGTCTCGCGCGGTTCGGCCTCGCCGCTCGAGCGTTCGTCTACGTCGTCATCGGATGGCTTGCCGTCCAGATTGCGCGGGGTCACGGCAGCCACGAGGCGAACCAGCGCGGCGCGCTGGCCGACATCGCCCAGCACTCCTTCGGCATCGCGCTGCTGTGGATCCTCGGTATCGGCTTCGCCGCCTACGCCATCTGGCGGCTGAGCGAGGCAGCCTTCGGCACCGCCGCCGAAGGCAAGAAGCCAGGGCCCCGGCTGCAGTCGCTGGTCCGCGGGATCGTCTACGCCGCGTTCGCGCTGACGACCTTCAGCTTCATCGCTGGCAGCTCCAAACGGGGGCAGTCGCAGCAGCAGGCGACGCTGACCGGCCGCGTCATGAAGCACGGTTACGGCCGCTGGCTGATCGGGCTGATCGGGCTGATCGTCGTCGTCGTCGGCCTCGGCATGATCGTCGAAGGGCTGCGGAAGAAGTTCGAGAAGCAGTTGCGAATGGACGAGCTGACCGGCCGAACGCGCACCGTCGTGGTCCGCCTCGGCATGATCGGCACGACCGCGCGCGGCGTCGTGGTCGCCGTAGCCGGCGTCCTCGTGGTGGACGCGGCGGTCACGTTCGACCCGCAGAAGTCGACCGGCCTGGACGGCGCCCTCCGAACGCTCGCCGACCGCGCCTACGGGCCCTGGCTGCTCGGCGCGCTCGCCCTCGGGCTCATCGCGTTCGGACTGTATGGATTCGCCGCGGCCCGCTGGGCCAAGACCTGACTCGGGCGGGGAGCCAGGCGATCTTGCGAAGTGCGGATGACTCGGCGATGCTCGACGCCGATGGTCCGCGGGGGTCGGTGCTTCCCCCACCGGTCGTGGACAGGCTAGGAGCTACGGATGGCCGTCTCGACGTGCGACGTGCGACATGCGATGACCGAGCTCGGCGAGCTGCGCTTCGGAGCCACCCCGATCGACGAGGCCATGCACCAGATCGTGCGGACAACGCACGCAATCTTCGACGTCGACGGCGCCGGACTGATGCTGGTCGACGCCGACCATCAGCTGCGCAACGCCGCCGTCTCCGATGCCCGGTTCGAATACCTGGAGCAGCTGCAGATCACCCATGACGAAGGTCCGTGCATCGCCGCCTACGAGGACAAGCAACTGATCTGTGCCGAGGACCTGAGCGAGGACGCCCGGTGGCCGGACTTCACCGCGGCCGCGTTGGACAGGGGCATCCGGGCCGTGCTCGCCAGCCCGATCCCCTACAACCAACAGGCGATCGGCGTCGTCGGCGTCGTGTCGAAGGACCGGCACCCCTGGTCACCCGAAGGCGAGCTGGCGTTGCTTGCCTTCACCGATCTGGCGGCCCTGCTCATCGCCAGCATGCTGCAGGCAGAGGAGAAGACCGAACTGGCCGGGCAGCTGCAGGGCGCGCTCGACTCGCGCGCCGTCATCGAGCAGGCCAAGGGTGTTCTGATGAACCAGCACAACGTTTCCGCGCGGGATGCCTACCAGCTGATGCGCGCCCAGGCCCGGCGGGAGCGCCGCAAGCTCGGCGGCGTGGCTGCTGACGTCGTGAAGAGTCGCCCCCGTTCCTCACCTGAGGCTGGCACCTGACGCTGGCACCTGGGGCTGGCAGCCGAGACTGGCAGCCGAGACTGGCAGCCGAGGCGAAACTCCGTCATACTGACGTTGCCGTCACGAACGTCGCCCAGAGACCCGCGGCCCATCCGAGACGTCGCAGCCCGGCCCCAGCGTTGTCTGTGCGTCGACAACCCCTTCTGGTCGGGAGCGACCCAACAACGCGCTGGGAGTCCCCATGATCATTCTCGGTCTGGTCCTGCTCATCGTCGGGTTTCTGCTCAAGATCGCCATCGTCTGGACGATCGGAATCGTCGTCGTGGTGATTGGCGCCGTCCTGTTCCTGCTGGGCCTCGCGGGTCGCGAGATCGGCGGCCGGCGGCACTGGTACTGATCGGCCGGCACCGGTCCGGCGTCCCAGCCTCGTGACGGTCCGGCTGGGACGCCGATCGGCCGGCCCGACGTCCGACGCCGTCTCAACAGCGGCCCTACCTCCCGACGGGCCGTCCAGCTCCGCGCTGGAGTTTCGCGCGTGCATCCACAGGGCCACGTCGAGCCATCGAAGCGGATGTGCCTCCATGCGTGCGCCCTGACGCACCGCTTCGTTGCGAACGTCGTGGAGCGCTGCCCAGCTCGGCTTCCAGACCTACCGGCCGCCGCCGACCACCAGGACCAAGTTACGACGCGTCTTCGTCGCGGATGTCGTCGTAGGAGCCGGCCAGGTAGTTGATCAGCATCTCGCGGAAGCCGGGTTTCTCGAAGAACGCTGCGAACAGCTGGCCGTTCGCCTCGTGCCGGTCGACGATCTTGGTCTCGGCGTACTTCTGCAGAACCACGTTGTAGCCGTCGCGGTCGTTGTTCAACGCGACGACGCGCATGTGGTCGTCGTCTTTGACCGCCTGCTTCTGCTGCTCGAACCACACCTTGTCGGCGTCGTCGAGGTTCATCCCGTATCGCTGGTTCAGGTTGTCGATCAGTTGCGACAGCTTCTCCATCGGCGACTCGTAGGCCTTACCCGTGCCGCCGCCAGGTAGTGCGACGCCGGGCTCGTCGGTGCCGGTGGTCAGCGAGAGGTTCTCCTCCTGGCCCTGCGCCTCGGTGCGCAGGTGGGTCAGCAGCACGGACTCGCTGATCTGCGGCAGCGGGTCCCCCGGCGCGGTCGGCAGCAGCGGCAGCAGCGCGCGTCCGTAGAGGTAGAGCGATTCGAGGTCGCGGTCGGTCCACGGCATGACCTGCGCAAGGAACGAGTAGGCACGCACGAATGACTTCAGCGCATCCCGGAAGACATCCTGCGCATCCTCGTCCAGTGCGACGAACCGCGCCACGGCCGGTGTCGTGTTGGCGTAGATGATCTTCTGGTTAGCCGAAGCACCACTTACCAGCGCGGCGACCGCAGCCTTCTGTTCATCGGGGTGGATGACGTGCCCACCCGCAATCGTGTGCTCGAGCGCGTAGAGCAGGTTCGGGTCTGTCGGTGCGGCCGAGGACTGCTCGAAGAACGGCTCGAACGCGTCCCGGATCTCCTCGGCCTTGTTGGCGAAGTCGAGCACGAACGTGTCGGCCTTGCCGGGGTGGATGCGATTGAGCCGCGACAGCGTCTGCACCGCTCTGACGCCGGCCAGCTTCTTGTCGACGTACATGGTGTGCAGCAGCGGCTGGTCGAACCCGGTCTGGTACTTCTCGGCGACGACGAGCACCTGGTAGTCATCCGAGGCGAGCCGTTTGGGGAGCTGCCGCTCGCCGAAACCGTTCATCATGGCCTCGGTGTAGCTGACGGCCGTGTCGGTCGGGTCGACGACGGTACCGGAGAACGCCACCAGCGCGGCGATACGCCCCGGCCCGGTGTCATAGCCCTTCTTGGCGATGTAGGTGTCGATAGCCAGCTTGTAGCGCACCGCGTGCAGCCGTGACCGGGTCACCACCATCGCCTTGGCGTGCCCGCCGATCTTGCCGGCCGTCTTCTGCCGGAAGTGCTCGACGATGATCTCTGCCTTCTGCGCCAGGTTCGTCTCATGCAGCGACACGAACCGCGCCAGCGCCGCCGAGGCCTTGCTGGTCGGCACCTCCGGATCGTGATCAGGTTCGTGGTTCGCGAGCCGGTAGTAGGTGTCGTAGGTGGTGTAGTTGGCCAGGACGTCGAGGATGAACTCCTCCTCGATCGCCTGCCGCATCGAATACAGGTGGAACGGCACCCGCAGCGGGTCACCGTCCGCGCCGGTGACGAGATCGCCGAACAGCTCCAGCGTCTTCGGCTTCGGCGTCGCGGTGAACGCGAAGAACGCGAGGTTCGACTGTCCGCCGCGAGCGGTCATCGACTCGGCGATCAGGTCGACGGCGTCGCCGGCCTCGTCCTCGATCTGCGCCTCGGCCACCTCGGCAATGGTGAGCGGGTCGGCCGCCTGGTCCGCGGTGACCAGGGTCGAGGCGCCGAGGACCTGCTTCATGTCCTTCACCGCCTCGCCCGACGTCGACGAGTGCGCCTCGTCGACGATCACCGCGAACCGGCTGCCTGCGACGCCCTTGCCGTCGCCTTGGGCGGCGGCCTCGGCGACGACCGGGAACTTCTGCAACGTGGTGATGATGATCCGGGCCGTATTGCCGGCCAGCGCAGCGCGCAGCTGTTTCGAGTCCTCGTCGATCTTCACGATCGTGCCCGGCGTGTGCGCGAACCCGGCGACCGTCGACTGCAACTGCCGATCCAGCACGACCCGGTCGGTGATGACGACGACCTTGTTGAAGATCGGCTGGTCGATGCCCAGCCCGGCTGCCTTCACCGCGTCGGTCAGCTCGCCGTGGAACGACGGCGTGTGCAGCCGCGAGAGGTGGTGGGCGAGCCAGGCGATGGTGTTCGACTTGCCCGAGCCGGCCGAGTGCTGGATCAGCCGGTTGGTCCCTGGCCCGGACCGCCGTGTCGCGTCGAGCAGCCGCCGCACCGCGTCCCACTGATGGAAGCGCGGAAACAGCGTCGTGGTGTCGCCGGTCTTCTTGCCGTCGGCGTCGTAGACGTCCTCGACGTGGACGAACTCGCCCAGCAGCCCGAGCCATGCGTCGCGGTCCCAGACCCGTTCCCATAGGTAGGCGGTGTCGTAGCCATCCGGGTTGGCCAGGTTGCCGGCGCCGCCCTTGCGTCCCGGGCCACCCGAGCCTTGGTTGAACGGCAGGAACCGCGTCTGCTCGCCCGCGAGCCGGGTCGTCGTATAGATCTGGCTCGGGTCGACCGCGAAATGGACGACCGTGCGAGCGCGGAAGATCAGGTCGGCCGGATTACGGTCCCGCTGGTACTGCTTCATCGCGTGCGCAACGCCCTGCTGGGTGAGCGGGTTCTTCAACTCAGCGGTCGCGATCGGCACGCCGTTGACGAACAGCACCATGTCCATCGAATCGGACGGGGTGGACTCGCTGTGATGCAGCTGCCGCACGACCGTGAGCCGATTCTCCTTGTACCGCTGCCAAAGGCTGACCGTCAGGCGATTGGCGGGCGCAAAGAAAGCCAGCCGGAACGAGACGCCGTTCATCTTGGTGCCACCACGCAGGACGTCGATCGTACCGCGCAGGGTCAGCTGGTCGGCGACGTACTTCGCCACCCTGTCGCCTGCTGTCGCAGCCCCGCCGAGCCGCTGCGTGAGCTGTTCCCACTCGTCCGGCTGCGATTCCACGAGGAATGCGACCAGCTCGGACGGGTCGAGGCCGAGCGCGCGGTCATAGCCGGCCGGGCTGCCCGGCAACCAGCCATTCGCCAGCAGGTGCGCCTCGATCGAATTCTCAAAGGCGCCCTCCGACGTGACGGCGTGGACCTTCACGGTGGGTCTGGGTGCGGGATCGAGACGACAGCCAGCTCGGCTATACCGGCGAAATCGCGCGGGTTGCAGGTGTACACGGGCAGCTCGTTGGCGACAGCGGTGGCGGCGATGAGGGCGTCGAAGACCCTGGGCCGAAACTGGCGGCCGGCGCTGCGCAGCTGGGCGGCGACCCGGCCGAACGCGCGCGCGGAGGGCGCGTCGAACGGCAGGGGGTCGAAGGCGTTCTCGACCTCCTGCAGGCGCGCCTGGCGCGTTGCGCGTTCGGTGGCCTCGTCGGTCGCCAGCGGGCCGAGGGACAGTTCCGCGAGCGTGACTGCTGTGATCACCGGCGAAGCCGGTAGGTGATCCGGTTCGAGGCGTTCGAGCAGGACGATCGCGCTGGTGTCCAGCACCCCGACCGCGTCCGTCGTCACAATCGCTGGTCGACGATCGCGTCGACGTCCTCTCGCAACCGATGCGGATCCATCTGTGGAAGCCGCCCGAAGCGTGCAACCAGCGCCGCCGCGGTCAGGCGATCACGGCCCACTGGCTCCAGCCGTGCCACCGGCTTACCGTCGCGAGTGATCGTCACCCGCTCGCCGGACACCACCCGGTCGAGCACCCGTCCGCCCTGGTTCCGCAACTCGCGCACAGTCGCCTCGCTCATGGTTTCGACCGTATCACCCGTGATACGCCTGGCGCTGGCCCGGTTCCCCAGTTCGTGCCGTTCCGATCTGGGCAGGACGATGGTTGTGACCGTCAGCGGTAAGTGGCGTAGTTCTATGAGCGCTATCTGGCGCGTCGGATGTCCCGCAGACGATCGTTTTCCTGACGTCAGGTCGGTCCCGGCGACATGTGACTGTCAGCGGTAAGTGGCGTAGTGCTGTCATCGCAATCTGGCGCGACGGCCGTCCAGCAGAGGGTCGTCGACCCGGTACGGGGCTTAGGATTCCGATAATGATCGAGGCCGGCAGTAGGAAGCGCAATCAGCCGGCGCCACCTTCGGTCGTCTTCGAGGCCCTCACTCAGCCCGACCGCGCCGGAGCGCGACCGTGGCTGCACCTGCTGGACGATGAGGTCCGGCCGCGCGTCATGCAAAGCGACAAGCCCGGACTCGTGGTCTGGTCGTCGCTCTGGATCAAGCGATCTGATGCGGTGGTCCGCTTCGACCTCCCGCCCGGCCGTGAAGGCACGGACTTGCGCTGGACCCTCCTCGTCGAAGAACCGATACCCGATGACGCCCTACTTGGGCACCTGCGGAAGCGCCTCAACCGGTTGATCAACGCCGATCTGCGCTACTCCTTCGGGCAGTAAGGTCATCTCGCAGACGATCCTCAATCGGCCATTCAGCGTGCCCTGCCCCTACTCCCAGAGTTCCCAGACGATGGCCTCCAGCGCCTTGTTCTGACGTGCCACGGGCTCGTTAGTGTCACCCGGGTTGCTTTGCGTCTCTAGACCAAGTACTTCGCGGTCCAGCGGGAATGAGTCTTCGTAGCGCCGACGGTGGTCGTCGATGTAGCGAACCAAGATGGTGACTTGGTCAGGGACTGGTTCGACGTTGCCGTTGACTCCCATCGCGATGTAGGAGTAAACGTTCTTCAGCCGCTGCCCGGGGGCAATCATCGTGATGGGGCTCCCATATCGCTTCCGCAGGACAGGGGCGACGACAGCCGGTTGACCATCATTGGTGGTCTCGTAGTCCGGCAGGGGTGGGTCGAAGCTCACCTCGACGTTGCGCGCGACCGACTGCCCAGCGTTCTCGATGACGAGATACGAGACACCATGTGACATCGTCGGGCCCTTCCTCAGCGAGGCGACAACCAAGGGCCGGGTACGGTCTCGACTATCTTTGCGGCTGCCCCCCAAAGACCATCCGGCGATGCCGGCCGTAACGATCGCGGCGAGCGCACTGATGCCAGCGAAGGTGGCCGACCAACTCACAGCGTCCATGGCCACCCATCACAACAGATGAGTCTGGCTGCGACCAGCACATGAGCGATCGTGGGCACCTCCCCGGGCAGGTCCGTCCTGACGCTGAAGTCCGGTCCGCGAGCGGATCCGTGACCGAGACACGGTTGGTTTGGCGCCAGGGCTGTCTGGAACTATTGATACTGCTGGCTGAGAGCGTCGAGGACGAGCTCCGATCGGTCCCGCTGTGCGTTCAGCTGCCAGGCGCCTTCGGCGATGCGGTCCGGGTCCAGCGTGGAAAGCCGTTGGACTTCGTCCACGGTGGGCCGCTTCCACGGCGTGCCGGTGGATGTTGGACGACGAACAGCACGGCGACCACGATACCGAGGCGACGGTCATGGTGGTCATGCCGAAATCGTGTCGCCCCGCTGACAGGTCCTCGAAGGTTCCCGGGTCGATCGTCGGCGCCTAGCCGCCGCCTAGCCGTGTCGCGTCAGCCCGTCGGTCAGGGCTGTAGCAGCGCCTTGATGGCACGCCGTTCGTCCATCGCCTTGTATCCCTCGGCGACCAGGTCGAGGCGCCGAGCTGCTTGACGGCGAGCAGGCCGACCGCGCCGCACCGACGACGGCGACGGTGTTGCCGGGTTGGACGTTGGCGGCGACGGCGCCGAACCAGCCGGTGCCCAGCACGTCGGAGGCGGCCAGCAGCGACGGCACTAAGTCGGAGTCCGGGAGCTCGGGTGTGGCAACCAGCGTTCCGTCGGCGAGCGGCACCCGCAGGTGCTGGGCCTGGGCGCCGTTGGCGCCGACGTACTCGCGGTGAATGCAGTTGGTCTGGTAGCCGGCCTGGCAGATTTCGCAGGTGTTGTCGGAGGCGAAGAACGAGCCGATGACGAACTGGCCGGGCTTGATCGTGGTGACCTCGGAGCCGACTTCTTCGGCGATGCCGACGTATTCGTGGCCTATCGGGGTGGGTTGGCTGACGGGGTTGATGCCGCGGTAGTCCCACAGGTCTGACCCGCACACGCAGGTGGCGGACATGCGGATGATCGCGTCGGTGGGGTGCTCGATCGTGGGCGACGCTCTGCTAGGTGAGCGGGTTCTTCAGCTCGGCCGTCGCGGTCGGAATGCCGTTGACGAACAGCGTCATGTCTAGCGGGTCGGACGGGTTCGACTCGCTGTGGCGCAGCTGCCGCACGACCGTGAGCCGGTTCGCCCGGTACCGCTCCCAGAGGGAGACGGTCAGGCCGTTCGCCGGGGCGAAGAACGCCAGCCGGAACGAACACCGTTCATCTTCGTGACGCCGCGCAGCACCTCGATCGTGCCCCGCTGGGTGAGCTGGTCGGCGACGTACTTCGAGATGCGTTCCCCCGCGGTCTGGACGCCACCAAGCCGCTGGGTCAGCTGCTCCCACTCCTCTGGCTGCGACGCTTCGAGGAAGGCAACCAGCTCGGACGGATCGAGCCCGAACGTCCGGTCATAGCTGGCCGCGCTGCCTTGCCGCCAGCCGTGGGCCAGCAGATGCGCCTCGATCGCATCCTCGAACGCCGCCTCGGACGTCACCTTTGCCATCATCGGATCCTCCCGGATCTCATGGCGCTGTCCACACCGAGCCGTCCGATCCAGGCAGAACGATGGTGCTGATCCCCTCGTCGTGACACATGTCGAGCAAGGCCGGGTCGGACGTGGCAAGCGGTTCATCCAGCTGGTGAGCAGCCGCGGCGCTCACACAATCGGCCATGCTGACCGACCGTCGCGTGCGGTGATAATGGCGGGCGCGAAGCTGACCCGCACTAGCTCCAAGCGCGGCGTCGAGCGGCACCGCGTCGCGCAGCGGGAGCTGAGCCAGATAGGACGCTGCCGTTCGCGCGTCCACGTTATGGAGACGAACCATCTGGTCCGTCACCTCGGCGACGCACGTCGCGGTCACGAGGCAGTCCCCGCTCACAAGCACCGGTCCGACATCCCGCGCCGCGAGCTCGTTTCGCAGATATGCGAGGACTGCGTAAGCGTCGAGGACGGTCACGCGCTGCGCGGACTCTTATGCATCTCTTTCCGCTGGGCCTCACGTTTCGCCTCGTACTCGGCATCCTCCTCGCGGGCCTGCCGGCGCATCTCGTCGGACGACGGGCCACGGCCGGCCAGTACGCCGCGCAGCTGGCGGACCGGATCTTTCAACGCTGGGCCGATCACGACGTAGTCGCCCATGTCCACCACGACGACCTTGTCGGCAAGGACGCCATCGTCGGCACGCCATCGCGCGCGGACCGCAGCCGGGATCGACACCTGCCCGTTCCGGCTCACCGTCATTCTGTAGTCGTTGGATGTCATGCCGTCATTGTATGCCAGCGTCGGCTCGTTGTATTGCGCTATAGCCGCGCTCCGTCACCGGCGCCGATAGGACGTTGACCGGGAGGCTATTCGGAAAACTCGGACCTCCCGGTGATCTTCGTCGACGTCGTACAACACCCGATAGGACCCGCGCCGGGCACCGAACGAGCCGGCGAGGTCGTCTCGCAGCGGCTCGCCGATCCGTAACGGATTCTCGACCAACGGGCCGTACAGGAACTCGATGATCGCCGGCGCCACGCGAGGTGGAGTCGCGTCGAGGTCACGTATCGCCGAGGGAGTAAGCCGGACGGTCCAGGCAGGCTGGCCGCCTTCTGTGCCGACCACTCACCGACCGCTACCGACGCCGTAGCGACGCCGGACATCGGCTTCGTCGTGTAGCTCGGCCGGGGTCGCAACCCGGCCGGATTCGATGTCTTCGTGCACAGTTGGCTGGGCCTGCCAGAACAAGGTCTCCTCCATCGCCTCAAGGTCCTCAACGGCGATGAGCACTACCGCGGGGCGGCCGTGCCGGGTGATGGTGGTGCGTTCGTGGGTGCGCGCAGTCTCCTCGACGAGCTCGTTGAGCCGAGCCTTGGCGTCAGTCAGCGGGATGGTAGCCATGCTCCGATGATACGACCCGTTTACCGGACCGACCAGCACCGGATTCGGACTGGTTTCTTCCTTCGATTGCGCCGGAGCCACCGGGTGCAACTCAGATGGGAAGCCGCGAGCCGTCGGCAGTCGAGACATCAAACTCTCCCGTCACCGCCGCCGTGATCAACGCCCGCTTCAGTTCGGCCGACCGATCGACGGAGCTTCGCAAGAGTTGCTGACCATCGGTCAGGTTCGAAAGCTCGGCCTCCAGCCGATCCGCGAGTACGTGCTGCAGCGCGACAGGGGGCAACGGCAGGCGAAGGCTACGCAACTGTTCACCGGTCAGGTGGCCAATCGTTGCTTGTCCAAATTCGATCGTGAAGACAGACAACGCGACGGCCACTCGAAGGAACGCTTGCAACCAGCGGACATCGTTGCCTTGGCGTCCGCGAGCACGGTGCAGCGCCTTCTGAAATCCAATGGGTGACACCGACCCGTACCAGATCGCTGAACGCCCCGGTTGCCCGCCCTCACAGATCAACAGATCTCCGTCGCGGACTGTGAAGCGGTCGTACTCCTTGGGCTCGATGTCCATCAACTTCAGGTCATCGGTCGTGATCGAATCCCACTGCACGTTGGTGTTCCGAAGGTACGGCAGCGTGTAGGCGCCCGTGAACTTGCGTTCGTCGAGCATCTTTCCGAGCACGACGTCGTATGCAGAATGCACGGTCGTGAACGGCCAGTCTGCAGGAACTGCTCCCAGCCATGCGGTGCCGCTCGGCTTCCTCTCGCCTTCCACAGCATCACCGACGAGCGCTCGCCAGGCCGCATCGATTCGCGAGTGCTCAAGCTGACCGATCTGCGTGTGGCGGGCGGCGATGATGTTGTCGATGCGAGCGACCTGGTCGTCGAGGAAGTCAGCAATCCGCCGCTGCGTCTCGATTGGAACGACGGAAACGCGGATGTCTCGTACTGCCGTCGCCGTGAGCAACGGCTGCGCGGTGAGAGACGCCTCGTTTCGAAGATCGTGGCTAATGAGCACGTATCCCAACCAACGTGATTCGCAATCCAACGTGGGCGCGACGATGATGGTGTTGTCGGTAGCCCAGGCAGGACGCGCGAGAACCTGCACCGACCCCACGGTCCCGACCCTGCCCACCAAAACATCGGGCGGTGCCACGTTCGCCGTGTTTGTGCGCCCCATAACCCCGCCAGCGCCGTAGATATCGAACGCACCAGCCTCGTCCAGAACTTCGCCCGGCATGTCGCCGCTGCGGGTGGTAACTAGACGTCCGAGCCGAGTGTGGGTAGCCGCTGTCATGTCGCCAGCCCGGTCATCCATTGCTGGATCTGCTGTTCCAGGGCGTCGATCTCGGCTCGGATCTCGGCGACTGGGCGGGGCGGTGTGTAGACGTAGAACTGCCGGGTGAAGGGGATCTCGTAGCCGATGCGGGTCTTGTCGTGGTCGATCCAGGCGTCCGGCACGTAGGGGTGGATCTCCTCGACCAGGTGCTTCTCGGCCGCCGCGCGCACCACGTTCAGCTGAGCGCGCTCGTCCATCTGCAGATACCCCGATGGCAGCGGAATGTTCTCCTGGTCGCGCAGGTCGGGATCAGGCTCGTAGCCAGCACCCTTCCTGGCTCTGATCGGCTCCGCATCGCCGTCGTAGACCGCGATCGCTTTCACCACCGCAGTGATCTGGTTCGTGCTCAGCCCGCATGCCGACGCCGCGATCCTGGCCTGCTTCTCCTCAGACCACGACTGGCCGAGCAGCGGCGCGACCGCATCTGCCAGCTCCGGTGCGAGCGCCGCGGTCGTCGTCTCATCGACCCGCCACACCCGACGCATCGGACGCTCGACGGTGAGACGCGCGAAGCCGAAGTCCTCGTTGCGCATCACTTTCACCCGCGCGTCCGACCCGTCGAGTTCGACCGCATCGCGGAACAGCCGGCTGATCCCCTCGATCGCCGCAGCCGTGAGTTCCTTGCGCTTGTCGCCGAGGGCCTTCCGCATCTTCGTGCCCAGCTCGCGGGCGTCGACGAGCGTCACCGTCCCGGCCCGCATTGCCGGCTTGCGGTTGGTCACGATCCACACGTAGGTCGAGATGCCGGTGTTGTAGAACATCTGATCCGGCAGCCCGACGATGCCCTCGAGCAGGTCGTTCTCGATGATCCAGCGGCGGATCTCGGACTCCCCAGAGCCGGCGCCGCCGGAGAACAGCGGCGAGCCGGAGAGCACGATCGCCAACCGCGACCCACCACCTGCAGCCGAGACCGGCTTCATCTTGCTGATCATGTGCTGCAGGAACAGCAGCGAGCCGTCGCTGATGCGCGGCAGCCCGGCATGGAAGCGGTTGGACTCGGCCGCGGTCAGCGCCTCGGCCCGGATCGGGTCGGCGTAGGCCTTCCAGTCCACTCCGTACGGCGGATTCGCGAGCAGGTAGTCGAAGCGCGTTCCGCGGAACGCGTCGTCGACCAGCGAGTTGCCCGGCGCCATCCGCTCCGGATCGACGCCCTTCATCATCAGCTCCGAGCGGGCGATCGCCCACGTCTCGGGATTCAGCTCCTGGCCGGACACCTCGACCGTGGCGTCGGCGTTGTATTCGCGCAGCCGCTGCTCGGCGATGGTGAGCATTCCGCCGGTGCCGGCCGCGGGGTCGTAAACGGTGCGCACTGGCGCCTTGCCGGTCAGCGCGTCGTCGTCCTCCTGGAACAGCAGGGCCACCATGAGCCGGATGACCTCGCGCGGCGTGTAATGCTCACCCGCGGTCTCGTTGCTCATCTCCGAGAACTTCCGCAGCAGCTCTTCGAAGATGTAGCCCATCGCCTCGTTCGATACGACGTCCGGATGCAGGTCGACGTCGGCGAAGTCGCCCAGCACCGCGTAGAGCACGCGGGCCTTGTCCAGCTTCATGACAGTCTGCTGGTAACCGAACGCGTCGAGCACCTCGGCCGCGGCCGGGCTGAATCCGGCCACATAGGTCAGCAGCTGCGCGGCGATGTTCTTGTCGTCCGAGAGCATCGTCTTCATCGACAGCGGGCTCGTGTTGTAGAACGGCAGGCCGCCGGCCGCACGACGCAGCAACGGGTCAGCCGTTGCGCTGTTGAGGTCGAGGCCCTGCGCGCGGGCGAGGACGGCCGGCTTGGTCGGCTCCAGCACCGCGTCGAGACGGAACAGCACCAGCGTCGGCAGCATGACCGAGCCGTACTCGTGCGGCTTGAGGTTGCCTCGTAGCTTGTCCGCGATCTTCCAGATGAACGCGACCTTGTTCGCGAAGCCTGCCGGCGTTGCCATCGTGTCCTTCGTCCTCCGCAGTGTCGCTGGAACCCGATCACGGCCCGTCCGGAGGCGCAACTGCCCGCCTTGGACTGGTTTGTCACGATGATGCTACATTTGCGCACATGAGCACCGTGGCGTCGCGGGACCTGCGCGTTCGCGACACCACGACCAGGGCGACCCGGCTGGCCACACTCGACGGCGTCAGCGCGCTGCAGCCCTTACCCGTCGACGCCGAGGCGGCACAGCAATGGGCGGTGCTGCGCGTCCGCCTCGCAGCAGTTGGCCGGCGCGCGAAAATCGACGACCTCTGGATCGCGGCGATTGCGGCGGCGAACAACCTGCCGATCATCACGCAGGATGACGACTTCGACGCGATCGAACCTGTCGGCGGTCCCCGCGTCATTCGGATCTGATCTTCGGCAGATCCGTAGCACGAGTGCTACATTGTGTGGATGGCAGAGTTGACGCAGCGCGAGCTGCGTAACAACAGCGGCGAGATCATGCGGGCACTTGACCGTGGCGAGTGGTTCGTGATCACCCGCAACGGTGTGCCGGTCGGCGAGTTGCTGCCGGTGCGACGCCGGCGATTCGTACCGGCTGCGGCCGCCATCTCCGCGTTCGCCGGCGCTCCGCCGATCGACGGAAGTCGTTTCCGCGCCGACGTCGATGCACAGGTCAACCAGGATTCCTCTCCGCGTGCCTGAGACGACTGTCCGGCGATCCAGGCCTCGGAAACGCCCCGATCGCGGACTGATGGACACGTCCATCGTCATCGATCTCGACCGGATCGACGCCTCAGTGTTCCCCCACGAACTCGCGATCTCCGCCGTGACACTCGCCGAACTCGCCGCCGGGCCGCACGCCACGAACGACCCGCTCGAGCGGGCCATTCGTCAAGATCGGTTGCAGCGCGCGGAGTCGACATTCGACCCGCTGCCGGTCGACTCGGGCGTCGCGCGCGCCTACGGGCGGATCTACGCCGCGGTCGTCGCAGCTGGACGCAAGAGTCGAGGGAGGCGGGCGCTCGACCTATTCGTCGCCGCGACTGCACTCGCCGCTGATATACCCCTCTACACAAGAAATCCTGATGACTTCCGCGATCTCGATGCCCTTGTCGAAGTCGTCGCGGTCGGCGAGAGACGCAACCAGCGGCCATCGCGACGGTCGTGACCGACTGCCTGCTACGGCCAGATGGCGACGAGACCTCCCGGACGCGGCGCGAGGTCAGCGGCGGAGCCGCTCGACCGGCTGGCCGGTTACCGTGGCGATCACGTCGAAGTCCTTGTCGACGTGCAGCACGGTGAGTCCCGCGAGCTCCGCGGTCGCGGCGATCAGCAGAGCCGGTATGGACGGGGCTCGATGCCGGCCCTGGTCGGCCAGCAGCAGTTGCACCTCGACGGCACGATCCTCGATCGCCGGCGTCAGGTACTCGACCGGCAGGTGCGCGAGCGGCGGTTGGCGGAAGCCGACGCGAGCTGCCTGTCCGGAGCGGGCCGAATAACCGACCTCCAGACGCGTCACCGTCGAGATGCGCACCAGCCCGCGCTCGATCCGCGTTGCCCACTCGGCGGCATCCGGGCTTGCACCCAGACGAACGAGAGCGGACTTATCGATGAGCCAGCGGGTCACTCCCAGGCCTTCGCCATCACCCCGTCATCGGCAAGGTCGGCGAACTCGCGACCGAACGACTGCAGGTCCGCGACGCTGACCGACGGGGCCGATGCCGCGGCATCCTGCGCCAGCCGGCGCCGCAGGAACTCCGTTCGCGACAGACCCAGCCGCGCAGCGCGCGCGTCGATGGCAGCGAGTACGTCGTCGGGCACGTCGCGGATCAGGACATCACTCATCGATGACCTCCTCGCGCGATATCATACGCTATCAAGAAGCTAGGAGCGGGCGTCAGGCTCGGGTCAGCGGACTCGGCTCCGGAGCGACGATCCACGGCGGCCGCGAGTTCAGCTGGTTGCGGTTCGCGAACCGTCGTCGCCGTCGTCAGCGACTCGGTGATTGGCCGGCGCCACCGTCAGCCCCTGACTTAACGAGGTTGGCCGGCGAATGTCTTCGGGCGAGACGCTTCGCCGCGCACCTAGGCGATGCTCTCGCGTCGGCCGTCGGTGCATTGTTCAGGACAGTCCGGCGAGGCGGTAGAGGACGAGCGAGCCGGCAACCGCGACATTGAGGCTGGCGCCGTGGCCGATCACCGGGATCTCCACAGCGACGCCGAGAAGGTCCAGCGCTTCGGGTGGGATGCCGGTCTGCTCGTGACCAAGGACGACGACCGTTCGAGTTCGCGCCGGCGCAAGACCGGCCAGCCGGATCGACTCCTCGGTGAGCTCGACGCCGACGATCGCGCTGCCAACCTCGCGCTGCCTCTGTAGCCAGGCTGTAGCGTCACGTTCCACCGGACGTGTTCACGGAGGTGGCAGAGGCCAAGCCGAGCGAGGCGCAACGCCGCCGGGAGCGAAGCGACGTCCGCGGCGGGGATCCACCGCGCATGGGAGACCAAGCTCGCCACCGACATGCAGTGGCAGGTCGACGCCGTTCGGGCGGCGCTCGCGACGAGTACGGAATTCGCCGAGGTGCCGATCGTCGCTGCACTGTGCTTCATCGACGCCGAGTTCCCGTGGTTCGGCAACGTCGAGATCGGCGGGGTGCTAGTCAAGGGGCTCGGCGGAACGGCCAAGTTGGTATGTTCCGACGGACTATTCGACGCCGCCGCACGCGACCGGCTCGCCCGGCATCTTGCGGAGCGTCTGCCGGCCAAGAACAGCCAGTAGCCGGTCGGGCGTGTTGATCGGTTCCAGAGGACGGGCCAGGATCGTCCCGTGACGGCAGCGCTGGACGAGGTGTCCGTTCGCTCCGCCGCGCTCCTCTGGCTGCAGAAGGTCACACTTGGCGGCACCGTCCCGGTCACGCGGGAGCAGCTGGCGAATGACTTCCACGTCGCCGGTCAACGCTTCCCGTTGGTCGACCGCGGCCGCGGCATCCGCAAGCCGGCCGGTTGGCGCGCCGCGTTGTCGATCATGACGGCGCAAGGCCGTCCGTACGCCGACGAGGAGGGCCCCGACGGGCTGCACCGCTACAAGCTGCGCCGCGACCAGGGCGGCACCGCGGAGAACGAAGCTCTCCGGGTCGCGATGCGCGACCGCGTGCCGCTGATTTGGTTCTACGGACTCGAATCCGGCGTGTTCCAGGCGATCTTTCCGGTCCACCTGGTCGGCGAGGAATCCGCGCTCGATCAATTCGTGCTCGCGCTCACGCCCGACCAGCTCACGATCGCGCCAAACAGTCCAGTCGAGGACACGCTCCGCCGATACCTCATCGCGGAGACCAAGCGTCGCCTTCACCAACCCGTCTTCGCCAGCCAGGTGATGCTCGCCTACGAGACGCGCTGCGCGGTGTGCGCGCTGCACCCTCGCGAGTTGCTCGACGCCGCGCACATCATCCCCGACAACCTCCCGCGTGGTCTGCCGGTCGTGCCGAACGGGCTTGCGCTGTGCAAGATCCATCATGCGGCCTACGACCAGAACATCCTCGGTATCCGTCCCGACTGCATCATCGAGATCCACCATCGGCTGCTAGACGAGCTCGACGGGCCGATGCTGCGGCACGGGCTGCAGGAACACCACGCCAGACCGTTGATGCAGCTGCCGAGGAGACGAGCGGACCAGCCCGACAGAGACCGGCTCGAGGAGCGCTATGCCCAGTTCCGCGCCGCGTAACGGGCTCGAGCTGCTCGCGGCGAAGCGCTGATTTGCTGATCGCCCGTACGCGGCGAAAGCTCGCCGTGAGTTACGACGTGGTGGTCAAGTGCCCTCGGTCCAATAGCGATTGAGGCGTTCGATCGCCTCGGCTTTGGTCATGGCGGCTATTTGCTCGCGACTGAGCCCGACGCGGTCGACGAGTAGGAACGCGAGCTCGGCCGGAAGTGTCTCGGCGGGAGGAACGGGCCCGCTGCGGGTCGGCTTCACTCCGTCGCGCACGGCAGCCCAGAACGTCGCCTCGTCCACGTCAAGCTGGTCGCGCAGGACGTGCGCCCACATGCCCGCGCCGTAGGTCGTCCGATTTGGCGGATGCGAGATCCGTGTGCGCAAGATCCGCCCGTCCGGCAGTGCGAGTTCGTAGGTGATGTGGTGAGTGCCGCTGCGCCCGGTGGCGTCGCGGACCGGCGTCCAGCCCTCGACGCGGCAGAACTTGTCGTGGTCGGCGCGGGTCGGTGCTGGCCAGCTCATGCCTGCTTGGCGAGCTGCCCCGCACTGAGCCAGTCGGCGAGCTCGTCGTCGCTGGAGAGCACCACCAGCTGTACCAGGCCCCAGTTGTCGGCATGGTTCGGCGCAGTCGACAGGTGATCGACCCAGTCGGCGGCATACTCGCGCAGCGCGTCCACCATCTCGTCGACCGTCTCGGCGAGCGTCGCGCCATCCGCGGCGACAGGCGTGCCAGGGATGAACACCGACCACCCATCCGCCTCCGCCACGACCTCGGCGCGCCGCGAGAGCTCGGCTAGGCAGTGGCGCAACCGGGCGGCGTCGACGACAGCGAACCCTTCGCGGTCCCGGCGAAGTCGGGCGGGGATGCCGCGGGCCGCCGCGTCGAGCAGGTCCTTCAGATGAGCACGACCCTCGGCGACGCTGTCGAATTGAACCTGACCAGCCATGTACACAATGTACATCGACACCTCGTCCATGTCATCCGGCTGATACAGCGCGTGGTCGAGGGCGAGACGGTTGACGTCAGATCTTAACTTCGTCACCCCTGCCGGCGACGAGCCCGCAGAAGACCGCCGTCAGGACCCACCCCAGCCCGGACCGCAGGGCGGGGTGACGCCCGCAGTTGCTGGGGTGACACGAGTTGATCCGCTTCTCAGCGTTCTCTGGGGTGACGGAATGCAGTACACGGCTGCGGATCGTTTACCGCATGGCAGCGCACCTACCTACACGCATCTGTCGGGCCGGTAGGACGATCCTGCGGCCGGTAGGTGGGCCGGCTGGCTCGGTCCACCGACTGGTAGGTAGGAATCCGGTCGACTCGCTGCGCACCGTCGTCGCCATGACCGCAACGCACGCAGATGCGTACAGAAATTTCCACGCCCGGTGTCAGCCATCGGCTCGAAATCGTGCCTGGTCCTGGTGAGGGACCACCGCTCCCGTCGGCAAGAAGTTTGCGTCGAAGTGCGCGCAAACGCCGATCTCGGAGCATCTGGCTCAGCAGAGCGCAGGCGACGAAAAAAGTCCGAAATGCCCCGACGACGCCCGCGGGTGACGCGGTCATGATGACGCTGCACAAGCTGAGCGCCGGCACCGGCTACACGTACCTGACCCGACAGGTGGCCGCGAACGACGCAACCGAGATCGGCTACGCCAACCTGGGCGAGTACTACAGCGAGCGCGGCGAGTCGCCGGGCGTGTGGCTCGGCCATGGTCTGGCCGCGCTCAAGCAGGGGCCGGCTGCCGGCGACCGAGTGCACGAGCACCAGATGATCGCGCTGTTCGGCCACGGCCGGCATCCCAATGCTCGACGTCATCGAAGAGTCAGCGCTGGCCAGAGGCGACTCGCCGAGCAAGGCCGTCGAGGCTTCCGCGCTCGGCCGGCCCTTCAACGTCCGCTCCGGGAGCACGGCGTTCCGGCAGGAACTGGCTTGGCGCGTGGCGGCGCACAACCTCGAGCGCGGTGAGCGCGCCGGCGCCGCAATCGACGGTGACCTTCGTGCCGCGCTGCGCACCGAGCTGGGCCGGGAGTGGTTCGTCCGCGACGTCGGACGCGGACCTCACGAGCGGCGCGAACACCCGCAGGTAGAAGACGAGCGACCCTCGACGTCGGCCACCTGAACCCCGAGATGGTCGAGCACGATCGGAAGGCTACTCGCCGGACTATCCCGATGGGCGACGCAGTTGACGATCCGGCAGCGGGCGCTGAACTGGGATACTGGGGGTGTGGCGTACGACGTCGACCTAGCCGATCGGCTGCGCGAGACTCTCGCCGAGCCTGATGTCACCGAGAAGCGCATGTTCGGTGATCTTGCCTTCATGGTCGCAGGGCATATGGCAGTCAGCGTGAGCGGCCAAGGCGGCCTCCTGTTCCGGATCGATCCGGAGCAGACCGAAACCTTGGTCGGCGACCCCCAGGCGAGCCGGTTCGTGATGCGCGGACGCGAGATGGACGGCTGGCTACGAGTCGAGTTGGACGCAGGCGCGACCGACGTCGATCTGACCCGGTGGGTTCGGCATGGCGTCGGCTATGCCAGATCGATACGGCCGAAGTAACCAGAAGGTCCTCACCGGTCGCCGATCAGTTGTTGGTGCTCAGCTTCCCGGCCTGGCAGCGCCCTCGCGCATGGTTAAGTTCACGAGCATGGACAACGACGACGTCTTCGACCGCGCACGGTCGAACCGCGTGCTGGCCGCGGACATGTTCGCCGGGCTCACCGACGAACAGTGGCAGACACCGAGCCTGTGCGCCGGCTGGACCGTCCGCGACGTCGCCGGTCACATGATCATGCCGATGGAGATCACGTTCGGTCGGTTCCTGCTCCGGCTGCTGTCAGAACGCGGATCCTTCGACCGCACAGCCGACAAGACAAGCCGCGCCCTGGCACAGCGACCCACCGAGCAGATCGTCGCCATCCTCCGCGGGAAGGCCGATTCGCGGTTCACGCCACCAGGCATCGGCGCGCTGGGCCCGATGACCGACAGCTGCGTGCACCTACGCGATGCGGCCCGCCCCCTCGGCCTGCTAACCTCGCCCCCACTGCAGGACTGGCGACTAGCACTCGACTTTCTCGTCTCCCCAACCGCACGACGCGGCTTCGTACCTCGGGGCCGACTCGACGGGTTGACCTTGCGCACCAGCGACCAGGAGTGGACCGCGGGCGCCGGTCCGCTCGTCAAAGGGCCGAGTGAGGCAGTCGCGCTGGCGCTCGCAGGGCGGATCGTTGCGCTTGAGGACCTCACCGGAGACGGCGTCGCAGTACTTCGTGAGCGGCTCGTCAGCGGCTGAGAGCTCGTCGATCGCCTTGCCGACTGTCACGGCCCACCCCCGTCACGGACTCCTCACCGCCGATGCCTTCCAGTCCTCCTCGCTGTCGCTCGGCGACGTTCTCGGCACCCAGTTGCCCGTCCCAGTTGCCGATCCGCTTGCGGATAGCTGTAGGCGGGTCCAGTGCACGCTGGGCGACGACTCGCTAGACCTGCGACCTCCCAGCCGTGGTCGATGTCGCCGAATCGTATCCTGTGCACGTGCTCAACGACTCCGCTCCTGAGGGTAAGGAGCTCAAGTACGCCCGCCACGAGCGCGAGCGCCGGTTTCTCCTGGCCAGGCCGCCTGCTGGCTCGTCCGTACGCACGGTGGTAATCACCGATCGCTATCACATCGGAACCCGCATCCGGCTTCGCCGCGCTACCGGACCAGCGGGCTCTGGGGAGTACGCGGTCTACAAGCTCACGCAGAAGATTCCTGGTCGTGACGGTGGACCTGGGCTCATCACCACGATGTACCTCACGGCCGACGAATACCGTGCTCTTGAGCGACTTCCGGCGGCCGTCTTGACGAAGACCAGACTCAGCATGCCGCCGCTGGGGGTGGACCTGTTCGAGGGCGCGCTCGATGGGCTCGTCTTGGCTGAAGCCGAGTTCTCCAACGACGACGCGATGGCCAACTTCACGGCGCCGTCTGCTGTTGTGGCTGAGGTCACCTGCGATCACCGCTTCACGGAGGGCCATCTTGCGACGGCCGCTCGGGGTGCCATCGCTTCCGCTTTGGCCGACTACGGGATCACCATGGTGGAGGGAGAGGGTGCAGGCGAAACAGACCACTCGTAGAAGGATCGTTGAGTGACGAGCGGTTCGCGTACTACGTGGCGCAGGACGCCCACTACCTGCGCGAGTACGCACGCGCGCTCGCTGCGGTCGACGTGAAGGCTCGGACCCACGCCGAGACGGCGCTATTCGCCGAACACGCTGGCGCGACGGCGCGGGTCGAGATCGCGCTGCACGAGTCGCTGCTGCCGCAGCTCGGGCTCGATGGTCGCCAGCTCGCATCGGGGAGCGCACCCCTGACAAGGCTCATCCGCGGCTGCGATGGGGGACGGTTGACGACGTCGACGCGCTGAAGTCGTGGTGGGTCGAGGTGGACCACCACCATCAAGCGTTGATGCCGCAGCTCGCGCCATACGTTGGCGACGAGGACAGCTGGTCGGTCTGCCGCGGGCTGTACGAAACCCTGCTCGCCAAACCGGACTCGGTGCTGTTGCTCGCCTACGACGGGCCAGATCTGGTCGGGTACGGCCTTGCTCACGTGATGGACACCGCCGACACCTGGATCCCGGATACATGGAAGCGCGGCGCCCGCGTCGGCGAGATCGAATCGCTCGCGGTGCGCACCGCCTCTCGTGGCAGAGGCATCGGAACCGCCCTGCTCGACGCATTGCACGCTGCGCTCGCCGCCAACGGGGTCCACGATGTGATCCTCGGCGTGCTAGCCGGCAACCACGCCGCGCAGCGGCTCTACGAACGACACGGCTATCGCCCGACGTGGCTGCACCTCTCCCGATCCTCGGGAACCCCGTCACAGGCCCGGATCGGCCCGGGACGCCGACCCGGCCCCGCCGGGTAGCGATCCCCGACAGAGCGTTCGAGCAGCGATCGGAGCGATGCGATGCGGGCCCCACGCCTCAGATCGACAGTCTCCGGTCCGGCACGCGGCCAGCGCACCTCATCGGCACTACCCGGTCACGCGCATCCGACGTGTCGACGAGTCGAGAGCGCGGTCCGATTCGCCGCGCATCAGTGGGGTGGCATGCTCCGAACATGTCGCTTCCAGCTGACAGTCATGTCCATAGTGAGTGGTCTTGGGACACCGGCGGACCGTCCTCCAAGGCGGCCGGAACGATGGAAGCGACCTGCCAGCGTGCGGTCAAGATCGGGTTGCCGGCGGTCGTGTTCACCGAGCACCTGGACTTCGAGGAATCGTGGCGAGTCGGTCCCGAAGACGTCGTGGATCACCTGAGGAACCGATCACGCCGGAGGGGATCCTCGAGCCGCCGCCGATGGACGTGGCCGGATACTTCGACTGTATCGATCGTTGTCGACGCAAGTTCCCCGATCTCCGCATTCTCACTGGTGTGGAGTTCGGGCAGCCCCATCTCTTTGATGCGCGCGCGGCGCAGCTGCTTGACCTTTCCGAGCTGGACAGGGTCAACGGCTCGCTGCACACACTGCAGATCGGTGCGGATCGCAGCGAACCCAACACGTTGTTTCGACTGTGGCCGGCGGACAAGGTCATTTGGGCGTACCTCGCCGAGGTGCCTCGGATGGCGGCTGGATCGGACTCCTTCGAGGTGTTCACCCACATCGACTACGCGGTCCGCTTCTGGCCGACCATCCAGGTCGGACCCTTCGACCCCAAGCGATTCGAGGAAGGTTTCCGGAACGCCATGCGATTGCTGGCCGACAGCGGGCGCGCTCTCGAGATGAACACTCGCAGGTTGTGGTCCTGGATTCCGCAATGGTGGAGCGAAGAAGGTGGTCGGGCGGTCACCTTCGGAAGTGACGCGCTCACGTGCCCGGCGCGTTGGCCGAGAACTTCCCGGAAGCGGTGGCGATGGTCGAGCACTATGGGTTTCGGCCGGGACGGCGCCCGGAGGACTTCTGGACACGATAAAGGTCGGACGGCGTCCCCGCTTGTCGTTCCTATACCGGCTCTACGCGGCTAAGCGTGGTAGTCGGCCTCTGATTCGTGCTGGTTGGTGAGTGTGCCAGTCGACGTCGCAGTGTAGTAGTACGCGGACTCTCCTATGTTCGTCAAGTCGCTGACATGTGGGCCTGCGCGGCGTTGAGGTGTCGGTAGATCTGGCGGGCGAGGTATCGCTTCAAGCTGCGCCGGATCTCCTTGGTCGTGCGGCCTTCGGCCCGCCGTTTCTCGACGTAGGCGCGGGTGTCGGAGTCCATGCGCATGCGGGTGACGGCGGCTATGTGGAGCGCGCGGTTCAAGCGTCGGTCACCGCCGCGGTTGAGGCGGTGTCGCGTCGTGTTGCCGGAGGACGCCGGGATCGCGTTGACGCCTGCCAGGCAGGCGAAGGCAGCTTCCGAGCGCACTCTGCCGGCGTGGGACCAGGCTCTGATCGCCACGGCGACTGTGACGGGTCCGATCCCGGCCTTGTCGAGCAGTCCGGCTGCTGGAGTGACCCGAACAAGGGCCTCCATGTGCTTGTGGTTCGCCGCGAGTTCCTCATCCAGGGCGACGATTCGCTTGGCCAGGCGGCTGGCCTCGGTGCGGGCGGTGGCGGTGGCCATGTCCTCGGCGCGGGTGCGCCAGCGCGATACCTCGGTGATATGGCTGACTGCGAGCGGTCTGCGGGCGTCGATGCCCAAGTCGAGGATCCGCAATAGCGCGGTCAGCGCGTTCACGCAGGCGGTGCGTTCGCCCGTCATGTGACCGCGAGCGGCGAGCAGGACCCGCAGCGCTGATCGTTCGCCGTTGTCGCGGCGCGGGTGACGTAGTTCGGTCACCTCCAGTGGCAGGGCCGCGGCGGCGATACGGTGGGCATCGAGCGGATCGGACTTGCCGACCCCGCGGTTATCGCGCGCGTTCATCCGCGGGGCCCCTCACAGAGCTGTCCCGAAGTGACTTCCTCCCGGACCGGCGCCGGCCGGCAGCGACCGGTTCATGTCCCGTCTGAAAGGAAGTCCGATCGCCGTGACCATCGTCGCGCATGCCCACCCGTTCGTCATCGGCGTGGACACCCACGCCCGCTCCCACGCCCTGACGGTCCTTGCCTGCCCGCACGGCGAGTTGGTCGACTCAGCTCAGTTCCCGACCACGGCAGCTGGAATCACCCGCGCAGTCGATTGGGCCGCTCGCCGCACCGGCGGGGACGTGCAGGCCTTATGGGTAATCGAGGGCATCGGCACCTACGGCGCTCAGCTCGCCCGTGCCGTCGCCGTCGCCGGCTACCAGGTTGTCGAGGCCACGACCATTGGGCCGGGCAGTCTCCTGATCAAGTCACTGAGGTGGGCCGGGAAGGCGCCGGCCACCCATCAAGCGTGGACATGTCCGCATCAGAGCACTCTGCAATGAGGCCATAGTCGGTATGAGTCACACGCGAGATGAGGCGGCCGACGCCAACCCTGCCAGCCGATCCCGGATCAGCTGCTCGCGATGCTCACAGAGTCGGTAGTTGGCTAGGTTGGGGTAGCCGTGGCCGACTTTTTTGATCTGCTTCACGATGGCGTTCATGGGCTCGGTCGGACCGTTGGAGACACCGTCGGTGTCGAAGTAGGCGAGCAGTTCCTCGCGCCGGCTGTCCAGGGTGCGGGCCAGGCGGCGCGGTTCGGGGACGTCGGCTTGGGCGCAGTGCACCAGCCACCGGTAGAGGTGTTGTTCGGTGGCGTGAGGGCTGCGGCACTGGTAGAGGGTGCACAGTTCTTGCGCGGCGATCCAGGTCAGCGCGATTTGCTCGTCGACGTCGGCGGCGTCTAGCGCGGCGAGCAGTCTGGTCCAGGCCCGCTCGGTGAGGTGGTCGGCGCGGCGGCGCGGCACGCGGCGGATCCGGTAGAGCGGGTCGTCGCGGCGGCCGCGATGGCCGGTGCTGTGCTGCTGCACCCGCCGGCGCACCTCGTCCACGGCGGCGAACCCAAGGCGGGTGAGATGAAAGGCGTCCAGCACCCGCACCGCAGCAGGCAGCGATGTGCTGTGAGTTCTGCCGCAAGTTAGGTGATCCGACCGCGCAGATCGTGCGGCGTCCAAGACGCTTCGTCACGCGGTGCCGCGCCCTATTCGGCGATCTCGCACCATGGCGCCGGGCCGATCCGACTGGCGTCGTCGGGTTCGAGTGGCAACCGGCGATGCTGGCTCGGCTGAGTCAACTTCCTCCGCGGCGGCCAGCCCGGACAGCGAAGGCGTCGAGGGCCTCGAGGACCTGGGAGGCGCTGTAGCGCCTGTACCGCTGCCGCCCGGACATCTTCGTGAGCACGCCTGCGTCGACGAGCTGTTCGATCGCGCGAAGCGCGGCGGGTGCGGTGACGGCGAGTTGGCGCTGTGCGAGCGGTGAGTCGACGACGGGCTGGCTAAGGACCAAGTCGGCCAAGCGCCAGGCCGAAGCGCCGCGTCGCGCGGAAATCGTGTCGTCCCAGCTGGCGCGCAGCGCGTGCAGGTCGCCCACGAGCGTTCGTCCGTTGTTGATCGCCGCGAAGCTCGCACTCGCCAGGCGCTCGACGATCGGCTCCGGGTCGCCGTCGCGGTACGCGGTCAGCGCGTCGAAGTAGCTGGACGTGTCGGCGAGCAGGCCGGCGGACACCGGCACCGTCACCTTCCGGGTCAACCCCTTGCCGCGCAGCAGGCTGTGCACGAGTGCGCGTCCGGTGCGGCCGTTGCCGTCGGGGAACGGGTGGATCGTCTCGAACTGTGCGTGCGCGACAGCGGCTTGCACGAGAACCGGCAGGTCGTCGCGGACGAGGAACCGCTCGAGGTCGTGGATCGCAGCAGGAACACGGTCGGGATGCGGCGGCACGAACATCGCCCGGTGCGGTGACCAGTCGCTTCCGCCGATCCAGTTCTGAACCGTGCGCCATTTGCCGGCCCACTCGGGCTCGGTGGTGCCGAGCAGCGCCCGATGCATCGCGAGGATGGCGTCGCCGCCGAGGCGGTCGGCCAGTGCGATGGCCGCCTGCATCGCGGTGGTGTTCGCGACGATCACGGTCGCGTTCGCGCGATCCGTGTCGCCGAGCTCGGCCAGGGCGATCGCCTTCGCCGACGCCGTCAGATTCTCGATCCGCGACGACGCCACCGACTCGGTACGCAGCAAGATCGCCGAGAAGGGTGCGAGATCGGCGCCGACCTCGGCGTCGAACCGGGCGATCTCCGTTGCCGCCTCGGTGACCAAAGATCGCGTCTCGGCCGAGAGCGGCACGTCCGGGACCGTCGCTATCTCCGGCGCGATCGCCGCCCGGTACGGACCGGCCTGGAGCCGTGCCTGACCGCTAGGCAGCGCAAATGTTGCGGCCGGCTGCCAGCGCAGCTCTTCAGTCGCAATAAGGGGCCAGCCAGCGCCGGCAAGACCGTTACTCACATGATCAGTTTAGCAACGGATCTGCGTCATCGTTTACTAAACGAGAGGCTAAGTATCACTTCATGACCCGACAAATCGAACGAAGAATGACCCGGTGCCATAAGCTCGTTTCGCGCAACTGGCTGCCAAACTGGCTACCAAACCACTTTCAGATGATCTTGCAGGGCCTTCTAGCCCAGTAAATACGGGTGGAGCTGAGGGGACTCGAACCCCTGACCCCCACACTGCCAGCGGGGTGTTCCGGGTTCAACGGCCCCTTGTTTGCTAGACCGTACGCGATAGACTCCCTTGCATAGCTGGGAATCCTGTCGATCCGTGTCATCTGATTCCGTCCGGTGTCAGGTTGTGGCGGAGGGTCTCGGGGTCAAATCAGGGTCAACGTCGGCAGTCAGTATCTCCGGCGGGGACTCCTGGGATTGAGGGTAGTCCGTGGGCCAGTCACGCAAACGTCTCGGCGCCGACGGCAAGCCCCGCTACACGGCTTACTACGACGACGTCACCGGCCGGCGCCGGTCGGCGGGCAGCTTCGCCAGCCGACGCGGGGCGGACAAAGCGTGGCAGCGCGCCGAGGCCCACACCTCTGAGGGCCGCAACACCGACACCGGACGAAGCCGGCAGATCCTGTCCCGCTACGTCGAGGAGGAGTGGTTTCCCCACCACCAGATCGAGCTCACCACCCGGCAGAACTACCGCTACGTCTTGGACAAGCACATCCTGCCCGCGTTCGGTGGCTACAAGATGATCGCGATCCAGCCCGCCGATATCCGCGCCTGGCTCACCACGTTGAAAGACGCCGGGGTGAAGCCGGCCACGATCAAGTACTGCCTGTCCGTGCTGTCGGCCATCTTCACCACGGCGTTCAACGACCAGATCACCACCCTGCACCCGTGCGCCGGCATCAAGGCCCCGACCGTCCCGAAAGCGCAACGGCGGATCATCACCCCCGAGCAGTTCACCCTCATCCATGAGGCGTGCCTACCGCTGAGGTGCGGTTGCTGGTCGAGACCGACATCGAAACTGGGCTGCGCTGGGGTGAACTTGTCGAGCTGCGGGTCCACGACCTCGACCTCGCTCACGGTCAGCTCGTCGTGTCGCGGGTTGTCATCGAGATCGTTGCGAAGTTTCATCCTGACGGGGAGCGGTTCCTGATCAAGAACTACCCCAAAGACAAGCAACCGCGGCGCCTCGGCCTGTCCGCCCACATCCGTGACCTGCTCGCCGCCCACGCCGCCAGCAAGGCGCCAGATGATCTGCTGTTCACCGCCCCGCCCGCGGCCGATCTCTCCCCGCGAGCTGATGCTTCAGCCGAACTGGACATCCTTGGCCTGACAGACCCCACCCCAACCGGACGCACGTACCGCCACGGCACGCTGTCGGGCTACTCCGCAGGCGGCTGCCGATGCGAGCACTGCCGGGGCGCCTATGCGACCTACCGCGCGAACCGTCGAGCCACCGGCGCCGATCCAGCCCGAACAACCCGGACCCTCGACACCGACGGGCACATCTCCCGGGCCTGGTTCCGCCGCCAGATCTGGAACCCGGCCCTCGCTCAAGCCGGGCTCCCGTTCCACGTCCGCGTCCACGACCTACGCCACGCCCACGCCTCCTGGCTGCTCTCCGGCGGCGCCGACTTGCAGAGCGTGAAAGACCGCATGGGCCACGCCCGCCTCACCACCACCGAGCAATACCTCCACACGCTCCCCCACGCCGACGCCGCCGCGGTGGCCGCGCTGGACAGCATCCGGAAGCGCAGCACCCTGAGAGGAGGAACCGACTCTGGTGTGAGTCGGTGAACGGTTGCCTGAATTCACCGTTAAAGCTATGTTTACCGGTGTGGTAAATAAGGCTGCAACGGTAGAGATGGTGGGGCGGTTCGAAGCAGAGACCGCTCGCATCCTCCGTGCGCTCTCCAACGTAGACGTGCGTGTGACTCCTGCCAGCGACGACAAGGCGGACTTCATGATCCGCTTCGCCGACCGTGAACAACCGATCTTGGTCGAAGCCAAGCGGCACCTCAATGTTGCGGCAGCTCGACAGCTCGCCTACATCACGGTTGGTCAGAATCTCCCGCTGATCGTGATCGCCGCAGACGCCACCGCGGACGCCCGCGAGCTGCTGCAAAAGCACGGTATCGGCTTGATCGACGGCGCCGGCTACGCCCACGTTGAACTGCCCGGCTTGCTCCTGCATGTCGCCGACCCCGGCCTGCGGGCCACCCGGCAAGCCGGTCCGGCGCGCCCGACCCGCCTCACCGGGAAAGCCGGCGTCGTCGCACAGGCCATGCTGCTCGACCACCACCGGGCCTGGGGCGTCCAGGATCTCGCCGACACCGCCGACGTCTCCCCCGCACTGGCACACCGCGTACTGGCCCGACTTGACGCCGAACACCTCACCACAACCACCGGGGCCGGGCCGCGCCGCACCCGCACGATCACCGACCCCGCAGCACTGCTGGATCTGTGGGCCGAGGAGATGACCGACCGCCACGTCCAACGTCACCAGCTCTATCGACTGGCCCGCACCCCTGATGAATTGCTCACCGAGGCCGGCGCCGGCCTACGCCGCGCCGACATCGGACATGCCGCGACCGGCGCTGCGGTCGCCGCCCGGCTAGCGCCGTTCATTACCGCGGTACCCGTCACCGAAATCTGGATCGCCGCGATCACCGACCCGACCCTCGCCGCCGCCGCGATCGACGCCGAAATCTTACCCACCGGCCACAACCTCGTCCTCCTGCAAGCCCAGGACGACACGCCCTTGGCGTTTCACCGCGACCAAGACGGACTAACGGTCGTCAACCCCTACCGGCTCTACTACGACCTGCGGCGTGACCCCCGCCGCGGCCGCGAACAAGCCGACCGACTCCGACAGGAGATCCTGCAACTATGAGCCGCGACAGCTTCAGCGACTACGCCCAGCAGGCCACCGCCCGCTGCGAACGCGCCCTGGTCACCCTGCTCGGTGACATCGGCCCCTGGAGCGAACGGATCTACCTCATCGGCGGACTCGCACCCCGCTACCTGATCGGCACTGTCCCCGAAGGAGTGCCGGCGCACGTCGGCACAACCGACGTCGACCTGGTCATCGGACTCGCCCTCGGCGACACCGTCCCTGAGACCTATCGAACGTTGGAGACCAACCTCAAACGAGGCGGCTTCCGCGCCGAGAGCAGCTTCCGCTGGACACGCCAAGTCGACGAAGTCACCGTCATCGTCGAGTTCCTCTGCGAAACCGACGCCGTCGAACCGGGACGGATCTTCAAACCCAAAGGCGAATCAGTCGGCTCCGGCCTCGGTGCGTTCAACGTCCGCGGCGCACAACTCGTCACCGCCGACTACCAACCCGTCGAAATAGAAGCCGAACGACTCGACAACGGCGGCCGATCCCGCGTCACCGTGCGCGTCGCGAACACCGTGCCCTACACCGTGCTGAAGGTCCTCGCCTTTCAAGACCGCCACGAGAACAAGGACGCCTACGACCTCGTCTTCGTCTTGCTCAACAGTCACGGTGGGCCCCACGCCGCCGGTGTCGCTGCAGCCGCGAGCCCGATTGCCGGTCACCCACAGGTCATCGAAGCGCTCACCCTGCTCGCCGAACGCTTCCTCGACATCGAACAAGACGGCCCAGCCGCCTACGCACACTTCCTCGCCGCACCCGACGACCGAGAGGCACACGCGCAGCTTCGCCGGGAAGCGGTCGCAACCATACGAGCATTCCTCGCGGGCACCGCGGCTGACTAGGCCGGAGTTACTCCGGCTGAGATGTTCGCCCCTTCACGAACCGGTATTGCATGTCAGCGTCGATTGGCTGCTGCCGCCGAGATGGTTGCGCGAGAGCTGGCGGTGCGGCGGAGGCTGTAGAACAACCTGGGTACTCGGGGTTGGTCTCGACGAAGTTGGAAAGCGGAGTCTTGTACCTGGCGCACAATTTCTGTGGTGACCTGATCGCCGCGCTGGTAGATACGCCATGCAGCGGTCGCCGCGTCTTCGACCTTGCGACGGTCACGGGCGTGGGTGTGGTGGGCGAGCGCGAGCTCGACGGCCTCGAGCAACGCTGGTGCTGAGGGCAGGAAGAGGCGGACGAGGAAGTCCTGCAGGGACAGGTCGGCTGCGAAGCCGTAGATCAGGCCTGCTGCGGTCCATATCGTGGCTGAGCCGATCAGCAGGGCGCTGTAGGCCTCGTGGTCACGGCGACTCCAGGACGAGGATTGCATCTGGCAGAGCAGCACATCGGCTGGCCACGGCAGACCGGTGAGGTCGACGTCGTACCACTGGAGCAACTTGGAACGATTCTTGAGTTTCGCGGTGTCCGCCGCGATGTCCACCTGACGTGGTTCGGAACCGGCCAAGGCCTCGTTCCAGGGCAGGCCAAATAGCTTTGTGTCGTAGTACTCCTGCATGAGCGCGGCCTTAAGGAAGGAGCTGCGTTCTATCCAGCTGAGCGCGGTCCGGCCGAGCACCAGCCACAGCGCCGCAACTGCGGCGAGTTGATCGGCCCAGCTCGGTCGAGCGAACGCGAGCACCGGCACGGCAGCGGCCAGCAACAGAGTTCCCGCCATACGCAGCGCGCGCCATCGTCCTGCGACCCGATACCGGTAGCTGTAGGCGGCAAGCCGGTCGAGGTGCTCGTGCTGATCTTGGCGCTCGGTGATGGTCATGGTGCGGGGAACAGAGGCCCGAACAGTGCCCGCCACTCCCTGATCGCTGCGGTGTTGTTGCCGGACCGCTCGAGGCCTAGCGCGCGGGTGCAGGCGCGTTCGGCCTCGAGCAGCGCCTGCTGGGCGGCCTTCATCGCAGTCTGGTCGTTGTCGAGGGTGTCGCTGACATTCGGTCCGGCGTGTGCGGGGTCCGCCCAGCCGTCAGAGATCCGGTCGGCGGCGCTGCCGAAGAACATGCGCAGCTCGTAGGGATATGGGCCGGCCCACCCGCCGTCGATGAGGTCGAGGGCGAGCACCTCAAGCAGGAAGGAGGGGATGACGGGGTCGCCGGTGTGGAAGTTCCACTTCTTGATCATCTTCACCAGCGGCTTCCACTGCTTGTCATAGGCCTGGTTCGCAGCGGTGGCGAGCTCAGCGTGCATCTTCGGGTTGGTGGCGATCCAGATTCCGAGGACATCGTCGGGGATGAGGTAGTTGTCGCCGTCGCTGAATGCCGGCACGACATCGAAGGACATCACATCTCCGTCCGCGACGTCGTCCACCGTGACCAGACCGAAGTCAACGCGCACCGCGCGCCGGTCGAGGGTGACGCGGTGCTCGGCGTAGTGCGGGAGCAGGGCCAGGCGAACGGCGTTCAAGACCGCGCTCGGGTGCTTGTCCAGGTAGGTCCGGTCAGCGGCCTGGTTCGGTATCGGCGACGAAGCGGTAGCTGCACGCGGCGGGGTAAGTCCCTGCACGCCGGATCGCGAACGCGACCGTGTCCGGGTCGAGCCACAGGTCCCCGTCGCCGTCGGGGTAGTACCCGTAGTCGATGGTGAAGTCGAAGCGCCCGATCAGGTCGTTGCCGGCGGAGTCCCGCGGGTCATAGACCTCAAGCACCAGCGCCGCAGGTCGCCGCTGGTCAGCCAGGCCGAGGTCCCTGCCTCCAGGACCGCCCATTGGTTGGCCATGTTGGTCTGGTCGAGGCCGCAGTCGCGCACAATGCGGCGAAGGCCCCACAAGATGTTCGTCGCGACGTGGGTCACCGAGTGCGTGCGGGTCGAGACGCGTACCGAGGTCACTAGCTCTCCAACCATGAGGTGTCGACGCGCAGCATGGCCCCATCGGTGACGGTGGCGGCATGGGCTGCAGCCGAGTCGGATTCGACGGCGAGCCCGAGCGCCGCGTCGCGCACGGACACCCCCGATAGGCCAGCGAGTGCGGAGGACGCGAACGCGAGATCCTGCTCCGCGCACGGCAACGACACCGTCCACCCGGCCGCCGTCGTCGGCCACGTCGCCAACGGTGTCTCGTCGTCGATCGCCTCGTCTGCGTCAGCGCCGTGCACCGTGTAGAGGCGCACCCGTTGCCCCGACGCCGGGGTCACCACGATCGGTAAATCACGTGTGTAGGCCTCTGCGATCAGCATCGACGCGACACCGGTCGCTTCGAGCAGCGCGGCGTGCGCGGTGCTGCTCGGCTCGGCGATCGTGGCCACGATCGCCTGCCATGTGTCGATCGAGGTCCGTGCCGGCACCGAACCGATGCGACGCACCACGACCGATCCCGTCATTACTGACTCCTTGCATGGTTCAGGACTGCGAGCAGATCGGCGCCCGTCACGCGGGACGGGTCGCCTTGGGCTTCCGGCCGCCACGCGCACGCCTCGGCGACGGCCTTGCGCAACCGCCGGGCGTCAAGGCCCACGGAGATTGCTGCGGCTTCGGCCAGGACACCGGGTCGAGCAAGGTCTGCGGTCCCAGGGAACGCCGCGATCACCGCAGCTACGGTCGCCTGCAGGATCGACAATCGAGCCTGTTCGTCGGGCATCGGTATTTCGACGACCACCTCGTGCTGCACACGAATGAGGATGCCGGCACCAAACAAGCCGAAACACAAGCTCACCAGTTCGCGGCCGCATTCCTGATGCCACGGCACGACATCCTCCATGAACTACCGCAACGCCCGGACTGGGATCGACTGCTGGCGCTTAAAGCCAAGTGGCAGGTATCTCTCGCCGCGCTTCTCAAGCGCGCCAGCACCCTGGAGACCTTGAGGCCCGAGCTCTACACCCAAGCCATGAAAACCATGAGTGCACGGCGCTGGCGCACCCAAGAACCAGGTGACCTCGGCCCTCCCGAGAGACCAACCCTCCTCGCTCGCGCCGTTGAAGTGGCCGGCAAAAATGGCACCTCACTTGAGGACCTCTCCGCCGACCGCGGACTTCCACTTACCGATATCCGCGAAATGCTCGCGCCTTCCCTCGACCCGCGTCCCCGAGTCACGCTCTAGGTAGGGGGCGAAGGCACGAAATCGCTTTCATTGCAGCCAGCCCAGCGACATCGGGTGGCACTGCGGGAAACTGCGATTATCCGAAGTGGGATGGCTCGTCGGTCCGCCGCCGGATGTCCTACAGCCCGGACCCCTGGCATCGGGGCGACCAGCACACGCCGATAGCTATCCACGTCGGATGCGTATCACTCGTGGAGATGTTGATGGCGTGAAGTGGCCCCGCGGCCAGCGCGGGCTTGGGCACCCGCGTGGGGCCTAATAAGCTGACATAACATCCGCGGCAGGCTCGGTCGCTCGACAGTACGTCGCACCTTGGACGACAGGCCCTTGGGCGACAGACTCGCGGGGCGACGCGCAACGTCTCCGACAGGATGAAGGCCCGAACGGTGAGAACCGCCGGGCCTTCATCAAAGCTGTAACGGAGAGACCTGCCTCCGCCTTCCCCTAAAGTGTACGTCCGTGGCAGCGACAGTTCAACCGGACCCCCGAGTCGTCGCCATCGTCGCGCACTTGAGCCTCCCGCGGCTGGGTCCCTACCTGACGGCCACCGGCGGCAACGTCAGGGATGCGCTGCGACTGTACCAGTGGAATGTCGACCTGTCCGGCGCTGTATATGAGGCGCTGCACGTCTTCGAAGTCGTGCTGCGCAACGCGATGGATACCCAATTGTCGGCGTGGAACGCCACCCAGATCGACACCTCGACCGGTCGAGCCCACGCTGCCGACTGGCTCATGGATCCAGCGCACCTCCTGACCCGGCTCGCCGGCAACGACATCGGGAAAGCGACCGATCGGGCTCGCACCGCGCTCAGAATGGGCAAGCCTGGCGGCCGGGCACCGGGACACCCCGATGTGCTGGCCCAGCTCTAATTGGCACCTGGCGCTTCCTCTTGCCCAGCCGGGACCCTCGTCGCCAGCTGCTCTGGCGCGAGGCTCTGGCGAAGAGCTTTCCGCACTTGGCGGTCAAGCCTGTTCATCTCGTCCAACAGGTTGATGGAATCTACCGTCTCCGCAACCGCGTCGCCCATCTCGAGCCGTTGCTACGTTCCGGCACAGTACACAACGAGGTCAACGCTATGCGTGCTGTCCTGCGCGCCGTCGACCTAACAATCGAGACGTGGTTCACCTCGCGCCAGCGGGTGACGGCAACTCTCCGGGGGCGCCCTCACTAAGGCCGCGGCGGCCGACGTCGACGCCCGAGAAATTGCTCTGCCCGGGGGGCTGGGCGCTGTCCAAACCCGTTCGCGAGTCTACGCGAATCAACATACTCAAGTCCGCGCTCTTATCGCGACCGGTCGGAGCGTCGCGGCCTACCGTACGCGGGCGCAGCCACACCAGCCAGGACCTCACCAACGTCACCGCCGGCGCCGACCTGTCACTAGATGACACCGGGCTGCGCGACCACGCGCTCGTCGCGTTCCCGGTCTCCACCGGCTGCCGCATCTCCGAAGCACTCGCGGTCGACCGCGCCGCCTGGGGCGGCGACCGGGTCGTAGTCCGCGGCAAGGGCGATGTCGAGCGCACCGTGGTGATCACCGACCGGACCCGAGAGATCACGAACCGCTACCTCGCGGCCCGCACCGACGACGCACCCGCCTTGTTCATCAGCCTCTCCCCCGGCCGCGCTGGCCGCCGACTCAGCGTCCGCGGCGCCGAAGCCATCTGCACCCGCATCGGCCTACGCAACAAGGTCAGCGGCGGACTACACCCGCACCGCTTCCGCCACACCGCCGGCACCATCGTCCAAGAAGAAATCGGCGGACCCCCGCCTCACCGCGGAATTCCTGGGCCACCACGGACTCGGCTCGGTCGCTGGTTACACCGAGATCAGCAAACAACGCCACGCCCAGGCCGCCGACGGTCTCCGCGACCGCGGCGTGTAGGCCCCCGAACGTACCTCATGTCAATCTGAGGAGCGGAAGCCGTCTCTTCTAAGAAGCTGACGTGCATGTTAGCTCGGCCGTGACGAGGACGTGAACCGATGCCAGGTCCGACGGCGGATGCGTAGTCTACGAGGATGGCTCTCATCGACAGTTCCGGTTTCGCCCACGTTCGGCTCACGGTCACTGATATCGCGCGCTCGAAGGCTTTCTATGATCAGGTGTTTGGTTGGCCTATCGCCGTTGATTCATCGGGCTTGGTCGGTGAGCCCGGGGTCAAGGACTCGCCGGAGAAGTTTTATGGGGGCACCGTCTATCAGACGCCGCAAGGCACGCTGTTCGGTCTCCGTCCCGTTGGCAGCGACGCATTCGACTCTGAGCACACGGGGCTGGACCACGTTAGTTTCGCGGTCGCCTCCCGCGCTGATCTCGTCAACGCTGCCGCTGCGTTGGCCCAAGCCGGAATCACGCCTGGCGACATCAACGACCTGGCTGATGCCGGGATGGCGATCTTGTCGTTCCAAGACCCCGACGACATCAACATCGAGCTCACCGCTCCCCTCGCCTAGCGCCCGGTGGTGCGGTCGGTTGACGTTGGGGCGCCGGTGATCTCGGTGTCGGTTGCGATCGTCCTGATCATCAATAGCATGGAACTCAAGCGTGCTGGCTGATCAGGCCAACATCACCTCCGGCCAGATCGCGGGGATCGCCAGCATTCCATAAATTACGCGGGATACGTGCTAGCTGACTGTTCCTCCCTCGCGCGGTTGACAGCGCTCGCAGCGTGGTGCCACGGCCCCACCTCGAGGAACGGTTGTCGGCGGACCTCAAGTCGGCCGCGTCAGCCAGCGACTGACGTCCGCTCGGTGTTCGGCCTGACCTCCTCGGCCACCCGACTCGTCCGGCTTCGCTCATGGCACCGGGCCCATGCGCAGGACGGCTCTTAACTGCCATCTCAGTCCGGCCTGGGTAGCCCGGACCCGTCGTCGGTCGGGGCGGGTGGGTCGAAGGTGACGTCGACGTCTTCGAAGCCTTTGTTGCGTTGGGCGGTGGCTTGGCCGGTGTAGGCGCGTTTGTCGCCGCCGGTGAGCACGACGTTGTCGGTGAAGGGGGTGAGCAGCGATCGGGGGTGTAGCTTCTCGACGCGGACGACGTTGATTTCCACGCAGAGCACGACCGCGACGCCGGTGAGGTAGAGGAACGCGATGAGGCCCAGCACGAGGGCGAAGACGCCGTTGGTGGCGCTGGCGCCTTTGACGACGTGCCCGATGTAGACCACGCCGAAGGTCCGCAGCGGCTACCAGATGATCGCGGCGACAACCGCGCCCGGTCCGCCGTCGGCACGGACAGGTCGCGGGCGGTGGCGATGCGGAACGCGAGCACGAACACGGCGGCGTTGATCACCACCGACGAGGCCAGCGCCAGGATCTTCAGGATCGGTCCCAGCGAGCCGGACGTACCGCGCATGCGGTGAGTCTCCGGTCCATGACGCCGTTGCGGATCCTGGTCGATTGCTGCCCCCAACCCCGACAACTGAGGCGTTGCGGGGTCTGCTCCGCCGCGGGGATGACGTCGCCTAGGCCATCGAACGCCGCGTCGTGATGTTTGGCACCCCCGACGGGACAATTAGGGCGCTGGGAGCAACGTTTACCGGGAACGAGAGCGCCCGGCGCGGTCGGCGCATCAGAGAGCGGAGCGGCTATCCGTACACGCCGATCTCGCTTCGACCGGCGCCTCGAGTCGTCCCCTTCCACAGAGAAGGCAGAGGCAACGGTGGCAGCACCCGGACACCGGGGAGATCGCACGATCCCGATCCCGAGAGCACTTATCCTCCAGTACGCCAGGTGTCTCGGTTGTCGAGGACATCGTGCCAGTGATCGATCCGGTATTGGGCTCGGATCGCCAATCCGGTGGGCCAGCCGCCGCGCAGCAGAAGCGGGTGTTGCCGGGTCAAGGAGTGTCGGAAGGGTCGGCGTAACGAGGTAATCAGCGAGAGCACCCGGTCGGGTCCCAGCAACGGGGCCGCCCGCCGCAGTAGCGGCTCTTCATCGGCCACGTGGTGATGCCACGCCCGGTCGACCTCCTGCCACAACCGCTCCCGGTTCTGGTAGGACTCGTCCTCCGCGGACGCGCCTCGCAGCAATCGGTTCAGGTGTCGCAGGGCGCGCTCGGCCGAGCGCAGGTCTTCGGTCAGGGGGCCGGTCGCGGCCCGTTCCGGAGCGGGAAGGACACGTCGCAGCATCGGATAGGCGCGGGTCGACATCACCGCCGCATGCTGGGACAACGCGGCGGTAGCCCGATCGCAGGCACCCAACTCCTCATCGGATTGATCGGCGGCGGCATCGCGGGCCCCCGTAATCGCGGCTGTGATACGGGCATGGTCATGGGCGAGGAGTTCCTCTAGTTCGGCGCTCAGCACGGCCGCCGCCGATGACGGACCCAGCGCTTCGTCGGCGCCGGCTCGGGCCGCCGCCATCAGCTCGCGGTCCTCCCGCGCGAGATGAGCGAACAGCAAGGCCCTCAGATCTTCGGCGCGGGCCAAGACCAGCACCGGTGTATCGGCCAGTCGCAGTGCGTCCGCGATCTCCATCATCCGGTGATGCTCGCGCCGCTGACGTTTGACCCGCCGGGTTTCCCGCGACGCCCGCCCACCCGGGCGGCGCCGGGTTGAGGTGTCAGCCAGCACGGCGTCCTCGGCGTGCAGGTACGGGATCAGCTCTTCGGTCACGAAGGCCTGCAGACGATCTTGCACTTGGCGGACGTCGTGGTGGTTGAGCCGGGCTTGCCGCAATCGACCAATATCGTCGGCCAGCCGCTCGGCGAGCCGGGCGTGATCCCGTACCGTCAGCTCGCCCCCGGGCGTGACCGGCCCGTCGCTAATGCCGACCGCGTCTTCCGATCCCGCCCGCGGATCCGACGGGGCCGGAACCGAGCCGCCGTCATCGTCGAGCCGGGCCAGGCAATCCTCCCCCACGACCGGCAGGCCCATCGGTTCGCGCCGTGAGTCAGAACCGAGTACAGCCGCGGCGTCGGCGAGAGTAGTTACGTCCTCCTCGGCCGCGGCGTCACCAGAGTGGGACGGCTTGCGTGGAGGCCTCATCGCCGCCGCCCTAACCCTGGTGCTTCAAGATCA